>JBKQVT010000210.1:0-16837 GCA_052139835.1 Thermoguttaceae bacterium
GGGTGCCACTGCTGGCTTGCCCAGCAGTGCAGCGAGGGGACGGTGCGACGGCACTGCTGGGCAAGCCAGCAGTGGCACCCAAGGCCCGCCGGCCCCTGAACTTCCCAAGCCCGCCGGCGAGGCTATAATGGGGGCTATGGGTATTCGCTTTTATTGCCCGAACGGCCATAAGCTGAACGTCAAGGAGTTCCAGGCGGGGCGGAAGGGGATCTGCCCCTTCTGCGGCGCGAAGATCCAGATTCCCACCGAGAGCACCCGGCCCAGCACCCGCGACGAGCCGGGGCAGGCCGGCCAGCCGGATGCGGGCCCCTCGGGCGGCACGCCGGAGGGCGAGACGGCCGAGGAGGACTCATCGTCGGGACCGCTATCCATCGCGCCCCCGACCCCGCCGGGGGACGAGGCCGCCGCTGCCGCCGCTGCCGGCCCGACGCCGATTGTCTCCGCGCCCCTGGGCCCCAGCCCGACGGCCTGGCCGGGTGCGCCGGCGGGCCCGGCGGCGCCGGCCGCGGTCGATCCGCTGGTCGAGGCGGGCAACGTGGTGTGGTATGTCCGGCCCCCGTCGGGCGGCCAATTCGGTCCCGCCGGGGCCGACATCATGCGGACCTGGCTGGGCGAAGGCCGCATCAGCGGCGATTCACTCGTCTGGCGAGAGGGATGGCGGGACTGGCGCGAGGCGGCCGGGGTGTTTTCCAGCCTCCGCCCCGAGCAAGCGGCTCCCGCCGCCAATCCGGCCCCCGCTTCCAATCCCGCCCCTGCCTCCAATCTCGCCCCCGTCCCCATCCCCGTCCCCGCCGCCATCGCCACCGGTGCGCCACCGGTGCCCCCGCGGCCCTTGCACGCGAAGGCCCGACGTGCGAACCGCACTAAGGATATTCTCGTCATCGTGACGCTCTCTGCCGTCGCCGTCGCCTTGGTCATCGTCCTTTTCTGCCTCGAATTGTACAGGCACTAGCGATTCCGCCAGCCGGAGAAAGAGTGCAGGAGCCCGCCATGAAAATCCAGCAGTTTCTCCAGCACCACGGCATCGCCTCCAATCCCTTCGCCGACGAAGACGCCCAGACCGACTTGGTCTTCAAGGGCTATTGCATCGCCAACACCTACCACCCGGCCTGGGACAAAATCTACGGCGATCCCACCGAGCCGGCCACCTCGGTGGTCTTCGGCGAGAAGGGCTCGGGCAAGACGGCCCTGCGGCTGCAAATCGCCCACCGGCTGACCGATTACAACGCCGACCACCCCGAGCGGCAGGTCTTCGTGGTCCAATACGACGACTTCAATCCCTTCCTGGACCGCTTCCGCGACCGCTTCTCCGGGCGGGGCCGGCGGACCGAGCGGATGCTAACCCATTGGCGCCTATGGGACCACATCGACGCCATCCTGGCCCTGGCCGTCACGCAAGTGGTCGACCGCGTGCTCGGGGTGACGCAGGCGCGGCATCCGGCGGCCCGCGACGAGCCCTTGCCCGTCCAGTCGCTGGACCGCTCGCAGGTCCGCGACCTGATGCTGCTGGCCGCCTGCTACGATCAATCGACGGCCGAGACGCCCCAGGAGCGTTGGGACCGGCTGCGCCACAAGCTGCGATTCTCCGTGTGGCGGTCGAAATGGGACATCGCCCTCGGCATTGCCGCGACGGTGGCGAGCGTGGCCGCGTTCGTGACGCTCTGGTCCAAGTGGCACTGGTCCGGCCGGGCCTGCCTTTGGCTGTCGCTGCTGGCCATTGCCGCCGGTTGGGCCCCGCGGCTCTGGCGGCTGCTGCGGTGGCAATGGCGGGCGTGGGGCGTCGCCCGCAATACCCGCGTCCTCAATCGCAACGTGAACCTGCTGCGGCGGATGCTCATGAGTTTTTCCGGCGGCCAATTGGTCGGCCAGCCCCTGCCCGACGCGCAGCGGACCGACGACCGCTACGAGCTGCTCGGCAAGCTCCAGGGGGTGCTCCGCTCGCTGCATCTGGACGGCATCGTGGTGCTGGTGGATCGGGTGGACGAGCCCTATCTCATCAACGGCTCGACCGAGCTGATGCAGGCGATGATCTGGCCCATGCTCGACAACAAGTTTTTGAAGCATCCCGGCCTGGGCGTGAAGCTGCTCTTGCCGATCGAGTTGGAACGGCAGTTGGACCGCGAGGACCGCGATTTCCACCAGCGGGCCCGCCTCGACAAGCAGAACCTCATCCGCTCTTTGGAGTGGACGGGCCAATCGCTCTACGACCTGGCCAACGCCCGGCTGAAGGCCTGTGCCGCCGAGGGGAAAACGCCCACGCTGAGCGAACTCTTCGAGCCGGCCATCGACGAGCGGCGCCTGCGGGACGCCTTCAGCACGTTGCGGGTGCCGCGGCACCTCTTCAAGTTCATCTATCGTCTCTTCACTGCGCACTGCAACGCCCACAGCGACGACCAGCCGGTCTGGGCGATTTCCAGCGGGACCTTCGAGTCGGTGTTGGCGTTGTATCAGCGCGATCAGACGGCGCTGGAGCGTGGCGTCGGGGCGGGGTGAAGGAGGGGGGAATTAGCGAGCCGCCGGGTTTACCCCGGCGGTTTGGTTGCGAATCGGGATTGGCGATTAGCGAGCGGCGATCGCCACGCCCGCCGGCTGCGTCCGGCGGGAAGGACGGAACAGCCGGCCCGTTACTCGCTCGGGCTGTATGAGAAAGGGAAAAGCAACGCGAGCACGAAGCGGCGGAAATCAGTTGTACCCCATCTTTTCTCCCGAACTTCACGTGCACCGAACGGGGCTCGCGCACAAGATGAAGACGCTGGACAACTCCACAAGAGCCGCCGTTCCGGGAGAACTGCTCATCTCGAGAAAGAGATATGCGGAGTACTTCGGGAGGAACCCAATCGACCGTTCGCTTCGTCGGTTTTGCTCGCATCTTCCGTGGATCGCTCGGCGTCTGCCGGTGATTGGCGCAAGAGTCCTCCATTGGACCCGCACCCGAGAACACATCTGGTACGGTTGCTTGAATCCGGCCGTGGTCCTTGACTCGGAAAGCGGTTTGGTCGCAGTGTTTACCAGCCTCACAGCAAGGGGCGAAACGCCGACTCCTGTTCTGAAGATCGTGCAGGAGCGTCTTGACATGATTAGCCACTGCCGGGCGACGAGGGGACGCAGATTTGCTGCGGCGTCGTTATATTCTTCGACGCGGGCGAGTTGGGCTCGGGGGCAGTGGAGTGATTTCTCTCCAATTGTCGTCGACTGCTTGGTGGATGACTATGCGAGTTGTGAAGCCGCAGCAGCTCGCATCAAGCCGCTTGCGTGGACTGCGCTGGAGATTGCACTCCGGCAGTTCGGCGGAAGAAGGCAGCCAGGGCTTTATCCCGTTGATGTTCCGCACGACCTAGTGTGGAACTCGTTCTAGGCCAGTGCGGACGAGCGTGGGAGAAAGGCGTCAGGGACTGCTCCTAACGAGCAACGGCTGCAAAAACGACTCCTGGCATCGCTTGCTCCTCACCTCTTGCTCCTCTACTTGCCTTTCCGGGTCATACGCTTTGGCCGCTTGCCGACTTGCTGCTTCCTTGCCGCTTGCTTCAGGGCGCGGTCGAGCTTGTCGATCGTCGGCACGCTGGGGACGTGCTTGCCGGTCTCGATCCGGCAGAGCGTCTCCACGCGGACGCCGGCCCGCAGGGCCAAGTCGCGCTGACTCAAGCCCGCGGCGACCCGGTCGCGAATGATCTTCCGCGCCAGGCTGGCGCGGGCGTATTCCACGGCCGGGTAATTGCCCTGGGCGTCCGGCGCGGGAAGCGGTGGCAGTTCCCCCGCCTTGGCCAAGGTCGTCAGCCGGTCGTATTCCTCGCGCGGCAAAACCACGTAGGGCTTGCCTTCCAACAAAATGGTTTGTGCGGCCATAAATCACTCTCCATAAAACCCGTCGCGATGCCCGATTTTCTCCACGGTCACGGCGTCCGCGGCGACGCGGAACTGAACCCGGTAATCGCCGGTGCGAAGCCGGTAGCGGCCGGCCATTTCGCCCCGCAACGGCTTGGCTCCGCTCACGCCGGGCCATCCCTGGAGCCGCACCAGCAGCCTGAGTATCCGACCGTGGATCGGATTGCTCAGCCGCTCCAGGTCGCTCGCCGCGGCAGGGGTCAAGACAACCGTAGCCGTGCCTGGAAATTATAGCGGACATTGACACGCGTGTCAACTTGCAACCATGGATTGCGGTCGAGGAGGATTATACCCGTCCACGCTGGGGCGAAAGAAACGGGCAGAAGCCACGGAATGAACACGGATGAAACACGGAGAAGAAGGCATTGGAACACAGCCAGGGATCGACACACGGACGAAACACGGACAAGAGGGTATCGGAATCCCCGCCTGACCCATGGGTCGGCACGCTTTTCCGTGTTCAATCCGTGTTTCATCCATGGCTAAATGTCCTGCACAATCGGGGCCAAAACACCGGTCGTTGACCGACCGACGCGGATTTGGTAGCTTCGGGGAATGAGGCGCTCCCCGAGCGCTCGGAGGGCCAAGAACTCAGGGAAACTGGTTGTGCCGCCCGATTTCACCTGCTACGCCCGCCGCCGCCGTCTCCGGGGTTTCACCCTGGTCGAGCTGCTGGTCGTCATCGCCATCCTCGGCATCCTGGCCGGGGTGCTCTTGCCCGCCGTGCAGAGCACGCGGGAGTCCGCCCGCCGCCTCTCCTGCGTGAACAACCTCAAGCAGATCGGCCTGGCGGTGCTCAACTTCGAGAGTGAGAACGGCGTCTTGCCGGCGCGCTGCCAGACGAGCGTCCCCTATCGCGGCTGGGGGCCGGCCCTGCTGCCGTACCTGGAAGAAAAGGCGCTGGCAGCACAGTATAACTACAAGCTCAACTTCTGGGACCAAGGCAATGCGGCCGCCGTCGCCGCTCCGGTCGCGGTATTTTCCTGTCCCTCGGCGCCGGCAGGCCGAAAGGTAGACATCATCACCGACGACGATGCCCCCGTGCCCGGCATTGACACGGGCACGATCGGGGCCGAAGGCGATTATTTCGCCCCCAACAGCGTGGATGCCTTTTGGTTGCCTCCCGCCCAGTACGCGCTCGATTCGGACGAACTGGAGGCCCCCGCGCTGGCGGTCGGCCGCGGCCGGCGCGTCAGCGAGATCACCGACGGCACCGCCCATACCCTGCTCATCTCCGAACTGGCCGGGCGCCCCGATTACTGGATCCTGGGCGTGCGACAGGCGGACAACTCCGCCTTGCGGTTTCCCTACTGGTGGGGACCCTGGGCATCGTACAACTCGTGCATCTACAAGACGTGGAGCGACGATGGCCGGACGCCGGGCGGCAACTGCACGATCAATTGCAACAATTCCTGGGGCATCTATGCCTTCCATCCCGGCGGGGCCAACGCCGTGCTCGTGGACGGCTCGGTCCATTTCTTGGCCGTGGGCCTGGACCGCGATGTCTTCGCCGCGCTGATCACGCGGGCCGGCGGAGAATTTATCGACGGCAAGGTCTTGCAGTAGCACGCCCTCTACCGCCGCGTCGGGGCGGCGGCGTTGCGGGCGGCGGTCCAAAGCGGATGGGAAGGCGGCGGCTCGGCCAGATATCTCTCCACCCATTCCTCGACCACCACGTTGGGCCGCTCCCGTTGGACCATGAGGTTCAAGACCGCGAAATCGGGCTGCATCGACAGGCACACGCTGCGGCCGAAGTGTTCGGCCAGATACCGGCGATATTCGCCCAGGAAGGAATCGTGGAACAGCAGCAGCCGCCCGCGGCGGTCCGGCCGCTCGAAGGCCAGCGGCTTCTGCCAGTCGGCGAATTTCGGCCACGGATACTCCCGGCCCAGTTCCAGGGCGACCGGTTTGACCTTGAAGGCGCTGCCGGCCAGCAGCCGCTCGCACGGCTGGCGGAGGTCGTGCAGGCCGGCCAGGGCGCACAGGTCGCCGGCGCGCTCGGCCCGCACGTGCCGGAAGTCCTGGGAAGCATACGGCTTCAGTTCCGGGAAGTAGCGTTGCAAGCGGGCGCAGATCTCGCGATAGCCAGCCAGCGCACCGCGGTCGTTCCAATGGGTGTCGTGCGCGTAGTAGACGTCGCCCGAGTGCCGGGCGGCCCGCAACGCCGGCCGCAAATCGACGATTTCCACGTCGGAATGCTTACGCAGGTATTCCACCAACTGGTCCAACTGCGTGGTGGCCCCGGGGCGTTGCAGATAGGCGGGCAGGTATTCGGGGTAGATGCTTTCCTTGTCGGGCGCGACCACGAACAGATATTCGATCCCTCGTTGCGCCAGCCAGCGCCGTTTTCCTTCCAGGACGTCCTGCCAGGCCTCGAGTTGTCGGGGCGTGAAGGGGCGCAGGCCCTGGTGGTTTTCCTCGGCGCCCAGTCCGCAGTAGAACAGCCAGCCATCCTTGCCCTCGACCACTTCCTTCGAGTTGGCCTCGCCGCCGAGATAGCGCACTTTGAGCAGGTCGTGGGTCCAGATCAGGGTATTGCGGAGGCCGAAATGGTCGTTGTAGTATTTGTCGAATTTTCCCGCCAGGCTGGCGATCTTGTCCGTGCCGAGCCGCGGGAGCGGGGCCAAGGCGCGGTTCTCGGCCAGCACGTCGCGATGCTCCAAGCGGAAGAGAGCGGCCGCCAGCGGAAGCCACAGCAAGCCGACGAACACCGCCACGTGGACGAAGTTGCCGATGCGGGCTCTGGTGGATGGTTGTGCCATGCCGGTTCCGGCGATCGATCAAAAGCGGAAGTAGATGAAGGGATTGTACGTGCCCGCGGCCAGCCACATCGCCGAGAGCAGGAAGATCGCGGTCATGCCGGCCGTTCGCGCCACATGAAACAGCAATTCCGCCGGCAGGGCGGCGGGCAAGCGCCGGCCGGCAAGCTCGCGGACTCGCAGCGCCGCCTGCGCCGCCAGCGGCGTGGCAAGCACGATCCCGCAGAGCATCGCCAGCCGCACGTCGTTGGGCAGGTAGCGGGCGGCATGTCCCCAGGCTGCTTTCAGTCCGAACATGGCGGAGAAGAAAGCAGACGCCTGCGCCATGTTGGCGGCGCGAAACAGCACCCAGCCGCACATGACAACCAGCAGCGTGTAGAGTCGCTGCGCCGCCGCGGGCAGCCGCGCCAGCCACGCGCCGACGGGGGTTCGCTCGGCCGCCAGGAAGAGGCCGTGGTAGAGTCCCCAGAGCACGAACGTCCAGCCCGCCCCATGCCACAGGCCGCAGAGGAAGAAGACGGCGACCAGGTTGAGGAAGGTGCGGCGCGGCGCGCCGCGGCTTCCGCCCAAGGGGATGTAGAGATAGTCGCGGAACCAGGTCGACAACGAAATGTGCCAGCGCCGCCAGAAGTCCTGCACGGAGCGGGCCGTATAGGGGTAGTTGAAGTTTTCCAGAAGATGGAAGCCGAACATTTGCGCCATGCCGATCGCCATGTCGGAATAGCCGGAGAAATCGAAGTAGATTTGCAGCGTGTAGCCGATGATGCCCAGCCAGGCCGTCTCGAAGCCCAATTGCGCGGCCGGCAGGGCGAAAATCTGGTCGACGGCGGCCGCCACGACGTTGGCGATGAGGACTTTCTTGCCCAGCCCGATCACGAATCGCGTGGCGCCGCGGGCGAAGTCGCTGGAAGTGACGGCGCGGGAGGCCAATTCCCGCGACACCGTGACGTAGCGGACGATCGGCCCGGCCACCAGTTGCGGGAAGAGCGTGACGAAGCAGGCGAAATTGAAGAGGTTGCGCGTGGCCCGCGCGTGCCCGCGATACACGTCGATGGTGTAGCTCATCGACTGGAAGGTGTAGAAGCTGATGCCCAGGGGCAGGGCGATCTTGAGCGTGTTGTGCCACTGCAAGGCGTCGAGGCCAGCCAGGCCGAGGAGGCGATTGTAGCTGGCCACGCCGAAGCCGAAGTACTTGAAGAATCCCAGCAGCGAGAGGTTGGCGATGATCGAGGCCGCCAAGGCCGTCTTTTGCAACCGGCTTCTTGGCCCGCCGACGGCCAGTTGCCGGACTTCGCCGCCCAGCAGCCCGCCGGCCATGATCAGTCCGCACGTGTAGTCGGTCCCCGCGGTCAGCAACATGATGCCGATGCGGAAGTTCTCGCCCCAAAAGTAGAACAACACGCTGGCCAGCAGCAGCAGCAGATTCGAGAGCTGGCGGCAGAGCCGTGGGCAATAGCCCAGCCGGCTGGGCAGTTCGATGGCGTGGTAGAAGAGCAGAACGAGGGGCAGAAACAAGAACAGGAAGGTGACGGAACTGAAGACCATGCCGGGCTGCCCTGCCGCTTGGTACGATGCCCCATCTTGGGACAGGCGGGCGGCATGATACCGCAAGAGCGCGGGGCAGACAATACTGATTTGCAGCCGGATCGCGCTCAAACCGGGGAGAAAGAAACGGGCAGAAACCGCGGATTAACGCGGATAAACGCGGGTTAGATGGTGTTCAGTGTTTTGCGTTCATCCGCGTTTATCCACGGTTCCCATTTTCTGGGCCCGAAGTAGTGTGCCGGTACTGTTCAAAACGAATATTCCAAGCCGGCGGTGGCGCCGTGATAAAACACGCCGGAGTTGCAATTCACGCCAAGTGCTTGCGCAGTCATCTTGGGCACAAGGGTAACATACGTTTCCTGAATCTGGCCGGGCGCCAAGGCGACGCCTTCGAGCCAGATCGCCTCGTAACCGGCCTTCAACAGAAGGCGCTCGCTCACCTGATACTTGCACAGCAAGCCGGTTTCGCCGACGAAGGCGGCGTGGTTCGTCGTAGCGGAGCCGGCTCGCACTTGCTTGGCGATCACGCTGACCCCGGTGGTCTCCTCCGCGTCGTTGTCGTAGAGCCCGGTCTTCACCAGGGCGTCGATCGAAAAGCGGCCGCGCGCGAAGAATTTCCAATCGGCGCCGACCTGGAGACCGTAGAGGTTGTTGATCGTCGTCGCATTCCAGAAAGGCGCCTCCCAGGAGATGCTGGGGGGATCCAAGGCGCCCGTAAGTTTTTCGCCCAGGTTGACCCAGCGGAATCCGGCCAGCATGGTCACTTGGCTGGAAGGATTCCATCGCACGTTCAGCTCCGCGTTATAAAGTTGCGAAGAATAGTCCCAGGCCATTGCTTGGCCGGGAATTTGATTTGTTTGCTGGAAGTGGGCAGGACAGCTCATGGTCAGGTACTTCCAGTCGTCTGCAGTCGTCGTGATGGTGCGGTCGCTGTTCCAGCCGCCGATCTGGAAAAAGGAGAATTCCCAGTCGTAGCCGCAATCGCCGTGGTGAATCAGGTCGACGCTCGGTCCCGCGGCGAAGCCTTGCTGAAAATCGTTGCCGGTGAGCACCACGGTGTTCGACTGGCTCAGCGGGGGCGATTTTGTGACGAGCGCTTGATTGGTGCCGCCGATCCGGTCCAGGATGATGAAACCGGCCGCGACCGTCCATTGCGGACAACAATACGGCTGCCAGCAGCCCGCCTCACCGCAGCCGGCACACGGCGACGACTCGGCCAGGGTCTGGGAAAACGGCGGCGGCGAATCCTCCCCGTTGGCTGAAACCAAGCGGCAGTCCGCCGGGTCGTTCTGGTCCAGTGCCGCGGCGGAACTTGCCGCCAGCACCAAAAGTGCGCAAGAAAGAGTTCCCAACAAGTTGCGTGACTTCATCTGTTTCCCTCCTTGGACGACAAGGCACATCTCAGGGGAGCGGCCGCAACAATTGGTATCGGCCCCGGAATCGTCAAATAGAATCCGCTTCGCAGCGAAGCAGGATGGGCAATGCGGATCGACTTTAGGGCCGGTTTCGGCAGAGGGGATAGACCGCCGGCAAATTCACCGCGTTTTACCCGGTCTACGAATGTGGAACGGCCGCAGCCCCCTTCACTTGCGCCCCGCCACGTACGCGTGCCACTCCTTGGTGAGCTGCTGCTCGTCCCATCCGTAGACCGTCTTGATGGCCTCCAAGTCGGAGGCGCCGCCGCTGATTTCCTGCAGAAGCTTTCCGAACTTGACGGGCTGTTTGCTCAACAGCCCCACCAGCGTCCACGCCTCGGCATAATGTGGTTGCAACATCTTGTTGCTATCCATTTTCAACAACTCGCCCAGCGGCGTGGCCCGCTGGGTGGCCATGCGCTGTTGGACCAGGAGGCTCCAGGCCTGGCGGTTTCCGGCCGGGCTCCGGGTCTGCTGGCCGTAGGCGATCACGGAAAACATGAGGCTGGGGGATCCGAACACGACGTTCTCCGCCCCGTTGACGAATCCCGTCTGCAGCGGGGCGAATCCGAATCGCCGCGGGGGGTTCGCCAGTTGTGCAATGTACATGCTTGCCACGCCGCCCACCGCGTAGCGGCGCGCCCAATCAAATGGCAGCTCCGCCGCGGAAATCGCGCAAAAATCCCGCCAGTAAAATGCCCGCAGCTTGAGGATCTCCTCGCGGAAATGCGCGCCGGCGTTGGGGTTGTCGTCCTGCTCGAATTGCTTTCCGAACAGGTCGAACATGGCCTGGCACCAGGCCTGGTACTCCGCATGGTCCTTCAACACCACGACGTGCGTCGAGCGCTTGTCCAGGCCGCAGCGCAGCGGCTCCGCGCACCGCGTGTGGTAGAACTTTTCCAGCTTTTGTACGTCCCGCAGGTACGTCTGCTGGGCATCCTCGGCCGCCCAGAGCGTGACGTGTTGCGACTCGATCGGCTTGATCTTCGCCCGGCTCTTGACGGCAACCAGCTTCAACTCTTTGAGCGTTTCCTCGCGATCCTCGTCGCTGGTGCTCAGCGATTGGCCGGGCACCAACGGCTCGGAGGGTGCTTCCTTGATGGCGTCGATCTGGGCGGGGCGGAAGCCCAGGCGGCGAAGCGATTTGACGACCTCCTCCGTGACCTCGAAGTCCCGTCCCCGCTCGGCGACGTTCTCCACGACTTGCTCGGGCGACATCCGCTGGCGGCGCATGTGTTGAATGTCTTCCATGCTCAGCCGGGTGTCTTCTTCGTCGGCCTTGGCCGCGGCTGCCGGCGCCGCGTCGGGCTCGGGCTTTTCCTGCCCATCGGCCGGCGCCAGCGGCCCTAGCGCCGCCAGGGCGATGCACGTCATCCAGAGGACACGATGATCGAGTCGCATGGCACACCTCCGATCAGGAATTTCGTTTTCCCAGCGTGGGGTGGTTATTGGCGTCCGCCGGCCAAAACGTGCAGCGCCGCCAGGACGTCGTTGATCTGTTCGTGGATCCGGTACGTGGTGTGGGCCGTGAGCGTGGGGCGTGGGACCGCCGTGAACGAGACTGAAGCCGGCCCGCCCACGATGTCCCAATTCGTGGGGGAGACCGTCGACTGAATCATCTCTACCAAGCCGGCCCCCGAGAGCCCGCCGTTCAGCAAGTCGCCCACGGCGTAGTCGATGCTGGTGAACATCTTGTTTTCGACAAGGTCGCGCGATGTAATGACAATGACGCCCTTGTCCACAGTCCAGTCGAGCTCAAGGTCCGCCAGCATGTACGTCAACACGTTGCGGAGGGTGAGGCCGGTGGCCCGAAAGGTAATGGGCGGGTCCGCAGACAGCCCGAACGCCTCGATCGACTTGCGATCCACGCGGAAGGAACCGTTCGTCCGCGACTCGAGCTCGGCGATCACGTCCTTCAGCTTCGTCTTATTGAACTTGACGGGAAGGGTCTTCCCCAGGGCCGTTTCGGCCGTGATTTTGCCGCGGGGGGCCGCCGGCCGGGCAGCGACAGTCACGGGACTGACGCCGAGCAGCGCGGCGACCTCCTTCTGCACGTCCCTCGTCTGGCTGACCACGAGCGCGCCCGTGCTGCCGAGCCAAAGGGTGCACGCGCTGCCCGGTCCACCGACCTCATCCCACGATTTGGGCGCGACCTTTCGCCTGAGAGTCTGCTGAACTTCGGTGAGAAAAGCGTTCGCCGCCCTGGGGTTCCCGGCGCGGCCGATGCCCCGCGGCATGGAAAGGGGATACACCCGCGTGACCAGCCCGGCCTCGGCTTGGGTCGCCGTCGTCACCACGATGGCGTTGTCGCAGACCGCGTAGGCAAGGTGCAGATGCTGGAAGAACACGTCGAGGGCCTTGTCGAGTTTCATCGAGTGAATCCGCTCGGTGATCGGCATGTCCGGCGCAATGTGCTCCTCGGCCAACGCCCGCTTGCAAAGGATGATCTCGACGCGGTAGCGGGCGGAGATGCTGTCCAGGGCAGCCTGGAGCGGAGTTTCCTTGAATTCCAATTTCGCCGCCCGCGCCAGGCCCTTCGCCACGTTGCCGGGCGCGGGCCGCGGTTTGACCGTCGGCTTCTCGGCGGGGGCGGCTTCCTGGCCCAGCCCGGCCAGGGGCAGAACGCCTCCCAGGAGCAATGCGGTGATGACGAGGACGGCTGAAGTCCGTCGGCCGGCGACAGCAGACCAAACACCCCCCTGGTCCCGACTCGGCAAGCGATCGTCCATAGCGAACCTCCTTTGACGTAGCGGTATGCCCTCGTGCTTTCCCGGAGCCCTGCCAACCACGGCCCCCGTTCCATGCCTTATTAAACGCTCGACGGCGGCATTTGGTTCCGCTGCCACGAAAGAAGTTTCCCGAGGGGGGAATAGGTTCTCTTTGGATCTTATAGGTCCTATAGGTCCCATGGGTCCCATGGGAACCACGTCGCTGGCGGCGCCGCCCAACCGCCGGGATAAACCCGGCGGCTCGCTTGATAAACCCGGCGGCTCGCTTCGGGTACCCTTTACCCCGGACCGACCGTGATCGTCGTGTTCCGCTCCAGCGGATAGGCGGCCAACACGGCCGCCGCATCGTCCACGCCCAGGGCGGCGATGGTGTCGAGTTCTTCCTCCACCGGGCGATACTCGCGGCGATAGATCCAGTCGCTGCCCACGGAAAACAGCCGCCCGCGGGGCCGCTCGCTGGAAAGCACCAGCCGCGAGCGGACCTTGCTGCGGGCCTGTTCGAGCTCGGCGGGGGTGATGCCCTCGGCCGCCGCGCGGCGGTAGACCGCGGCGATGGCGCGGACGTTTTCCGCCGCGGCTTCCGGGGCGCAGCTCATGAAGGTGACGAAGATGCCGGCCCCTTCATATTCATGGTGGTTCAGCTCGCAATGCTCGGCCAGGCCCGGATCGACCAACTCCCAGTAAAGCCGGCTGCCGGAGTCGTCGCCCAGGACGACGGCCAGGAGCTTGGCGGCATAGCGGTCCGCGGCGCGGGCGTCGGGCCCCTGGGCCAGTTGCAGGACGTATTGCTGCGTGGCCGAGGCCTTGGCGAGGGTGAGGAAGTTGGATTGCGGCCGGGCCGGCTCGACCACGCGCGCGTCGTTGCCCCGTTGCCAGTGGCCGCAGGCCGCTTCGGCGGCCGCCACCAGGCCGTCGAAGTCGATCCGCCCGGCAGCGGCCAGGGTGATGTTGTCCGGGCTGTAGCGGCGCTGGAAGTACGCCCGCATCTCGGCCACCGACAGGGCCCCCACGCTCGCGGCGGTGCCCAGCACGCTGTGGCCCAGCGGGTGGTCGCCGAAGAAGGCGGCCCGGCACTTATCGTCGGCCCCGAACGGCGGCTGGTCCTCATACATCCGGATCTCTTCCAGGATCACTTGCTTCTCGGTGTCGAAATCCTCCCGGCGGAGCGAAGGGCGCAGCAGGTCGCCCAGCAGGGCCACCGCGCGATCCTGGTGTTCCGGCAGCACGGCCGCGTAATAGACCGTGTTCTCCTCGCTGGTGAAGGCGTTGTAATGGGCGCCCATCTCGTCGAACTCGCGGTTGACCTGCTCGGCCGTGCGGCTGGGGGTGCCCTTGAAGAGCATATGCTCGAGGAAATGGCTCACGCCGGCCACCGCGGCGGTCTCGTCGCGGGCGCCGGTGCGGACGAAGAAGCCCAAGGCCGTGGAATGGGCCTCGCCGTTGCACTCGGCCACGATCTCCAGGCCGTTTTTCAGGACGTGGCTAAGGAACTTCACCGCGGACCTCCAACGCGCCGGGGCCGAGCGTGACCACGGTGAAATCCCGCGGCGGATGCTGGGCCAAATAGCCATTGATGCTGGCACACGTCAAGGCGTCGATCAAACCCCCCACCTCGTCGAGCGTCCGCGCCCGGCCGAGGTGATACCAGTCGCGGGCCAGCGACGAGCTCCGCGCGGAGCTCGATTCCTGCTGCATGACGAGCGCGCTCTTGATCCGCGCCTTCAGCCGCGACAACTCGTGGTCCTCGATCCCGGCGCGGAGACGGACCAGTTCGCTCATGGTCACGTCGAGCGTTTCCTGGGCCCGCTCGGCCGCGGTGCCGGCGTAGCAGAACACCGCCCCGCGGTCCAGCAGCGTGTGATACGAGGCGTGGACGCTGTAGCAGAGGCCGCGCTTCTCGCGGACCTCGGTGAAGAGCCGGGCGCTCATGCCGCCGCTGAGCACGCCCACCGCCCCCCAGGCCTGGAAATAATCGGCGTGCCGGTAGGGGACGCTGCGATAGGCGATGCCGATTTGCGTCTGCTTCGAGTCGTAGGCGACGTGGCGGTATTTCTCGTCCGCGGACTGCTCGACGATGGTCGGGGCCGGCTGCGGCTGCCAATCGCCCAGCAATTGGCCGACCAGGTCCACCAGCGGTTCCCAGTCCACGCGGCCCGCCACGCCCAGGATCGCGCCGTTGGGCAGGTAGTGGCGCTGGAAAAAGAGGCGCACGTCGTCTAGCGAGGCGGCCTCCAGGGCCGCTTGCTCGCCCTGTGCCGAACGGCCCCAGGGAAGCGGATAGTGGCTCCGCCGCAACTCGATCATCACCTTTTCCGCCGGCTCGTCCTCCACCGCCCGCAGGTCCTGCAACACCACCTGGCGGCACGATTCCAACTGTTCGGCGGGCAGGTGGGGCCGCCGCAGCAGGTCGGCATAGATGGCCAGCGCCGCCGGCAAGTTCTCCGCCACCGTGGCGCCGCTGTAGGTGGCGTGGGCGTTGGAGACCGCCTCGTGGCGCTCGACCCCCAGGCCGTCGAGGTCGAGAATGAACTGGCGGCCGTCGCGCTCGCCCGCCCCGCGCAGCAGCATCTCGCAGGTGAAACTGCTCAAGCCGCTCCGCGCCGCGGGATCCAGCACGCAGCCGGCAGGCGCCAGGAAGGTGAAGGCCGCCGATTGCAGCCACCCCATCGGCTCGGCGACCAGCACCAGGCCGTTGGCAAAGGTATGCGAAAGGATGGGTTGGCTCACAAAATGTCCTTCTGACCCTACAAGTAGGCTGCCTCGACCGCCTTGAACACGGTCTTCACCGTCACAAAGCCGAAGCGGCGGTAGAGCCGGATGGCCGCCACGTTCTCGGCGGTCACTTCCAAGTAGACCCGCGACATTCCGGCCCGTTGGAACCCCTGCATCGCCTGCCGCAGCAGCGCCGTGCCCACGCCGCCGTTGCGGTGGGCGGGCGTGACGCCCACGTTCTGGATCGCCCCCAGGCCGGCATGGTCGCGTATCCCCTGGATCGTGCCGCAGTACGGCGACTCCTCGCCCGCTTCCCCCACGTGCTCGACCAGCCAGGTGGCCTCGGCCAGGAAGCCGGGCTTCTGGCTGATCTCGTTCATCAGCCGCCGACAACCCGCCCGCTCGCCCAGGCAGGGGAAGACATTGGTATCGATCTCGCCGCGAAAACTCAAATATTTCGCCTCGGCAAAGGCATCCAGCAACGAGGGTTGCCAGCCCAGAAAGCGATACCCCGCGGGCAGCGACGGCGTGAAATCACGCCCCGTGAGGCTGATCTCCATCCGATACCGCTTGAAATAGGCCAAGTCCATGGATCGCCGCTGCCCTGGGGTTCCGCTGCCAGTCGCTCCTACAGTCTAGCGGCGCCGTGGAAAGCGGTCAATTCATGGTCCCCCAATAAAAGGGCGGAGGGCGGAGGGCGGAAGGGGGAGGGGGGGGAAAGGATGAAGGATAAAGGATGAAGGATGAAAACGGCGTGGCGGCACGCTTGCGATTTCGCCTTCCCACCGGGCGCAGCCGGTGGGCTTGGGTGGGAACCACCGTTCCCTAAATCCCTAAATCCCTAAATCCCTAAATCCCTTTCCTTCCTCCTTAAGCAACGCCCGCAGCACCCGCAAATTCACCGCGTCCGCGTCCCGCTTCCCCTTCATCTCCTTGGGCGTCTCCAAGTACATCGGCCGATCGCGGAATCGGCGATCGCCCAGCAGGGCGCGAAAACCGTCCAGGCCGATCCGGCCCTGGCCGATGTGGGCGTGGCGGTCGGTCCGCGAGCCCTGCTCGCCCCGGCTGTCGTTGAGGTGGAAGGCGCGGATCCGCCCGATGCCGACCAGGCGATCGAACTCCCGCATCGTCTTGCGATAGCCCCGCGGGGTCGCTAGCGGATAGCCGGCGGCGAAGACGTGGCAGGTGTCGAAGCAGACGCCCAGCCGCTCCGTGTTGCGCACCCCGGCGAGGATGGCGGCAAGCTGCTCGAAGCGCCCGCCGATCGACGTGCCCGCCCCGGCCGTGGTCTCCAGCAGGCAGCCGACCGGCAGGGCAGGGGTCTGGCGGTCGATTTCATCGAGGGCCTCGATGATCCGCGCCACTCCGGCCGCTTCGCTGCTGCTGGTATAGGCGCCGGGATGGGCGACGACGTAGGGGATGCCCAGCGTCGCGGCCCGCAGCAGTTCCTGCACCATGGCCTCCAGCGATTTTCGCCAAAGCGCGTCGTCGGGGCTGGCCAGGTTGATGAGGTAGGAATCGTGGGCCAGCGGATGGCCGATGCCCGACTCGCTCAATGCGTTGCGAAACCTGGCGGCCTCTTCGGCGGTGATGGGCTTGCTTCGCCACTGGCTGGCGCTGTGGGTGAAGATTTGGACGCAATCGCAGCCCAGCGTATGCGCGCTTTCCACCGCCTTATAATATCCGCCGGCAATCGACTGGTGTGCCCCGAGAATGGCCATCCCAGCACGATACCAGCCCGCGGCGGATTTGGCTATACTATGGCCGGGTGCCACTGCTGGCTTGTCCAGCAGTG
>JBKQVT010000211.1:0-22296 GCA_052139835.1 Thermoguttaceae bacterium
CCGGTCGGCTTATAATGAAGAACTTCCAGGAAACTGCGGTATGCACGCCAGCGAATCTCCCGTGACAAAGGCAGCCCTAATCATGGCCAAACAATTGGATCGCAGTTATCCGTTTCTCGCGGCACAATATGTTCGCCGCCAGGTGAAGCAACTGGTCGAGCAGTTCGACGGCGTCCGCGCTGCCGAGGATATCGAGTTCATTCACCGTGCCCGCGTCGCTTCGCGGCGCCTGCGGGCGGCCTTGAAGATGTTCTCCGACTGTTTCGACGCCAAGGCCCTGAAGCGTTGGCAGAAGCAGATCCGCCGTATCACCGAGGGGCTGGGCGACGCCCGCGACAAGGACGTGCAGATCGAGTTTCTCTGCAGCGTGCTTTCCGTGGCCAGCGACAAGAGTTGTTTTCCCGGCATTGCGCGGTTGCTGGTGCAATTGGAGCATGAGCGCGACCTGTTGCAACCGATCGTCGTCAAGGCCGCCGATCGTCTGGCGGCCAGCAAAGTCCTCGACGAGATGCAGGCGGTCACCAAAGGCGTGTTGGCCGAGAGCAAGGCGGTTGACGGAAAGGTGTCGGACGCCAAAGGACAGGACGCCAGCGTCTATGGAGAATTCGCCCGCGCCGAGACGCGGCAGCACATTCTCCGCCGCCTGGAGGAGATGCTGCCCTACGAAGACAGCTTGCAGAACCCCAGCGATTGCCAACGGCACCATGCCATGCGCATTGCCGCCAAGCGGTTGCGTTATACGGTCGAGATCGCCCGGCCGGTCTACGGTGCGGCCCTGGACGAGATTATCACGGCGGTGAAACGCGTGCAGACGCTGCTGGGCGATATCCACGATTGCGACGTGTGGGTGGAGCACCTGGCGATGTATGCGGCTGCGGAACGCCGGCAGGCGATCGCCTATTTTGGCCACGCCGGGCGATTCGCCCGCCTGGAACCCGGCATCGAGTACCTCCGCCAGGAGCGCCGCGGCCATCGCCAGCAGATCTTCCAGCAATTGGTCGACTACTGGCAGCAGTTGCGGGGGCAAGGCTTCTGGGACAACCTGGTCCGCCTCGTGCAATCGCCGTGGCCCGCCGCGGCCGCCGCTTCCGGTGTGCCCAGCACGGTTGTTTCGGCCGCGGGGGACGCGCTGCCACTGGTGGAGTCTGTCGCGGAGCCAGTGCCGGTGGCCAGTTCCGTGCCGCGGCTGCGCTGTGACCCTCCCAACGGCAATCTGCCCAAAGCCAATGGCAGCGATGTTCCCGCTCGCGAGGCGGCTGTTCAATCGCCGCGTCCGGCGGTCTTGCAGTCCAGCATCCCCCATAAGCCCGTGACGGCCGCACTGCCATCGGCGCGGCGTGAACCCGAAACGATCGGCCGCTGATTAGCCCATGCCCTCCGGTTCTCCCCAGCCCGCGCCGTCGCTCTCGCAGTCCGCCGTGGCGGCCCGCACCGTGGCGGCCATCGACGTGGGGGCCAACTCGATTCGCATGGTCATTGCCGAGGTGTTGCCGGACGGCCGCATTGAAGTGCTGGAGCGCTTGCAGCGCGCCGTCCGCCTGGGGCAGGACACCTTCCGCCGTGGACGCCTTGGCGCCGCCAGCATGCGCGCCGCGGTCGCCGTACTGCGCGATTACCAGCAATTGCTCCAGTTGTACCACGTGGAGCGGATGCGGGCCGTGGCCACCAGCGCCTGCCGCGAGTCCAGCAACGCCGACACCTTCCTGGACCGCATCTTCATGGCCACCGGGCTGCACGTGGAAGTCATCGGCACTTCCGAGGAAAGCCGCCTGACCGTATCCGCCGTCCGCCAGGCGGTGGGCGACGCCCTGGGCGTCAATCACGACGATGCACTCATCGTCGACGTGGGCGGCGGCAGCACCCTGCTTACCTTCTTGCACGACGGCGAGATCGTCACCTCGCAGAGCCTCCGGCTGGGTTCCATCCGTCTGCAGGAGATGCTTTCCACCAGCGAAGACTCGCCGCAGCGCGCCGCGGAAATGCTCCGCTATCACATTGGCAACGTACTCTCTGCGATGCAGAGCGCGCTGCCGCTGCGCAACGTCCGCTCCTTTATCGCCGTGGGCGGCGACGCCCGCTTTGCCGCTCGTCAGATCGGCCGTCCCACCGATTCAGAAGACCTCGTGATCATCGAGCCGCAGGAGTTCGACAGCCTGGTGGACCGTTGCGAGCGGCATACCGCCGAAGAGCTTTCCAAACGCCACGGGCTGCCCTTCGCCGAGGCCGAGACCCTGAATCCGGCGCTGCTGGTTTACCAGAACCTGTTGCGACTCACCCAAACCCCGCAGATCATTGTCTCTCACGTATCGATGCGCGACGGCCTGCTGTTGGAACTGGCCCGCGCGGTGACCGGCCAGGAAGACCAGGCGCTCCTGGAGGGCATGATTCATTCCGCCACCGCGATGGCGCAGAAGTATCACGTCGACCTGAAGCACGCCCGCAACGTCGCCGACGTGGCGGTTCGCCTCTTCGACGAACTGCACGCCGAGCACGGGCTGGGGCCGCGCTATCGCCTGCTGTTGCAGATCGCCGGCTTGTTGCACGAAGTGGGAGGCTTCGTGAGCAGCCGCAACCACCACAAGCACAGTTACTACCTGATCGCCAATTCGGAGATTTTCGGGCTCAACCGCGACGAGATCGCCATCGTCGCCCAGGTGTCGCGCTACCATCGCCGTAGCGGGCCCAAGCCGTCGCACGCCGAATACATGGCCCTGCCGCGGGAAACCCGCGTGCTGGTCAACAAGCTGGCGGCCTTGCTGCGAGTGGCCGACGCGCTGGCACGCGGTCACGTTCGCCAGGCCCGCGACCTCCGCTTCGAGCGCCAGGGCGACGACATGGTGGTGTATATTCCGGGCGTGGCCGACATCCTCTTGGAAGAGCGTGCCGTGGCCGGCAAGGGCGATCTGTTCGAGGACATTTACGGCATGAAAGTCCGCCTGGAAACCGCATGACCAAGAACCAACTCAAGTCGCCGGAACTGTTCCTCAATCGGGAATTGAGCTGGCTGGAGTTCAACGACCGTGTGCTGCGAGAAGGCTTCGCCGAGGATGTGCCTCTGTTGGAACGGCTGAGGTTCCTGGCCATCGTCAGCTCGAACGTCGATGAGTTCTTCCTGGTGCGCGTGGCCGGACTGATGCGGGCGCGGGCCGCCAAGGTTCGCCGCCGCGATCCCGCGGGCATGACGCCGGCCACGCAGCTTTCCGCCATCAGCCAGCGCGTCCATCGCATGGTCGAGGAGCAGGCCGAAGGGGTGCGCGGCCTCGTGAAAGAACTGGCTGCCTATGGCCTGGTCGTCCTGGAGCCGCGCGATTGGACCGCCGACCAGCGGCATTTCCTCCAAGCACACTTCAATAAGGAAATCCTGCCGGTGCTGACGCCCCTGGCGGTACAAGAACTCCATCCGCCGCCCCTGTTGCCGGGGCAACAGTGGTACGTGGCCGCGGTGCTGGCGGCCGGGCACGCGGACGATGCGGTCGAGCGGATGGTCGTCGTGCCGGTCCCCACGCAGTTTTCCCGCTGGATCAGCATACCGGCCGGCGAGGGCGTCCACCTGGCGCGGCTGGAAGACATCATCGCCGCCAACGCTCCGGCGGTGTTTGCCGGCGGCGAGGTGTTGGCCACGGCCCTGTTTCGCATTACCCGCGACGCCGACGTGGAGGTGCGCCGCGAGACGACCGGCGACTTGCTGCGCGAAGTGGAGCGGGCCGTACTGGACCGGCGGCGGCGGCCCGCCGTGCGACTGTTGCTCTCGGCGCGTCCCGACCGCCGCATCAAGGCTTGGCTCACCGAGTGGTTGCACTTGGGGGCCGAGGAGGTCTACGAAATCGATCCCCTCCTGGACACTGCCGCGCTGATGGAAATCGCCAATTGGCCGGGATTCGAGGGCCTGAAGAACTCCGATTGGCCGCCGCAGCCGCCGCGCGACCTGATCGGCACCGACAACCTCTGGGACGCCCTCCAGGACCACGACGTGCTGCTGTTCCATCCCTATGAGAGTTTCGATCCCGTGGTGCGGCTGGTGGAGCAGGCGGCCGACGACCCCAACGTGCTGGCCATCAAGCAGACGCTCTATCGCACCAGCGGCGACTCGCCCATCGTGCGGGCCCTGGGCCGAGCCGCCCAAAACGGCAAGGAAGTCACCGTGCTGGTCGAGTTGCGGGCCCGCTTCGACGAAGCCCGCAACGTCCGCTGGGCGCGCCGCCTGGAAGACGCCGGCTGCCACGTGATCTACGGTGTGGCCGGCTACAAGACCCACGCCAAGGCGATCCTCATCGTCCGCCGCCAGCAGCAGCGCATGCAGCGCTACGTGCACCTGGCCACGGGCAACTACAACGACAAGACCGCCCGGCTCTACAGCGACATCGGCCTGATGACCGCCGACCGCGACATCGCCAGCGACGTGGCGGCGTTTTTCAATCTCCTCACCGGCCGCTCCGAGGCCGTCGGCTGGCTGAAGCTGGCCATCGCGCCGACCGGCCTGCGGCAGCGCTTCATCGACCTCATCGACCGCGAGGTCCAGGTCTCCACGGCCGACCGGCCGGGGCTCATCATGGCCAAGGTCAACTCGTTGCAAGACACGGAGATTTGCCGGGCGCTGTACCGCGCCAGCCGGGCGGGCGTCAAGGTGCTGCTGAACGTCCGCGGCGTCTGCTGCCTGCGGCCGGGAGTGCCCGGCGTCTCGGAGAACATCGAAGTCCGCTCGATCATCGACCGCTTCCTCGAACATGCCCGCATCTTCTACTTCCGCAACGGCGGCCACGAGGAGGTCTATCTGGGCAGCGCCGACTGGATGACCCGCAACCTGGTGAAGCGGCTGGAAATCCTCTTTCCCGTCACGGCGGGGAATCTGCGGCGGCGGTTGATCGACATTCTCCACACCTGCTTTGCCGACAACGTGAAGGCCCGCCGGCTGCTGCCCGACGGCACCTATCAGCCGGTGGATCGCCAGGGCCCGCGGGTCCGCGCGCAGGCGATCTTTCATCAGAGCGCTCTGGACGCGGTGCATCTGGCCCAGCAGGCGGCGCCGCAATTCCGCCCTCTGACCCGGCCGCAGTGACACAGCCCGACCCATGGCAAAAGTGTGCGAAAAGTCCCCGCCCCCCGCACGCGCAGTCCGGAGCTTTCCAGAAAAACTTGCACGCGCGCCCCAAAAGCGGCTATCATACGGGGATAGCGTTTTTTCCATCCACGCAAGGGAGTCGCTTGATGCACAAGTCTAGCAGAAGGGAATTTCTCGTTGCTTCGGCGGCGGCGGGCAGCATGATGGCGTTGGGCCCGCAGCGTCTTTTCGCCGAGGAGGCCGCGGCGGCCAAGCCCGCCGACATGACCATCGCCCGCTGGACCGGAGCGAAGCCGGCCGAGGCGGACATGAAACAGATCGCCGAGAAGCTGACGGAGAAGGCCATCGCGGAGCTGGGCGGCCTGAAGCGCTTCATCAGCCGCGGCGACGTGGTTTGGGTCAAGCCGAACTGCGGCTGGGACCGCAAGCCGCAGCAGGCCGCCAACACCAATCCCGACGTGGTGGCCACGCTCGTGCGCCTCGCCTTCGAGGCCGGCGCCAAGACGGTCAAGGTGGGCGACAACACCTGCAACATCCCCGCCAAGTGCTACGAAGCCAGCGGCATCGGTCCCGCCGTACTCGCCTTGGGCCTGGGCGCCCAGGTCGTGGCCATCGACCGCAGCCGCTTCCGCGACGTGGACCTCCACGGTGAACGAATCCGAATGCTACCGGTCTATCCCGAGATCCTCGACTGCGACCTGGTGATCAACGTGCCGATCGCCAAGGACCACGCGCTCTCCCGCGTTACGCTGTGCATGAAGAACTACATGGGCGTGATCGAGAAACGCAACACCCTGCACCAGGGGCTGCCCACCTGCCTGGCCGATCTGACGCGCTTCATGCAAGAGAAGTTCAAGACGAAGCCGACGATCTGCGTGCTGGACGGCATGCGGATCCTCACCGCCCATGGGCCCGTGGGGGGCGACCTCCGTGATGTCGCGGTCAAGACCACCGTGGCCGCCAGCGTGGACATCGTCGCCCTGGACGCCTTCGGCGCCGAACTGTTGGGGAGGAAACCCGCCGAGATGCCCACCGTCGTCGAGGGCGAGAAGGCCGGCCTGGGCAAGATGAACTATCGGTCGCTGAACCTGCGGGAACTGGCCGTCTCATGAGCAAGCGCGGCCGGGCATCAGCAACGACGCTCCTGCGCCGACTGACGCAGACGCTGTTTCTGCTGCTGTTTCTCGGCCTGCTCGTGGCGGCCAGCCTGCGGACCGGCGAAGCGGCCCGGCCGCTGCTGAAACTGTTCTTCCTGTTGGATCCGCTCTTGCTCCTGGCCACGTGGCTCTCGGCCCACGGCGTGCCGGTGGCCATGCTCTGGTCGCTGGCGCTGGTGGTCCTCACGCTGCTGCTGGGCCGCGTCTTCTGCGGTTGGGCCTGTCCGCTGGGGACACTGCACGCCCTGGCCGGCTGGGTCTTCCACCGCAAAGGCCAGCCCCGCGATCACTGGTCGCCCTGGCAACGCGCCAAATACTATCTCCTCGCCGGCGTGTTGGCGATGGCGGTCTGCGGCGGCCATTGGGGCACCATTTTCGATCCCCTGGTCCTCCTCTACCGCACGACCACCACCGCGCTGTTGCCCGGCGTCCAATGGGCCGTCGAAGACGGCTCCACCGCGATCTTCCAGAGCGATCCGGGCGTGGGGGAGGGTAAGAACCGGTGGCACCTGACCACGATCACCGAGCCGGTGTATCATGTCTTCCGCGACCACGTCTTCGCCGTGCCGCACCAGGCGTTTCTCGGTGGCGGTGCGATCCTGGCGTTGTTCCTCGTCACGCTGGGGCTGAACTGGTATCGGCCACGGTTCTGGTGCCGCTATCTCTGCCCGCTGGGCGCGCTGCTTGGGCTGTTGTCGTGGCGGCCGCTGCTGCGGCGGGCCGTCGCGCCGGCCACTTGCAACCAGTGCGACCTCTGCGGCATGGCCTGCGCCGGGGCAGCCGCCGACGCAGGCGGCCAAGGCTGGAAAGCGACCGAGTGCTTCGGCTGCTTCACTTGCCGCGACTCCTGCACGCGCGAGAGCCTCGCCTTCCGCTGGGCCTGGCCGTGGCGCAGGCAGCCGGCCGTGGCGCGGATCGACCTCTCGAAGCGGGCGATGCTGGCCTCGGCCGTCGGCGGCCTGGCGGCGCTGGCCCTGCTGCGCATCACTCCCCAGGCCCGCGGCACGACGTTTCATCGCTTTCTCATTCGCCCGCCGGGGGCGCGGCCGGAGCGCGAGTTTCTCCAGCGCTGCACGGCCTGCGGGCTGTGCATGAAGATGTGCCCCACCGGCGGCTTGCAGCCCGCCTGGAGCGAAGCCGGCCTGGAGGGGCTGTGGACGCCGCGGCTAGTGCCGCGGATCGGCTACTGCGACTACGCCTGCAATCTCTGCTCCCAGGTGTGTCCCACCGAGGCCATCGTGCCGAAGTCGATCGCGGAGAAGCAGAAGGTCCACATCGGGCTGGCCGCCTTCGACACCAACCGCTGCATTCCTTACGCCTACGGCCGCGACTGCATGGTCTGCCAGGAGCATTGCCCGATCCCCACCAAGGCGATCTATTTTCTGGAGGTCGAGGTCGTAGACCGCAACGGGCAGAAGCGCACGATCAAGCAGCCGCGCGTGGATGCGAATCTTTGCACCGGCTGCGGCATCTGCGAGAACGTATGTCCCTTCAAGGACGGGCCGGCGGTGCGGGTCTTCAGCGCCAACGAGAGCCGCAATCCGGCCAATCAGCCGATCCTGTCCGGCGACGACGCCTCGCCGTATTGAGCGGCGGGGGGCTACGGGTGCTTGCATTTTTCTCGGCGTCGGCTATATTGGTGCGTAGGTGCCCTCCACCTCGCCGTCGTCAAGGAGCCATCATGCGGTGCCATCCCTTCGGCCTGCGTTTCGCATGGATGATCGTCATTGCGGGTGTTTTCACTCTGCCGGGCTGCGCGAAGAAGCCCAGCGGCGGCCTTGCCGCGCCTCCCCGCGGGCAACCGCCCACCGACGAGGAAGCCCGGCAATTCGCCAAGTCCTTCGCGGCCAGCGTGAAGGCCGGCGACCTCGCCGCGGTCAACGCCGCCTTCGATTGGGATGCGATTGTGGATCGTGCGGCGGCTAATTGTGAAATCTCTGAGGCCACGCGGAAGCAATTTCTGAAGGATGTGAAGGCCGATACTGCTGGTCCTCACGGCCTCCCCAGCGAAATCATCGCCACTGTGCAGAAGGGAGGGACGTATCGACTGCTGCGCATTCACCAACAAAGTGGGCAGAAATGGGCGCTGTTTCGCCTCCTCTTCGGCGGTCAGGCAGCCAACTACCAGGACCTTGTGCTGGCGCGGCAGGCGGACGGCAAGGTTCGAGCCGTGGACGCTTACATTTACGCCCAGGGTGAACTGACTTCCGAAACATTGCATCGCGATTTGTTGCTGGCAGGCCCGACGGGGCAGGAAGGCGACGATCTCAGAAATCTGGCGAACGTGGAGGCGTTGGCCCGTTGCGTGCAGAACGGCGAGGCGGCAAAGGCGATGGAGGCTTATGCCCATTTGCCCGACTCGCTGAAAGTGCAAAAGAACATCCTTCTCCTACGATTGCGGGCCAGCGTGCTCCTGGGGTCGAAAGAGAAGGAGACTGCGATCCGCGACTTCCGCGCCGCGTTTCCGCACGATCCTGCGCTCGACTTCCTTCTGATCGACGTGTATTGTCTTCATAAACAGTATGCGAAGGCACGAGCCTCGATTGATCGATTCGATCGGTTGGTAGGGGGTGACCCGTACCTGAACCTCGTCCGCGCGAGTACGTACCTGGCGGAAAACCAGTACAAGACCGCGAGGCAGTACGCAGAAAAGGCCATCGCGGCGGAGAGCGACCTTGTGTACGCCTACTTCAGCCTCATCGCGATCTCGCTGGCGGAGAAAGACTTCGACGAGACGAGCCGGTTGCTGACGGCGATCCGGGAGAAGTTTCCCGAGAAGATGCCCGACATGAGGCGGATTCCGGCCTACGCCGAATACCTGAAATCGCCGCAATACGAGGCGTGGCTAAAGACGCTGAAGAAGTGATTGGGACGGCGACGCCCCCCACACCCGCCAGCCGCGGCCGGTGGGATGGCGCGTGAGTGGTTTTCGTCCGTGGCGATTCCTTTCCCGCCGGGCACAGCCGGCTGGGGTGGGGGGGTGCGGAATACGCAAAAAAGTGGCCGCGCCGAACTTGCATTTTTCGCACCCAGCGGCGATAATGCTTCCAAGGGCACGAGTTTCACCCATCCTATCAGCGGAACAGTAGGGAGGGAGCAATCATGTCACGCCACTTCGTGCGCGGCGGCGGGCTGCTGCTGGCAGCCGTCGGTCTTCTTGTTGCCGCCGGCGCATCGCCCGCGGCAGACCCCAGGGACGCCTTGATCCAGGCGGAGATTGCGGCGGGTGAATTTGCCCCCGCGGTGGCCTTGGCCCAGCAGGCGGCCGATCCCGGCCAACGCGACGCCTGGCTGGCCCAGATCGCCCTGGCCCAGGCCCAGGCCGGCGCCCGCGACTCCTCGCTGCAATCGGCGGCGGCGATCGGCGACGACCGCACGCGGGCTGAAGCGCTCCGCAACGTCGCGGCCGTCCCCGTGGGCGGACAAGGCGGCGGCAATGAGCCCGATTGGGATTCGCTCATGGAGCTGATCACCTCGACGGTGTCGCCGCAGACGTGGGACGCCGTCGGCGGCCAAGGCACGATGTCCAAGTTTCCCACCGGCGTTTACGTCGACGCCCGCGGCATGCTCAAGCCGCTGCTGAAAGAGGAGTCGGCGGGCAAACTGGCCGCCTTGCGCGCGGCCAGCGGCCCGCGCCGGGGCGGAGAAGACGCCCGTCGCAGCTCGCCGCTGCGGATGGTCTCGCTCACGCGGCTGGAAAAGCAGATCCAGTTGCTCCAGGCCGCCGGCCGGCAACCCAGCGAGGAAATGCAGGTCCTGGCCGGCTTGCAGAGAGTCCAGTACGTCTTCGTCTATCCGGAATCGGGCGACCTCGTGCTGGCCGGACCGGCCGGCGACTGGACGCCCGGTGACGAGAACAGCATCGTCAGCACCGACACCGGCGCCCCGGTGGTGCGGCTGGACGACCTGGTGGTCATTCTCCGCTTGATGATGAGCGACCGCCCGGCCGAGTTCGGCTGCATGATCACCCCGCGGCGGGAAGGGCTCGCCCGCATCCAGGCCTTTATCCGCGAGCACAAGCATGCCCGGCTCGATCAACTCCGCGACCAACTCGGTTCGCAGGACATCGAGGTCTACGGTTTGGACCCCCGCACGCGGGCCGCGCGGGTGATGGTCGAGGCCGATTACCGCATGAAACTGGTGGGAATGGGCCTGGAAAAGGGCGTGCCCGGGGTGCAAAGCTACCTGGCCTCGATCAGCTTGGCCCCCGGCGAGCCGGGCCCGCCGATGGGCGTGCTGCGCTGGTGGTTCACACTCAACTATGATGCCGTCAGCGCATCGGCTGATCGCCGGGCCTTCGCGCTGCGCGGCCAGGGAGTGAAGGTCGAGAGCGAGAACGAGCACCTCACCGCCCAAGGCCAGCGCGTCCACACCGGCCAGTCCGAGGAGCTGACGCGGAAGTTCGCCCGCGATTTCACCGCCCATTTCGACGCGCTGTGCCGGAAATACCCCATCTATGCCGAGTTGCGCAACCTCTTCGACCTGGGGCTGGTCTGCGCGCTGGTGCACGAAGAGGGCCTGGCGGATCGGGTCGGCTGGCACCTGACTTGCTTCGGCAATCCGCAGGCCTTCGCCGTCGAATTGGGCGAAGCCCCCAAAGAGGTTCAGACCGTGGTGAGCTCGCGGGCGGTCAATCGCAGCGTGACCCTGATCGGCGTCAGCGGCGGCGTCCGGGTGCAGCCGGCCTCGCTGGTGCGCCGCGAGGCCATCGAAATCCCCCGCGACGGCGCGCTCGATAGCCGGCGGTCCGCCGCCGCGACGAAAAAGCCCGCTGGCGACAACTGGTGGTGGGACTGATGAACCGTCAAGCGGCAGGCCGGGCCGCACTCCTGGCGGCCCTGGGACTGGTTTCGCTGGCAAGCGGGGCGCCGCCGGAGGCCCGGCCGGACGACGCCGTCGTCGCCACCGTCGGCCAAGAGCGGATTCTTGCCGGCGAGGTCCGCCGCTTGCTGGCCAAGGCGACCGGCGGCAAGCCGGCCAGCGCGGCGGCCGAGCCCTTTCTCCGCGCCCAGGTGCTAGAGGAGCTGATCGGCCGCCGGCTGGTGCTGGCCTACGCGCGGCGGCGCGGCGAGGCGGCCACTGCGGCCGAGATCGACGCCGCCTTGGCCGATCTGAAGGCCGCGCTCCAGTCGCAGCACCGCGACCTGGAGGATTTCCTCAAGAGCCAGTCGATCGGCCCCGACGACCTCCGCCGCCAACTTGCCTGGAACGTGGTCTGGCAGCGGTATCTGGCCCGCTACGTCACGCCGGCGCGGAGCGCGGCCTATTTCCGGGACCATCGCCGCGAGTTGGACGGCAGCCGGGTTTCGGTGAGCCAGATCCTGCTGCGGCCGGCGGCCGGCGCGGACCAACAGCCCCTCGACGCCCTGGTGCAGCGGGCCGAGGACATCCGCCGCGAGATTCTGGCCGGGAAGATTTCCTTCGCCGCGGCGGCGCAACAATACTCGGCCGCGCCCAGCGCCAAGCAGGGCGGCCGGGTGGGAGAAATCGCCCGCCATGGAGCGATGGGCGAGGGCTTCTCGCGGGCCGCCTTCGCCCTGGAAGTCGGCGCGGTGAGCCCGCCGGTCCGCACCCCCTTCGGCGTCCACCTCATTCGTTGCGACGCCGTCCAACCCGGCGCCAAGCAGTTGGCCGACTGCCGCAAGGAGGTGGAGGACGCCCTGGCCCGCGAGTTGCTCGATAAGCTTTCGGCCCTGGAGCGGCGCTCGACGAAGGTCGAGTATCGCGCCGGCGTCCCGCATTTTCAGCCGGGGACGCACGAGCTGATCCAGGCGAAATGACGGGCCGCGACGGTCGCTGGCATTTTATCCCTCCGATTCTTGGGGAAGTTGCAAAGTCGGGACGGGGATGGGATAATCGAGAAGTCGTCTTTCCCGCCTGCTTCTTCCCACCCTGAACCGAGGACCCGCCCCATGAGTACGAGAGCCTCCCGCCGTCTGCTCGCCTTGCCGGTGGTGCTTGCCGCCGGAATCTTCGCCCCCGTTGTTTCTCTGGGACAGGAAAGGCCCGCCGCCCCCGGCGGTCGCCTGGCGGCCGCGCTGCAGCCCTTCGTGGACAAGCACCAGTTGGCCGGCGCGGTCGTGCTGGTCGCCGACAAGGACAAGGTGCTCGACACCGAGGCGGTCGGCTACGCCGACGTCGCCGCGAAGAAGCCGATGCAGACCGACTGCCTCTTCTGGATCGCCTCGCAATCCAAGCCCATCACGGCCGCCGCGCTGATGATGTTGGTCGACGAGGGCAAGGTGAAGCTGGACGACCCGGTCGAGAAGTATCTGCCGGAGTTCCACGGTCAGTGGCTCATCGGCGACCGCGGCAGCGACCACATGTTGCTGAAGAGACCGAAGCATCCGATCACGGTCCGCAACATCCTCAGCCACACCAGCGGGCTGCCGTTCGCCTCGCCCATCGAGACGCCCAGGCTGGACCTGTTGCCGCTGGAGTATCGCGTGCGGAGCTACGCCATGCTGCCGCTGATGTTCGAGCCGGACACCAGGAACGCCTACGCCAACTCGGGCCTCAACACGGCCGGCCGGATCATCGAAGTCGTCAGTGGCATGCCCTACGAGAAGTTTCTCGACAAGCGGCTCTTTGAGCCGTTGGGCATGAAGGACACCACCTTCTGGCCATCGGCAGAGCGGCTGCGGCGGCTGGCCAAGGCCCACCGGCCCGGCAAGAATGGCCTCGAAGTGTGCCAAATCGACCAGCTCACCTATCCCTTGGACGATCCCAAGCGGCAGCCGATGCCGGCCGGCGGCCTGTTCTCGACGGCC
Source organism: Thermoguttaceae bacterium (assembly GCA_052139835.1). Classification (GTDB taxonomy): domain Bacteria; phylum Planctomycetota; class Planctomycetia; order Pirellulales; family Thermoguttaceae; genus JBKQVT01. Next base: position 12,987 of record JBKQVT010000211.1, read on the forward strand.
GCCGACGTCTCGCTCTTCTACCGCATGTTGGCCAATGGCGGCGCATTGGCCGGCAAGCGATTCCTCTCCGAGCAGGCCGTCCGTGACATGACCACGCCGCAGCCGGGCAATCCGGGCTACGGCCTGGCCCTCAGCGTCAGCCCCGAGCAATTCGGCCACGGCGGCGCCTATGGCACCGACTCCTGCTACGACAAGAAACACGGCCTGATCATGATCTTCCTGGGGCAGCACGCCGCCTGGCCCAAAGGCGGCGAGCGGGCCCTCGGCGCCTTCCACAAGGCCGCCGTCGACGCATTCGCGTCCAAGGATTAGAGGAAAAGGCGGAAGGGGGAAGGCATCGCAGGCGTGTCGCACACGTTGCTATGCTTCATTCCCGATCCTTCCCCCTTCCGCCCTCCGCCTTTGTCCCCCCTCCCCCTTCCGCCCTCCGCCCTCCGCCTTTATCCTTACTCCATGCCCCTCTCGCGCGATGAACTGGCCTCGCGGTACTTCGATCAGCTCCCCTATAAACCCTACCCGATCCAGGAAGAGGCCCTCCTGGCCTGGTTCTCGGCCCCGCAGGGCGTGCTGGTCTGCACGCCCACGGGGACGGGCAAGACGCTGATCGCCGAGGCCGCGCTGTTCGAGGCCCTGCACACCGGCGCCACCGCCTACTACACCACGCCGCTGATCGCCCTGACGGAGCAGAAGTTCCGCGAGATGCAGTCGGCCGCGGCCCGCTGGGGTTTCCATCCCGACGACGTCGGCCTGGTGACCGGCAATCGCCGCGAGAACCCCGACGCCCGCGTCCTGGTCGTGGTGGCCGAAATCCTCCTCAACCGCCTGCTGCACCGCGAGGCCTTCGACTTCAGCCAGGTCAGCGCCGTGGTGATGGACGAGTTCCACAGCTTCACCGATCCCGAGCGCGGCGTGGTCTGGGAACTCTCGCTGGGCCTGCTGCCGCCGCAAGTCCGCACCCTCCTGCTCTCGGCCACCGTGGGCAACGCCATGGAATTCATCCATTGGCTCCGCCACAGCCACCAGCGCGAGCTCGAACTGGTCAAGGGCCAGGAGCGCAAGGTGCCGCTGAGTTTCCACTGGGTGGGCGACATGCTGCTGAGCGAGCACCTCGAAGAGATGGCCGCCGGCAACGACGAGGCGCGGCGGACGCCGGCCTTGGTCTTCTGCTTCAACCGCGAGGAGTGCTGGTCGCTGGCCGAACAGATCAAGGGCAAGAAGGTCCTCAGCGAGGGCCAGCAAGCCCGGCTCGTCGAAGAGCTCGCCCGTTACGACTGGAGCCAGGGGGCGGGGCCGAAATTGCGGCAGGTCCTCCTGCGCGGCGTGGGGGTCCATCACGCCGGCCTGTTGCCCAAGTACCGGCGGATCGTCGAGGAACTCTTCCAGCATAAACTCCTCTCCATCGCCATGTGCACCGAGACGCTTTCGGCGGGCATCAACCTGCCGGCCCGCAGCGTGGTGCTGCCCAGCATCATCAAGGGACCGCCGGAGAAGAAAAAGTTGTTGGAGCCCAGCGCCGCGCACCAGATCTTCGGCCGCGCCGGGCGCCCGCAGTTCGACAAGCAGGGCTACGTCTACGTCCTGGCCCACGAGGACGACGTGCGGATCGCCCGCTGGCGCGAGCGCTTCGACCAGATTCCCGCCGACACCAAGGATCCGGGCCTGCTGAAGGCGAAGAAGAACCTGGAGCGGAAGCGGCCCAAACGCCGCGACTCGGAACAGTATTGGAACGAGGCCCAGTTCCAGAAGCTGGTCGCCGCCCCGGCCGGCAAGCTCTCCAGCCGCGGGCCGCTGCCCTGGCGGCTGCTGGCCTACATGCTCGACGCCTCGCCCGAGATCGACCTGATCCGCCGCCTGGTGGGCAAGCGGCTGATGGACTCGCGGCAACTGGAGCTTGGCCAGCGGGAGCTGGACCGCATGTTGTTGACGCTTCATCGGGCGGGCTACGTGCGGCTGGAGCCCGAGCCGCCGGAGAAGGACGAGCCGCCGCCAGCGCCGCCGGAGGCGCCGAAGAAGGCGGCCCTGGTGATCGCGTGGCAAACGACCGCCGCAGCCGAGCCGGTCCCGCCGCCGGTCCCAGCCTACCGGCCGGTGGCCGCCCATCCGACGCCCGCGCTGGCCAAGTTGACCGTGCTGCGGAGCGTCAATCCGCTTTACGGGGTCTTTCTCGTCGAGCAATTGGGCATCGCCGATCGCGCCGAGCGGATCCAGGCCCTGGAAAGCGTGCTGGAGCTGCCGCACTCGGTGGGGCATTTCGTCCGCGTGCCGAGGCAGGACCAATTGCCCCCCGGCCCGCTGGCCACCACGCGGCTGGACGCCCAACTCTTGCAGCTCGGCCTGGCCACCGCGGAAGAACTGGTCATGCAGCCCAAGGAGGAAACGGACCGCCCCCGGCACACCTACGACGAGGATCGCGTCTGGGTGCTGGCGTTGGCCGACAAGCTGCGGCGGCTCTTCGACTACCAGGTGGGTGGCGTCGGCCTGCTGCGGACGGCGCCGGTCTGGGCGGCCGGCGAGCTCTTGGAGTTCGGCGGCGATTTCAACAAGTACGTGACCGGCAAAGACCTGCAAAAACAGGAGGGGGTGATCTTCCGCCACCTGTTGCGGCTGATCCTTTTGGCCGGCGAGTTGAAGGAGCTTTGTCCCCCGGACACGGAGCCCGCCCTCTGGCAGGCCGACCTCGAAGACATCGCCGCGCGGCTTACGGAAAGCTGCCGCCGCGTGGACCCGACCAGCACCGACAAGGCGCTAGAACAGGTGGAGGAGGCGGCGGCGGAGGGGGAATAAAGGCGGAGGGCGGAAGGGGGAAGGACAAGCGACGGAAAGGCGAGCCGCGGGGTTTATCCCCGCGGTTGCCCGGCGGCGGAAAGGGCCCGCGGTGGCGGCGGCGTGATCCCCGCCTCGTCGGACGAGGACCGGAGGGAGGACAACCGGAATTCATGGAATTCGAAGGATGCGTCGGCCAATCAAGCATCGCGTCCGCGGAATTCCGCCCGGTGACATCTTGACGATAGGGCGCCCGGCGTTTACCATCAGCGGTTGGGTTCGGATTGAAATCACCACCAGGTGCTGAGTCGGAGTCGAACGATGAAACCAATAACGCCACTGGCTCTTCTGTCTTGCGTTGTCTTGATGGTGACCCCGGCAAGAGCCCAGCACTGCCCCCCTATCGTAGAATCCTACTTGAGCCAGATTTCGGTTAAGCACGATTCAAAGGACCAAGCACTTGACCTGAAAGTGGAGTATTCAAAGACCGGCGGCCAGCCGAAGCCGAAGTACCAGATCTACTTGTTGGCCTATCTCGAGAAGAACGAACATCGAGTGCCAGCGCCTCTGCCGGCGGACCTTATCGATAAGCACGTCGTGCGAGTCTTGCATACTCAAGCAGTTGAGCGAAACAAGGACGGCACGTATGAGTTCGATTTGCGGCTCGACATGAACGAGCTGGCCAGGAAGGTAATCGATCTCGGGCACCTCACGGATAAGGATCGTGAAGCCCCCGGCGGCTGGGGCTACTTCAAAGATCGATTTCGCTTGGCCGTTTTTGTTCCCTTTCTCGAAGATCGTACTTACTCGGTGTTGGACAGCCTTCCTAAGGACAAACACGAGTGCAACTACACACGCCGGCGAGCGCTGCTATTCCAGCAGTTACCCTGCGCCTTCAGCGTTCACTTTGGGATAGTGCAGGCAGTCCAACGAGCGGAGGGCGACTATTACATTCAGATCAACGAGGCCAAATCGACCGAAGAAGGCCAGTAGCGCCGGGAGACCGTGGCAGGATCTGGAGCCCGCTCTAGTGCCCCGACCGGTCTGACTGACACGTTTTGATGCGCGAAAACGCGCAAAAACGGGGTCAGACTTTAACTGTTAACTTTGGCGCCTTCCGGCCATTCCATTCGTCTCCGGGACAAACGGTCCAGCGCTTCGTCCAAGGCCGCTTCCGCCTCCTCGGGTGTGACACCGTGGGCCTTTGCGTACTCGTCGATCTTGGCAAAGGTTTGTTGCAGGCTTGCCCGCGCCGCGTCACGAACCGCCTTGCGCGGCGCTGGGCGTATAGGCCATGATGAACACCTGCTGGTCCGCGTCGAGACTCCGCCCCAGCAGGGCCGCGATGGCCTGTCTTTCCGCGGGCGGGAGTTCGCGGACGTTGCGGTCAGTTATGGATTCCATACTCAAAGTATTGCAACGTCGAGCCCCTCCTGCCAGCCAGTCAGGGGAGGCACCAAGGGGAAAGAGCAGTGCCACCCGGCCAGGCCCGCTTGCGGGCAAGGGGCAGCAAATTTGGGGCCATGCTGTTGCACGTGCCTTGCGGCGGATTATAATGACCCGGTGTTGATGTCCCGCCTGTAATTTTCCTCCCTGTAGCGGCCCTCCGGCACGATCGGATTTCTGGGAGCCCCGGCAGGGGAGCCCATTGGCCCTTGATCCTCCCGCCGTATGACCACTCCACCTTGGAGAGTCTTGCCATGGTTGCTAAGTCTTGTTTCCGCTGGGTGTCGTATTTCCGAGTGTCGTGGAAGTGGGTGCTCTGCGCGCTAGGCGCCGTGCTGGCGGCAGTGGCGATCGCGCGGGCCCAAGCGCCTGCTCCCGCCGGTCCGCAGCCGCTGGAAATCACCAAGGATACCACGCTCGATCCGGCCAAGACCTATGGCCCGATTATCATCAAGGCCTCGAACATCACCATCGACGGCCGCGGGGCCTGGGTCGTCGGCCCCCGCCAGGGCAATCCGAAAGACTTCCAAGGCGTGGGCATCTCGGCCAACGGCGTCTCGAACGTGACGCTGAAGAACATCAACGCCGAGCGTTGGGACATCGGCTTGAAAGTCGAACGCGGCAGCCACTGGACGGTGGAGAATTGCAACTTCTCCGGCAACTTCCACTACCCGGAGGCCGGCTGGGGCGAACTCGGTCTCCACGGCGGCATCGTCCTTTTGTTCAGCGATCATTGCACGCTCCGCAAGATCAAGGCCAACCACGTCTGGGACGCCTGCCGGATGGAGAACTCCCACGACAACCTGGTTGAGGAAAACGACTTCTCCCACACCTCGAACACCTGTGTGAGCCTGTTCACCGCCTGCCGCAATCAGTTCCTGAAGAACAATCTCAGTTACGGCATGCGCATCCGGCCCGGCGAGACCCACGCCCGCGATTCGGCCTGCGTGATGGTGCAGGCCGGCTCGGACGACAACTATTTTGCCGACAATGACATCACGCACGGCGGCGACGGCGTCTTCCTTCGTCCCAGCCCCGGCGGTTGGGCCAGCGCCGGCAACATCTTCGAGCGGAACGACACCTCGTATGCCAACAACAATTGCATCGAGGCCCAATGCCCGCGCAACACCTATCGCCACAACAAGGCCAACCACGGCAGCCACGGCATTTGGGTGGGGTGGTCGAACGAAACGATCCTGGAGGACAACGAGGCCTCTTACAACGGTTTGCCCAGCGGCTTCCACAACGCCCCCTGGGGCTTCAAGTTCGTGCCCAAGGGGCCGCAAAGCGGCGCCGCCGGCATCATCATGGCCGGGATGTGCAACCATACCATCTGCCGCGGCAACAAGTGCATCGGCAATAACGGCTGCGGCCTGTGCCTCTTCGGCGACGACCATCCGAGGCCCGCGTTCGCCGCCTTCCACTGGGTCCTGGAGAACAACATCATCAAGGACAATCGCTGGGGGCTCTACATGGAGTTCGCCGACTGGATCGACATGGCGGGCAACGTGATCGAGAACAACCGCGACGGCAACATCATCGAGGGGGGCACGCATACGAACATCGTCATGCACCCGGACAATCCGCAAATCACCCGGCCGCCCCAGGTCAAGCTGGTGACGCCGTCGGCCGCAAAACCGGGCCAGCCGGTCCCCGTGAAACTGGGCCAGGAGGTGGTGTTTGACGCCTCGGGCAGCACCGACCCCGGCGGCAACCCGCTTTCCTTCCGCTGGGACTTCGCCGACGGGACGACGGCCACCGGGCCCCGCGTGACGCACGCCTTCACCAAGATGGGCCCCCGCAGCATCGGCGTGACGGCCGGCAACGGCCGCTTCTCGGACCTCGCCTATCGCGACCTCCTCGTCTATGAGGACCTGCCGGAGTTCGGCACCGAGGGCCAGGCCGCCGAGTGGACCTGGGATGAAGTCCAGCCGCGCGAAGGGCTCCCTGTGAAGCGCGGGCATGAAGCCGACGCACAAGCGGCGATCCCCATCCCCAACCCCAAAACCAAGATGGAAATCCGCGATGACCACGCGATCCGCCTGGTGGGCAACTCGTCGGTGGCACTCCGCGTGGCGCCGTCGGGAAATCCCATCAGCCTGCTCTATCCGAAAGCGAAGAACGCCGGCATCCCGCTGGCGGGCAAGACTGCGTTGGTCTTCTGGTTCAAGTGGATCAACACGAACATGCACGCCTGGAAGGGGCCGGTCCCCACGGTGACGCTCTACGAATCGCCCACCAAGTTCTGCGTGTTCCAGCCCACCTGGCCCGCGGTCTGCCAGGGCGGCGTCGACTGGAACTGCAAGACGGTCTCCCTGCACGGCAACGAGGTGTGGAAGCTGAAGGGACAGGTCCCCGTGACGCTGAACTGGGTGACCATCGAGTTTTACCCCGGGGGCGGCGAGCCGTTCCATGCCTGGATCGACGGCATGGCGCTGAAATGAAGCGGAAAGGTGGGCGCCTACGGCCGGGGCAACGCCTGTCTCCGACCAACCCTGCTCCCCCGTTGGGCGGAGATGCACCACAATTGCCAATCGGGACTGTTGCACCCTTTTTGCCCAAACCGGCAACAATACTGTAGTGCTCGTGGCCGTTCACGGGGATTGTCGCCGTGGGCCGAATTTTTTAAGGTCAACCTGGAAGAAGGAGAAGGAACATGTTCAGGCGTATGTCGATGGTTGCTTTGCTTGTCGGTTTCGTCGCTTTTGCGTACACGACCACTGCGATCGCCGCGGACAAGCCGGTTCGTCTCGTCGGAAAGCTGGCCGAGATTGACGGCAAGACGCTCACCATCGCCAGCACCGCGCCCGGCGGGGGCCAGCCCACCGTCGTCACCTGCAACGACGCCACGAAATTCCGTCGCGATGCGGACAACACGTGGGTCAAGTTCGCGGACATCAAGGTCGGGCAGACGGTGCGGGTGTATTACATCAAGTCCAACCACATGGCCACATTGGTCAATATCGCCAAGCCCGGCTCCAAGTAACACGGCCTGTACCCGGCCCGTGAACGTTCACTCTGGAAATTGTCCACGCTGCGGCTCGGGCGCCATACAATTCGCAGGGGGGTAGATGACGTGGACCGGGATGAACTGGCGGCCCTGGTCAAGGTCAACCAGGCGGGGATCTTCCGATACCTGCGCTACCTGGGGGCCGAGCCGGCAACCGCCGAGGACCTCGTCCAGGACACGTTCCTGGCGGCGCTAAAAAGCCGCACCACCCCGCAGGAGCTTTCCAGCCAGGGGGCCTGGTTGCGGGGGATCGCCCGCAATCTGTTCTTGCAGCATTGCCGCCGCGGCAGGCGGTCGCCGCAGGTCGTCGACAGCCGCCGCCTGGAAGAGGCCGAAAGCACCTGGGAGTCGGTGTTCCTGCGGGGCGGCGACGGTTTCGAATACCTGGAGGCCCTGCGGCGTTGCCTGCACGCCTTGCCCAAGCGGCAGCAGGATGTCCTCGACATGCGCTATCGCGACGCCAGGTCGCGCGGCGAAATGGCGGAGGCCTTGAAACTTACCGAGGACGGGACCAAGTCCCTGCTCCGCAGGATTCGGGCTGCCCTGGCCCAATGCGTGGAAAAACGCCTCGCGCTGGAGGACCTCGGACGATGAACTCCGACGCGGACCGGCTCGTTCACATCCTCCTTTGCGAGGAACTCGGCCCGAAGGAAATCCCCGACCTGTCGCAGCGGGTCGTGGAGCGGGCCTTCCAGCGCAAGCGCCGCGGCTGGCTGCGGGCGGTCGTGGCGGCCGCCGCCATCGCCGTCTTCGGCGTCGTCTTGCAACAGTGGGCCGCCAGCCGCCGTTACCCCGCGCCGGAAGCCTCGGGGCCTTACACGCTCCACGGCGCCGCCGCGGTCTGCCGGGGCGCCGTCCTGGCCACCGACGACAAACCGGCTTCCCTGACGCTCGGCGGATACTGCACGGTCCGGCTCCAGCCCTATTCGTCGCTGCGCATTGCGGGGCAAGACCGCCGCGAGGCGGTCTTCCTCGAACGCGGCACCGTGCAATGCGACGTGACGCCGGGCCGGGGGGCGTTCGCCGTGCAAAGCCCGCTCGGCCTGGTCTCCGTTGTGGGGACGAGTTTCTCCGTCAGCCTGCTGGAAAGGCCCGGCGGCAAGGCCGCGGGAAACAATCGCCAATCGGCCGTGGCAATGCGTGTCGCAGTCACCGCCGGCGCCGTGAGCGTGGACTATGGCGGCCACAGCTTCAGGCTGACAGCCGGTTCGCAGCAAATCTTCGGCCAGCAACCCCCGGCAGCGACGCGTCTGTCGAAGCCGCCTCACGGCGCAGAGAAAGTGACCATCACGGGAACGGCCAAAGCCCTCGGCGCCGCCGGCGGCAAGCTCAACCCCAGCGTCGCCAATGCCACCCTGACCGTTGCGACCGGCGGCAAGCAGGTCGTCTACTACGTCTATGGCTGGGCGGGCATCATCCTCGCCAAGCAGACCGACGGAAAGAAGGCCGAAGTCAGCGGAGTGGTCGCCGAGAAGGACGGCAAGCAGACGATCACCGGAAAATCGATGGATGTCAAGATCATCATCGTCGAGGAGAAGAAGTGATCGCGGTTTCCCGTAGGAGCGTGTTGTTTTTTCAGCAAATCCAGTTCATGAAAGGAAAATGTCCATGTTCCGTCGTACCATGTTGACGGCCCTGGCGGCCGGTCTGGTTGGCTTCGCCTGCACAAGCGCCGTATTGGCTGCCGACGCAAAGGATGCAAAGAGAGTAACGATCACGGGAATGGGAAAGGCCCTCGGCGATGCCAGCGGCAAGCTGAATCCGGGTGTCCCGAATGCCACCCTGACCGTCACGACCAAGGGCACCAAGGTCGTTTACTATGTCTCCGGCTGGGCGGGCGTGATCGTCGCCAAGCAAGCCAATGGGAAGAAGGCCGAGGTCTCGGGGGTGGTCACCGAGAAGAAGGGCAGGAAGACGATCACCGGAAAATCCGTGGATGTCAAGATCATCGTCGTCGAGGAAAGGTAAGGTGATGTCAAGTCTCAATCGCAACGAAGTCGGGAACTGAGGATTTCGAGGGGCGTTCGATAGCCGAGACGTTTTCGGGGGCGGTTGTTCAGAAGATGTTGGACTTTCTCGAACTGCTTTGCC
>JBKQVT010000212.1:0-46811 GCA_052139835.1 Thermoguttaceae bacterium
GAAGCCCTTGCGCAGCTCGTCGCTGGCCAATTCGTCGATCGTCCGCAGGCGGCGATTGCCCAAATGGTCGATGTCGTCGACCTCCGCCGTCGGGTCGTTCGCGCGCAACTTCACCAAGTACTGGATCGCCGCGATCATGTCCTCCGGGCGGAGGGTCATTTCGTCCTCGTGGACGCCGAGGACGAGCTTGCGGTTGATGCGGAAGCGGCCGACGCGCCCAAGCCGGTAGCGGTTCGTGTCGTAGAACTTCTCGTGGAAGAGGGCCTTCGCCTTCTCCAACTGCGGCGGGTTGCCCGGCCGCAGCCGCTGGTAAATCCGCAGCAACGCCTCTTCGTGGCTGGCCGTGGTGTCCTCGGCCAGGGCGTTCAGCAGCAGCGGGCTCTTCGGTTCGGTCATCACCTCGACTTCCTTCAGGCCCGAGGTGCAGATCAACTCGGCGGCGTTCTTGCTGATCTTCTGGCTGCATTCGACGAGGATTTCGCCGGCCCGCGGGCTCTCCGCCGGATAGACGACGTCGCCGACGGCCAGCTTGCCCTCGATCTTCCCTGCGCTGCGGCCGTCGACGACCTTGACCTTCTCGGTGTCGTTGAAGACGCGCAGCAAGGCGGCGTCCTCGCCGTAGGCCGCGTCCATGGCCCGCAACAGCGTCATGATGGAGAACTTGCCGCTCTGGTCGATGCGCACGGAGAGGCTTTCCTTGCGGCTGACGTTGAGTTCGATCCAGCTTCCCCGTTCGGGAATGATGCGGCAGCTATGCAAGCGGCGGTCGCCGGCGCCCTCGATTTCCATGACGAAATCCACGCCCGGACTGCGGTGCAACTGGCTGACCACCACGCGTTCCGCCCCGTTGATGATGAACTCGCCGCCGCCGAGCATGATGGGGATGTCGCCCAGGTAGACTTCCTCCTCGATGGGCTGCTCCTTGGTGAGCCGGAGCCAGACCTTGAAGGGGCGTCCGTAGGTGAGCCGCAGTTGCCGGCACTCGTCCGGCTCGTAGCGCGGTTTTCCCAGTTCGTAGCGGAGGTACTCCAGCCGCAGCGTCTTGTCGTAGCTCTCCACGGGGAAGATTTCCCGCAACACCCCTTCGATCCCCTGGTCGGCGCGCTTTTGCCAGGGCACCTCATGCTGCAAGAAGGCGGCGTAGCTCCGCGTCTGGATCTCGGTCAGATCGGGAATACCGTGCGGATCGCGCTGGCTGCCGAAGCGACGGATTTCCTTGGGTTGGAGGCGTCGTTGGGCGGTGGTTGCCATAGAAATCACCTTCTTGAACGAAAGGGGAGAGTCCGCGGCGATGCGGCGTTCCGCGCCGCCGCGCCGCACGCGCACGCCGGGCACGGCCGGACCTCCGGAGGTTGCCAGATACCAAAAGGATAGAACCGCTTCTGCCCGCGCAAGACTCGGGTCCTCCTTCACGTCAAGGAGATCCTTGGGGGAGAAAAAAGTCCGTGTTTGTCGGCCGCTACTTGATGGAAACGGTAGCGCCGGCCTCTTCTAATTCTTTTTTGAGTTTCTCGGCATCCGCCTTGGAGAGGCCTTCTTTGACCTTGGCGGGCACGGCCTCGACCAGGTCCTTGGCCTCTTTCAGGCCCAGGGACGTGGCCGCCCGCACCACCTTGATCACGCCGATCTTCTTGCCGTCGCCGTAGGCCTCGACGACCACGTCGAACTCGGTCTTCTCCGCCGGCGCGGCCGCGGCGGCGCCGCCGTCGCTCGGGGCGGCCATCATCACCGCCCCTCCGGCCGCCGGCTTGATGCCGTGCACCTGCTCCAGGTAATCGCTCAGTTCCTTGGCCTCTTTCAGAGTCAAGCCCACAATCTTCTCGCCCAGTTCCTGGGACAACGGGGAAAAAGTGCGGGGTGCTTCAACTGTCGCCATCGCAAATCAGTCCTTTCTCACCTTGGCGCCGGCGGGCCGGCCGCTCCACCGACCGGTCGCCGACAAGTACGTCAAACGGTTAATAAAGATCCTTGCTTTCACTAGGAGGGCAGACATTCCTGTCTGCCCTTAGGGGGCTGCTGGGGCGGAGGCCGCTCCCTCGGGCGCCGGCCCCTGGGCCGCCTCGGTCTCGGCCGCCTCGTCGGCGGCGGATCCCTTCTGTTCGATCTGGCTGGCCAGCGCCCCGCCGACGGCGGTCAACTGGCTCACCAGGTTGGCGCCGGGGCTGAGGATCTGGCCCGATAACAGGCTCAACTGCTCGGCGCGGTTGGGCCACTTGCTCACTTCGGCCACCTGCGGTCCGGTGAGGCGCTGGCCGTCCATCACGCCGGCGCGGGCCTCCAGCGGCTTGAACTTGTCGCTGCCGATGAGCTTGGTGATTTCCTTGGCGAGGCTGACGATGTCTTCGGCGCCCCAGCAGATGGCCCCGCAACCGGCCACGTCCTCGAAGAGGTTGGCCAGCGGGGTACCCGCCGTGGCCCGCGCCGCCAGGCTGTTGTTGACCACCAGCAGGTGGATGTTCTTTCCGGCCAGTGTGCCGCGGAGGCGGTGGTTGGTATTGGCGTCCATCCCCACGACATTCACCAGCAGGGCGTCGTGGACGTTCTGCAAGCGGCCGCGAAGATGGTCGGTAATCAGGTTCTTGACGAATTTGCTCATGAGTGCTCCGCTTAGCCCGCCTGGATGCGAATGCCGGGGCTCATCGTGGCGCTGACGGAGATCCCCTTGATGTACTGTCCGCGGACGGACGCCGGCTTCAGATTGGTCACGTGCTGGAGGAAGGCGGCGATGTTTTCCACCAGATTCGGGGCGTCGAAGCTGAGCTTGCCGACGATGGCGTGGACGTTGCCGCCGGCGTCGGTGCGGAACTCGACCTTGCCCGCCTTGTACTCCCGCACCACCTTGCCCACGTCCGGCGTGACGGTGCCGGCCCGCGGCGACGGCATCAGCCCGCGGGGGCCGAGGGTCTTGCCCAGCGGGCCGACCACGCCCATCATGTCCGGGGCGGCAATGCAGACGTCGAAGTCGGTCCAGCCGCCTTTGATCTTTTCCGCCATTTCCGGGCCGCCCACCTCGTCGGCGCCGGCGGCCTTGGCTTCGTCGACCTTGTCTCCCTTGGCGAAGACCACCACGCGGAGCGACCGCCCGATGCCGTGCGGCAGCACGATCGAGCCCCGCACCAACTGGTCGGCCTGCTTGGGATCGATCCCCAGCCGCATCACGATCTCCACCGATTGATCGAACTTCGTCGTGTTGAAGGTCTTCAACAACGACACCGCCTCGGCCAGCGGCCGCGGCGTCTTCGTGTCCGGCGCCTTGGCCTGCATCGCCTTCATTCGTTTCGTCAGCTTGACCATCACTCGTCCTTCTGTAGTCCTAACGGCGCTTTGCAGTCGCCTCCTACAATGTGTCATCCCCGTCATGTCCCCCGGACACAGTCCGGGGGCTTTTCTAATACCTAATCCCCAATCCCTTCTTCCTAGTCCACCACTTCCAAGCCCATGCTCCGCGCGGTGCCCTCGACCATGTGCTGGGCATGGTCGAGGTCGCGGGCATTGAGGTCGGCCATCTTCTGTTTGCAGATCTCCGCCACCTGGGCGTGCGTCACCTTGCCCACCTTCTCCTTGTTCGGCACCCCCGAGCCCTTGGCAATGCCGGCCGCTTGCTTCAGCAGCGCCGCCGCCGGCGGGCTCTTGATGGCAAACTCGAAGGTGCGGTCGTTGTAGACCTTGACGACCACGGGGATGGGCATGCCGCCGGCGTCCTTGGTGCGGTCGTTGAACTGCGAGACGAACTGCCCGAGGTTGATGCCGTAGCGGCCCAAGGCCGTGCCCACCGGGGGTGCCGGGGTAGCCTGCCCGCCGGGGACCTGAAACTTCACTTCGCCGACCAACTGCTTTGCCATGCTGAATCTCCGCGCCACGGATGCGAAACCGCAAGCGTGCCGCCACGCAATTTCTGTCTGTTTACTCTTTCTTCCAGTCCCTAGCCCCCAGCCCCTCCCCCCTACACCGTCTCGATCTGCCAATACTCCAGCTCGACCGGGGTGGAGCGGCCGAAGATGTTGATCATTACCGTCACCCGGCCGCTGGTCTCGTCGATGGTTTCCACTTCGCCCTCGAAGTTCTCGAAGGTGCCTTCATTGATCTTGACCCGTTCGCCGGTGGTGAAGCCGATCTTCAGCTTCGGCGCCTTTTCGCTTTTCTCCTCTTGCTTGGCGAGGATGCGCGCGACTTCGTGGGGGAGCATCGGCGTGGCCCGCAGATCGACCGGGGCGGCGGACCGCGCCGTGGCCCCGGTGAAATCGCCGATCCCCGGCGTCTCGCGGACCAGGTACCAGGTGTCCTCGTTGATTTCCATGTGGACCACGAGGTAGCCGGGATACAGTTTGCGCTTGATGACCCGCTTCTTGCCTCCCTTGAACTCCGTGACCTTTTCCGTGGGCACAATCACGTCGCCGAAAAAGCGTCCCAGGCCGGCGATCGCCACGCGGCGCAAGAGGCCCTCGCGGATCGACTCCTCGCGGTTGCTCTGCACCTTGAGGATGTACCAATCCATGTGCTCCGATTTTGGTTCTTCCTTGGCGGGTTTCTCCGCCACGGCCGCCGGCGCGACTTCGACCGGCGGCGGCGACTCGGCCACCGGCGGTGTCTCGACCGGCGGCGAAACTTCGGCCGGCGGCGGCGACTCGACCGTCACCGGTGTTTCGATCGGCGGCGGGACTTCGGCCGCCGCCGCGACTTCGACCGGCGGCGGCGCCTCGGCCATCGTGGGCGGGGCCTCGCTGGCTGCCGTGGGCGGCTCCACCGGCGGCGGCGGTTCGGCGGCGACGGCGGCCGGTTCCGCGATCAGAGGCGCAGGCCCAGCCGCCATGGCGGTTTCCGCCGTCGGCTGCGGGCCTTGGTCCGCCTGAGCCAGCGCGTCCCGCGGGGCATCGTTGGCCGCCGGGGCGCCGGGCAAGTCGATTGCTTGGTCGGGTTGGTCGCTCACGCCACTGTCGCCGCCGGGGTTTTCAAGAAAACAATCCGTAGATCTTGTTCAAGATGAACTGCCAAAGGATATCAATGCCATAGAGCAGAACGACGATCGTGATGATCACCACCAGCACGACCAACGACGCCCGAAACAATTCTGCCCGTGACGGCCAGGAGACCTTGTTCATTTCGGCTTCGACGGCGATGAGGAAGTCGGCGAAGCTGGGGACGTTGACGACGCGGTAGCAGACCCACCAGCCCAACAACACCAGCACCCCCGGCACGCCGTAGCCCACGAGGTACCCCAGCGCCGTCTCGGAGAGGCCGAAGTGGAACGGGGGGATCCAGCCCGCCAGGGTGTCCTTCAGCCGCCAAGCGGCCACGGCGATGCCGACGGCCAGGGCGGCGAAAGTAACCTGTCGGGTGATGCGTCCCTGGCTGCGTTTGTACAGGTCCGCCCGCAGCATTTCCCAAAACCAAGCAGTCACCGGAATGAATCTCTCCTGTTCAGGTCAATGGCAGGGGCGGGGGGGCTCGAACTCCCAACCGCTGGTTTTGGAGACCAGTGCTCTACCAATTGAGCTACACCCCTGTGGCCGCGGGCTTGTTATTGGATGATCTTGGTTACGACGCCGGAGCCCACGGTGCGGCCCCCCTCGCGGATGGCGAAACGCACGTTGACGTCCATGGCGATGGGCGAGATCAACTCGACGCTCAGCCGCACGTTGTCGCCCGGCATGCACATCTCGGCGTCGCCCAGCAGGTTGGACGAGCCGGTCACGTCGGTGGTGCGGAAGTAGAACTGCGGGCGGTAGCCGGAGAAGAAGGGCGTGTGCCGCCCGCCTTCTTCCTTCGACAGCACGTAGACCTCGGCCTCGAAGTGGGTATGGGGCGTGATCGACCCCGGCTTGGCCAGCACCTGGCCGCGCTCGATGTCCTCGCGCTTGACGCCGCGCAACAGGCAGCCGACGTTGTCGCCGGCCTGTCCGCTGTCCAGCGTCTTGTTGAACATCTCCACGCCCGTGCACACCGTCTTCCGCGACTCCGGGGCGAAGCCCACGATCTCCACCTCGTCGCCCACCTTGACCAGGCCGCGCTCGATGCGCCCGGTGGCCACGGTGCCGCGGCCTTCGATGGAAAACACGTCTTCCACGGCCATCAGGAAGGGCTTGTCCACCTCCCGCTGCGGCTGCGGAATGTACTTGTCGATGGCGCCCATCAACTCGTCGATGCACTTGACCTTTTCCGGATCCTCGGGCTTGTTGTAGGCCGAGAGCGCGTCGCCGCGAATGATGGGAATCTCGTCGCCCGGGAACCCGTAGTGCGTCAGCAACTCGCGGAGCTCCAACTCGACCAGCTCCAGCAACTCCGGGTCGTCGACCAGATCGACCTTGTTGAGGAACACGACCAGGGCGGGGACGTTCACTTGCCGGGCCAGGAGGACGTGCTCGCGGGTCTGCGGCATGGGGCCGTCGGCCGCCGAGACCACCAGGATCGCCCCGTCCATCTGGGCGGCGCCGGTGATCATGTTCTTGATGAAGTCGGCGTGGCCCGGACAGTCGATGTGGGCGTAGTGCCGATTCGCGGTCTCATACTCGACGTGCGACACGGCAATGGTCACCGTCTTGGTGGCGTCGCGGACGGTACCCCCCTTGGCGATGTCCGCGTAGCTCTTGGTCTTCGCCAGGCCTTTCTTGGCTTGGACGGCCAGGATGGCCCCCGTGAGGGTCGTCTTGCCGTGATCGATGTGGCCAATCGTGCCCACGTTGACGTGGGGCTTGGTTCGTTGAAATACTTCCTTCGCCACTGCTTTCTCCCTGCGTTACTGAAACGGCTGGTTGGGGATGGAACTGGACCGATACGTTCTCTGGGGCGGGCCGACAGAAGAGCTGCTGAAGGGAGTTGGACCCTTGACCTCGTCCTTACCAAGGACGCGCTCTACCAACTGAGCTACAGCAGCCGAATGTCCTTGCCCTCGTTACCGTGGATTTGTTCTTTCTTTGGCCCCTTCTCCGCTGCCGACGAAGCGGGTGAAGGGAGTCGAACCCTCGTAAATAGCTTGGAAGGCTATGGCTCTACCGTTGAGCTACACCCGCATGGGTCCCACGCGCTGTTGATTTGTACTGGGGGGTGCAGGATTTGAACCTGCGAAGGCATTGCCATCAGATTTACAGTCTGACCCCTTTGACCACTCGGGAAACCCCCCTTCGTTTTGCTCTTACCCGCCGCGTGGCCGGCGCGCGGACACTTCCCACGCCGCAGACCGTCTCCGACCATCCGACGCGCACGAGGCCCGGCAGCCACACAGCGTCGCCAGGGGTTTCCATGACGAGCTAGCGGAGGGACTTGAACCCACAACCTGTTGATTACAAATCAACTGCTCTACCGATTGAGCTACGCTAGCCGGTCGAGCCTGCACACGCGAACCTCTTAATATAACCGATCTCCCGGAGGACGCAAGGGTGGGAAGGGGCAAAACGGGCCGCGGAAAGATCGCCAGCGAGAAACCACCGCATCTCGCCCGCCAGAAGGCGACCATACTACCCATTGCTATGGATCACCCCCTGGATCGCCTGCCGCCCGCCGCGCCCCCCTTCCGATGAGGCCCCTAGAGGATGATACCAGATAGGGGAAGGACCTGACAACCCCGGTTCAACGCGATGGCGCGGCGTATTGTAGGGTGGGCATGGCCCACCAAAACCTGCTATTCTGGTGGGCCATGGCCACCCTACCCAGCCCTCGTGTCTCCGGCGTTACCCCGAGAACTCGATCTTCTCCTCTTCCACCACCTTGCGCAGCTTACTCAAAGCGCGGGCTTCAATCTGCCGGATCCGTTCCTTGGTCACCCCCAATTCCGCCCCCACTTGCTTCAGCGTGAGCGGCTCTTGCCCCCGCTGCAAGCCAAAACGCTTGATAATGATCCTTTGCTCGCGCTCGTCCAGCGAGTCGAGGATCTTGTCCACCTGCGCCTCGCGTTGCGTCTGCGAGGCCTCCTGTTCAAAGACGTCGGAGCGGTCGTCTTCGGTGGAGGCGAACATTTCCGCTTGGCTGGTCCGGTAGCGGTCGCGGTGGCGATGTTCGTCGGGGATGGTGCGGGCGAAGTTCTTCATGATCGCCCAGGAGGCATAGGTGCTGAACTTGTAGCCGCGGGCGAAATCGAATTTCTCCACCGCCCGCATCAACGACATGTTGCCGTCGCTGACCAGCTCGAAGAAGTTTTCCGCCGGTCCGACGTGCCGCTTGGCGATGGAGACGACCAGCCGCAGGTTGGCCCGCAGGATCTGGTTCTTCGTGGCCACCGCCTCGTCGTAGTGCTTCTCGATGAGGTCCATGAGGCTGCTCTTGGGCCGGCTGGCGTCGAGCTTGCCGCGGAGCCTGCCGGCCTTGTACTTCAGGTAGTTCATGCGGCGGAAGAGGTGGGCTTCCTGGGCGCGGGTCAGCAGCGGCACTTCGTAGAGGCTCGCCAGGTAAGGGGGCAAGCCGCTGGGCAAACGCGCCTTCTTCAGCGCCTCCTCGTTGGCCGGCATGGGACCGAGCACCTTGCGCTCGATCTTCGGGTGCCGCAGGACCTTGGCGAACTGGTCGTTGGGGATATAGTCCAAGGGCAGCTCGCCGATCCGCAGCGCGCGGGTCTCGCCGATGATGCGGTAGATGCTGGCCCGCGTGCGGCAGAACCGCCTGGCCAAGGCGTCCACCGACTCGCCGCGATGGTACTGCTGGTAGATCTTCCGCCGCGTCTCCGGGCGGAGCGGCCCGTGATTGTCGGGGAAGATGGCCAGGTCCGGATGCTCCTGGTCGAACTGCTTCAGCGTGTAGCGGATCGTCTCGGGGCTGCGGCCGGTCTTTCGCGCCAGCCGCCGGGTAACGTCGGCGGGGCAGCCGCCGGCGCGGGCCAGGCGCTGGGCGCGGCGGATGATCTCCGTCCGCTCCGCTTCGCTCAACTGGCTGAAATGGCTGCCGCGGCGCACGCGATCCGAGTTCCGCTCCACGAACCGGTCCACCGAACTCTCCAGGAAACCCACCCGCTTGCGGCCGTCCACGACGAACCGCCGGCTGACCAACCCCAGCCGGCGCCAGCGGGAAATCGTCTTGGTGGAGACGCTGAATCGCTTGGCCAGTTCTTCCACGGTCAGCACGCGTTCGCCGGCCAGGGCCGCCGGCACGTTGGCGGCGTCGGAGAGGTCCTCGACGAACAGCCGCAGGTCGTGCCCCGCCTCGCGGCCCGTGAGCTTCAGGTCGGGATAGGCCCCGGGGCGATAATTCGTGATGCGGAAGCAGAGATATTCGTAGGTGTAGATTCGCCCCGGATCCAGTTCCCCGAGCAGTTTTTCCGCCTGGGCGACCTGTTCGAGCTTCTTCTCGCGGGGCGCAAACCGCACCTGCTGATCCCGTAGCTCCCGGAGGGCTGGATTGCGGTAATCTGTGTGCATCGGGTGCTCCTTCGGCGCGCGGGACGGACAACCCTCGATGTGCCGCCGGGGCGGTCCGGTCCGCGGATTCACGCCCGGCCGGCGGTAGGTTGCCGGCGTGAATCGTCCAGCACTTTAATATATACACGCCCCCTTGAATTTCAACAACTATTCCTGACAAAAATCAGCCCGCGGGCCCGCCATTATACTACTCATGGGCTAACCATTATAATACCATGGATGGATATTCTGCCCTGAACCGTGGGAAAACCCACCCCGCGATCCAAGGATTTCCCGCAGCCGCGGCAACAACTCTCTGTACGCAAGTAAAGTGTCTCCCGGTCCAAAAAAGTTCGCCCGAGGGGCGGCATTTTTCCACGGGTGCCCGCAAATTATGCAGATTGCGCGTCTTGCCGCTCAGGGCAGTGAGATCCGCTGCGTGGCCTCGTCGTAGAGGAACAGGTCGCCGAAACGCGCCCAACGGATGAACGTGTTGAACACCTTCTCGTAGTTCTCGTAGGGCATGCACATGACGATCGTTTCCAGGACGAAATCCGAGTCCACGGCCCGGTCCGGTTGCTGCTGGAGGAGTTCATAAACTTCGCGAAACAGGCGCAGGGCCAGGAGCCGCTCGCGCCACAGGGTCTTGCGCTCCTCGGCGGCCGCCTCGATGAAGCGTCTTCCTTCAGGCGTGAGGGCGGCCATGTGCAGCAGGGTGCTGGCGAAGCCCAGCAACTCGGCCGCCCTGACGATGAAGACGACGTGGGCCAACTCCCGATTGGTGTCGGCGGCAATGCGGACGACGGCCTCTTCGTCGCCGTGCTGGTGGAGGTACTGTAGCAGTCCGATGACTTCTACGGCGGAGACGTCGGGCAACGGCTCCGCGGGTTCGTGCGCTTGCGCCTGGGCAGGCCGCGATTCGGGCAGCGGCGGCACGAAAATGCGATAGAAAACCGGCGTGATAAACAGCGTGATCAGCGCGGAGCCGCTCAGCCCGCAGGTAATCACGGTGGCCAGGGGGCGCTGCACGTCGGACCCCAGGCCGGTGGCCAGGGCCGCGGGCAACAGTCCGAGGATGGCCACCAGCAGGGTCATCAGGCCCGGCCGCAGCCGGTCGACGCGGCCGCGGATGATGGCGTCGTCCACCGTGGCGCCCTCGAGGCGATGCTTGCTGATCCCTTTGAACATCAGCACGCCGTCCATAATGGCGATGCCGAAGAGGGTGGCGAAGCCCACGCCCGTGGAGACGTTGAGGTTCATGTGGCGGAAATAGAGGGCCACCGCCCCGGCGGCGAAGGCGAAGGGAATGGGCAGCAGCAGGATGAAGGCCGCCCGGAACGACCCGTAGGCCACCACCAGCACGAGGAAGATGACGGCGATGGTCGTGGGGATCAGGACCATGAAGTGCTTGTAAGCGCGCTGGAGGTTCTCGAACATCCCCAGCCACTCGACGCGGTAGCCGCGGGGGACGTCGATCGCGCGGCCGAAGCGCGCCTGGGCCTCTTGGACGAAGCCGCCGTGGTCGCGGCCGACGATGTCGCAGCGGACCGTCATGCAGCGGCGGCTGTTGACGCGGCCGATGAGGGTTTGGCCGTCGCACACGGCGATGTTGGCCACCTCGGCCAGCGGGATGGGCACGCCGTCGGCCGTATAGACGGGCAGCCGCCCGATGGCTTGGGGTGATTGCCGCGAACGCTTGTCGAGGCGGGCCACGATGTCGAAGCGCCGCTCCTTTTGGTAAAGCGTGCTGACCGGCTCGCCGCCGATGGCCATGTCGATCAGCTTCGTCACGTCCTCCTTGCGGACATTATAGCGCGCACAGCGAGCGTCGTCCGGTTCGATCAGCAGTTGCGGCTGCGGCCCCTCCTGTTCGATGGCCACGTCGGCGGCGCCGCGGATGCGCTTCAACAACTCGACCGTTTTCCGGGCCAGGCCCAACAGCACCTCGGAGTCGGGGCCGGTGAATTCCACCGCCAGGTTCGCCGACGTGCCGTTGCTGTCCTCGGTGACCATGTCGATGATGGGTTGCGTGAAGTTGAAGCGGGTGGTGGGGAATTGCTCCCGGTAACGCTTCCCCAGGGCGGCGATCAATTCCTGCTTGCTGCGAAACTGCGTCCATTGTTGGCGCGGCCGGGGGCCGATCATCATCTCGATCCGGCTGGGCGGAAAGGGGTCGGTGCCGTCGTCGTTGCGGCCTGCCTGCACCATGGCAAACTTCACGTCGGGCAGCTCCAGGGCCATCTCCCGCAGCCGCCGCCCGTACTCGCTGGTCTGCTCCAGGGACATCCCCTCGGGGAAATTCGCCCGCACCCATATCGTTCCCTCGTCCAAGTACGGCAGGAACTCGGTCCCCAGCCGCGGCACCAGCACGGCCAGCACCAACGCCAGCGCGGCAATCGACGCCGTGCCCACCAGCCACCGCATGTTGAGCAATCCCCGGATGGCCCACGCATAAACCGGAGTGAACCAGCGCAACAGCGGATTCTCCCACTCGCGGTAGCCGTGGCGGAAGAGAAAGGACGCCAGCACCGGCACCAGCACCAAGGCGAAGATCAAGCCGCCCAGCAGGGCGAAGAGAATAGTCATCGCCATGGGACGGAAGAGGAGCCCTTCGATCCGGGTGAGGGTCAACAACGGCAGGAAGGCCACCATGATCAGCGCGACGGAGATGACGACCGGCCGCTGCATATCCAGGGCGGCGCCGCGGATGACGGCCAAGGTGCCGCGGGCGTCGTGCCGCCCGGATTCGCCCAGCCGCCGGGCGAGGTTCTCGGCCATGATGACCGCCCCGTCCACGATAATGCCGAAGTCAATGGCCCCGATGGACAGCAACCCGATGGGGATTTTTACCAGGTTGAGCAGGACCAGGGCGAACACCAGGGCAAAGGGGATCGTCATCGCCACCAACAGGGCCATCGAGGGCCGCCCGAGGAAGAAGATCAGCACCAACACGACCAGCGTGATTCCCATGCAAACGCTGTGCGTGACGGTGTGGAGCGTGGCGTCGATGAGTTGCGTGCGGTCGTAGTAGGAGACGATCCGCACTCCGGGCGGCATCTCCGTCTCGTTCAGCTCCTTGACGGCCTCGCGGAGTTCGTCCAGCACCCGCGAGGGATTTTCCCCCTTGCGCATGGTCACGATGCCCTCCACCGACGGCTCCTGATAGTCCTTGCTGAAGATGCTGTTGGGCACCATGTGGTCGATCGTGACGGCGGCGATGTCTTTGACAAAAATGGGCGTGCCGTCGATGGTCTTGATGAAGATGTTGCGGATTTGGTCGAGGTTTTCGATTTGGCCCTTGCCGCGGACGACCAGCGACATGCTGCCGCGGGAGACGATGCTGCCGCCGCTGGCGGTGTTGTTTTTCTTGATCGCGTCCTCGACGTCGCTCAGCGTCAGTCCGCAGCGCTTCAGTTGCGCCGGGTTGAAGGTGACGGCGAATTGTTTTTGCAGTCCGCCGAAATTCGCCACCTCGGCCACGCCGTGCACGAACTTCAACCGACGGATCACGACCCAATCGTTGAGCGTCCGCAATTCGATCAGATCCTGCCTGCCGTCGGAAACCAACTCATAGCGGTAAATTTCTCCGTAGCCGGTCGAGTACGGTCCGAGTTGCGGCTGCACGCCGTCGGGCAGGCTAACGTCTCCCAGTTGTTCCGTGACCCGCTGCCTGGCCCAATACCCCTCGGTACCCTCCTCGAATTCCAATTGCACCAGGGACAGCCCGAAGATGGTTCGCGAGCGGACCGTCTCGACGCGGGGGACCCCGAGCATCGCGTTCTCGATGGGGATCGTGACCTGGCGCTCGACGTCCTCGGGCGCCTTGCCCGGATATAAGGTGATGACTTGCACCATCTGGGCGGAGATATCGGGATAGGCGTCGATGGGCTGCTGGGTGAAGGCCCAGACGCCCCAGCCCACCATTCCCAGCGCCAAGAGCAAGACCACCCACCGCAAGCGGAGGGCGGTTTGAATGACGAGGTTCATCGGCCGCCGCCTCCCTGCGGAGGATGCGCGGCCGTGGCGGCGTTGGCCGTCGCGTCCGTCCCTTGCAGGCAGCGGACGACGACCGGTTTGAGCAGGATGGCCCCCTTGCCCAGCACGCGGTCGTCGGCCTTCAGGCCGGCCAGGACCTCGACCTCCGCGCCCGACTCCTGCAACTCGCCGACTTGCACCTCGACGATCCGCCAGATTCCCGGTTCGGCCGCGACCAGGGCGTAATCCTTGTCCCCCACGTGCAACACGCCGTCGGCCGGCATGAGGAGCGACTGCCGCTTGTCCGTTCCCATTCCCACCTCCGCGAACATGCCCGGTCGAAGCGTGCCCTCGGGGTCTTTCACGATGAACTGCACGTTCAGCATGCGCTTGTCCTTGGAGATCACCGGCGATATGCCCGACACCTTGCCGTGGAACACCTGCGCGGGCAGGGCGTAGAAACGCACCTCGCACGTCATGCCGAGCTTCACGATGCCCATGAGCCTTTCCGGCACTTCCGCGACCACGATGTCGCCCTCGGCGGCGGCGGAGCGGAGCATGGTCGGCTCCAGGCCGGCCTGCTGAAGCTGCCGCGACAGCGTGGCCTCGGTCCGCCGGGCTACCTGCCAGGCCTCCTCCTGATCGCGAATGTCCTTGCGGCCTTGAATCTGGAACTGGATGAGGTTGGTCCGTTCGGCAACGAGGTCTTTCTGCGTGTCCGTTCCTGCGGCCACCAGCTTCTCCATGCGGGCCACGACCTCCTTCTGGGCGGCCACCCGCGACTCGTTCAGATCGCGAATCGCCTTGAGTTGGGTCTCCTGATACTGGATGTCGACCACCGCCTTCTGCCAGTCGGAAAAGGCGTTCAACAGATCGGGGGTGGCGAATTGCCAGGCGTCATGGGCCACTTCCTTGCCGGGACGCAGGCTGGCCAGGACGGCCCCGGTCACGGGCAGGATCGGCGAGGTGAGCCAGGCGGACCTTGCCTCGGCCACGTGAAGTTCGCGGTCCAGGGCCGTGCCCGGCTGGACGCGGATCGACCGCGCGGAGGCGACAGAAACGGGCTCCGCGGGCCGAGAGGCGTGTTCTCCCTCGTCGGGCCCGCTGGCGTGCCCGCCTCCCCACCTCAAGTACGCCAGGATGCCGATCGCCACGGCCAGCGCCAAAGCCAATTGAATCGCCAGGCTGGCACGATCGCGCCAGGCGCGGGGCGGCGTCTGCGGGCGCGGCGGCTCCGCCGCGTTCGGGGCGGGTTCACGTTCCGGGGCCGGGTTGTCCATGGGGATGTTCGTCATGGGGAAAACCTGCCTGTGCTTGCTTCCGCCCAAGGGGAGAGTCCCATTTTCGTCGGACGAAAATTGGGACAGTCCCCAGGAACGGTTACGCTGTCATTGGGCAACTTGTTTGCCAATCGCCGCGTTGTACTTGTAAAGGGCCCGCCAATAGTCGGCCCGGCTGGAAATATAGAGCCGATAGGTGTCCCGGAAGCTGCGCTGGGCGTCCAACACGTCGATCAGGGGTCGGCCGCCGACGTCGTAGGCCCTGGTGATGCTGTCGCGGACTTCGGCCGCCAGTCGCACCTGCTCCTGGGCGACCGATTTTGCCGTCTGGTAGGCGGTGGCGAGGTTCCGCGCCGCTTCTTCGACCTCGGCCCGCAGATCGACTACCCCGGCCTGCAAATTGCAGGAGTTTTGCGCCGCCACCGATTGGGCCTTCTCCCGGTTGCCCTGGTTGCGGTCGAACAAGGGCAACGGCGTGGTGACCGAAGCGACCCAGGAGGGGGCGTCGGGAAAACCCAAGGGCGTCTCGAACTGCCGGGTGTAGCCGAACATGGGCGTGATCTGCGGATAGGCCTTTCGCTGCTCGACCACCGCGTCCGCCTGGGCCTTGGCCACCTGTGTGCGCAAGGACTGGATGTCGGGGCGGTTCTCCTGGGCGATGGCAAAGGACTCCTCGATGCCCAGCGGTTCCGCCGTCACGGACGCGTCGAGATCGCCGGCCACGTCGAAGGCCGGGTCGGGATCGGCGCGGCCGAACTGGGCGCGGAGTTTGGCCTTGGCCACCGCCAGGGCCGAGTCCGCTTCCCGCAGGTCCTGCTGACTCTTGAGCAGGTCCAAACGCACGCGGTTCAGCTCGACCGTCGGCCGGCCCCCGGCGTCCACGGCCCGCCGGGTGACCGCCTCCAGGCGGCTCAGGTTTTCCGTGTCCTGGCGGGCCAATTCCAACAGCGACCTGGCTTGCAGCACGTCGTAAAAGGCCGTCGCCGTCGCGGTCACACGCTGCCGGATCAGGTCGGCGTAATCGGCCTCGGACTGGCGCACCCCCAGCCGGGAACTGGCCATGGCCGCCGCCCGCTTGCCAAACAGGAACCAGTCGATCGGATACCCCACTTGCACGTCGAACTCCGAGGGTCCGCCGGGCATGGTGGGCGTGAAGGGTCGCAACGGCAGGTACTGCCCCATCACTTGGAGCGTGGGGTTGGGAGTCAGCGAATTGGTCAGCAAATCGGCATTGGCCTGGTGGATCGCTTCCAGGCCGGCGCGAATCTTGGGATCGGCCAGCAGGGTCGCGCCGATCGCCTGGTCAAGAGACATTCCCGCCGGGACCGCCTGCACGGCCGGCAACCTCTCCGGCGGCGGCGCGGCGGCGGTTGGCTGGAATGGTCCTTGCAACGCCGGCGGTGGCGCGGCGGCGGTTGGTTGAAAAGGTCCTTGCAGCGCCGCATACTGTGCCTGGATGACCGGTGCGCCGGACGGCGGCAAGGCCGGGTCCGTGGGCTGGGGCGCCACTGCCGGCTCGTCCAGCAGTGCAACGGGCTGCTGCAGACCGGCACTGCCCGGCAAGTTAGCAGCCGCGGGCGCCGGCTGGTAGACCGCCGCCGGTGTCGAACCGACCGCACAGGGGGACTGCCGGCTGGCCGCACACCCGCCCGAGAGCGCAACGAAACCGAGGGCCATGATCTTCAGCCCCAGCCCCAACGCCAAGCCTCGAGGCCAGGCGCCACAGACGATATGGAGCAGGTGACGCATTTTGCACCCTTGGGCATCCTTGCCCGTTCGTGGAGCCCGTGACCGCAACCACGCCGCGGCCCTGCTCGTCAAGCAACGCTTCCGTTGGGGCGGGCGAAGGGGACGGTCCGCCGGCGCGCAAGGCCCCCTTTACGTTATTGTCGGCAAAGTCGATACCGGCGCTACAATGCCTCCAACGCGGACAGGACCTATGCCCCATACAACCAGCATAATCGGAATATCCTTCCCAAACAACCGCCTCGTCGGACGCACAGCGGCGGCCCGGGGACGAGAATTGCCGGACCAATGCGGATTATTCATCGCGTGCCACGGCTGTGTCAGCCGTGCTGGAGTTGCGACGGCTGAGGTGCCCAGGGCACGGCTGATACAGCCGTGGCACGGGTAGACGGCGCGGCTCAGGGCACGTGACCCGGCTGGCCGCCCTCGTAGACGCTGAACTCGGCCCACACCGGCAGGTGCTCGGAGACCGTCAGCGCGGCCTGCAAGGAGAGGTCGCATTCCCGCATCAGGTCGTACACGCCCGAACGCCCGGTGAACTCGACCGTGGCGCGGCGGTCGAAGAGGATGTTGTCGGCCACTCGGGTGCCGCGGGTGGTGGTGGGCGCGGCGGTCACGGCCGCGGTGAGATTGGGCACGCGGCCCAATTGGCCGAGATGCCGGTGATCGACCTCCAGGTCGCCCAGGAGGATGATGTCGTCTTCATTGCGGCCGTCGTCGCGGACGGCGCGGAAGACGGCGGCCAGCAAGTCCACCTCGGCGGCCACGCGCTTCGGATCGGTCTGCACGTCGATGAGCGTGAAGGTGAAGGCCTCGGCCGCGATCGGCCCGCGGACGCGAAACGCCGCCACCAGCGGCTTGTAACGAAAAGACCCGGTTGGGTCCCCGACAAAATGCACCGTCGAGCGGTCCAACTCGACGCTGGCACGGTCGAAGAGCACGGCGTTGTACTGGGCCGGGCCGTCGCGCAGGGCCGCCGCATCGGTGGCGAAGTCGTAGCTGCGGCCGGTGGCGTTGACCTGCTCGACGAGGTGGACCAGCAGCCCGCGACTCTTCGAGCGGATGCCCTGCAAGGCGATCACGTCGAAGTGGGGCAGGACGCGGACCAGCGTGTCGCTGACGGTGTGGTTGGCCAGCTTGTTTTCATCCAGCCCGTCCACATCGAAGGTGGCGATGCGGATGGTGGCGCGTGCCGGGGCGGGGGGCACGTCGGCGGAATCGTCCGCCGCCTCGACGCCGCGGCCGGCCAGGGGCACGAACTTGACCGACTCGATGCCGCCGTCGCCGTTGCGGCGGACGTCAATCGTGTAGTGGCCGTGGACATACCACCCACCCAGCGCCACGGCAACCACCAGGACGATCAACAGCAGCCGGAACATGGCCCTATGCCTTGTCGGAGGAGAGACGGCGATCCTGGTACTTATTTCGTGCTTTTCCGCCGGGGTGCTTTGGTGATTCCCGGCCGCGCGGCGCAGGCGGTCCGCCCCCGCGTAGGTTATGCTTCAGCATAACATAACCAATTACGGGGAAAGACGTTGTGTTCACGCGCGCCGGATACGGAGGGAAGTCACCACGGATTAGGGATTAGGGATTGGCGATTAGGGATTAGGAGGCCGGCCGTCCTTCCCCCTTCCACCCTCCGCCCTCCCCCTTCCCTCCGACCCCACTTTTAGCGCTATCTTCCGAAAAACCCGCACTCTGAGGGGATTCTGGTTGCCCGGCGCTACCCGATTTCGCTATACTACTACAAGGCACTGGAACAGAGGAACCTGCCATGAACCAGGGGACGAGGCGCGGGGGGAGTGCGGCGCGGGTGTGGGGCGGTTTGGCCGTTGCGCTGTGGGCGGCGGGGCTCTGGACCGCCGCATGTCCGGCGGCCGATGCCGAGGTCTTCCAACTGGCCAACGGCGGCCGGATCGAGGGGGAGTGGCTCAATCGCGACGACCCGCATCCGCAGCAGTACCAGATCCAGTTGACCTCGGGCGGCAAGGTGACACTGGACGCGGCGCAGGTCAAAGAGGTCGTCAAGCTCTCGCCCGACGAGGCGGAATACGCGCGTGTCCGCGGGCAATATCCCGACACGGCCGCCGGGCAGTGGGAATTGGCCGAGTGGTGCCGGCAACATCGGCTGGAAACGCAGCGGAAGACGCATCTGGAGCGGGTGATCGAGTTGGATCCCAACAACGCCCCGGCCCACCATGCCCTGCATCAAAGCCTCATCGATGGCCAATGGCAGACGCACCAAGAGACCATGGACAAGGAAGGCCGCCGGCTCTATCTCGGCCGCTGGCTGACTCCCCAAGAGATCGAGGTGGCCGAGGAAAAGCGGAAGGTCGAGCTAGCCGAGAAAGAGTGGCAGTGGAAGCTCAAGATGTGGCGGAACTGGCTGGGCAAGAAGAGGGACCAGGAGGCGCGGCACAACATCGCCGCCATCACCGACCCGATGGCCGTGACCGCCCTGGGCAAGGGCCTGAAGAACGACGGCGACGTGGCGGTCCGCCTCATGTACGTCGAGGTCTTGTCGAAGATCGACGCCCCGACGGCCCGCAAGGTGCTGGCCAATGCCTCGATGCAAGATGATGAGGACGAAGTGCGGCTGAGCTCCCTGGAATGCCTGGCGAAAATGAAACACGACGACCTTGTCCCCGGCTACCTCAGCTATCTGCACAGCAAGAACAACGTGCTGGTGAATCGGGCCGGCGTGGCGCTGAGCTACATGAAAGACCCCACCTCCATCCGGCCCCTGATCGACGCCCTGGTCACCGTGCACTCATACAAGGTGACCACCGGCAATCCGGGAGGCGGCATGAGTTCCACCTTCGGCAAGGGCCCCGGCGGCCAGATCGCCCCGGGCATCGGCGGGCCGGGCCTGAGCGCCGGCAGCTCCACGAAGATCTACAAAGTGCCGAAGCAGAACCAGGGGGTGCTCGATGCCCTGGTGGCCCTGACCAAGCAGAACTACGGTTTCGACGTCGCCGCCTGGCGCGCCTGGTACAACGCCCAGAAGCACTCCGACAGCCCGCTGGGCACGCGGCGGGATTAGCGGCCCGCCGCCGCGCTGATGCAAATCAGCTCGCCAGGCAAATCCTCGCCAGGCAGATTCTTGACCGCCGCCAGCGGTTCGGCTATGGTGGGGGGCAGAGGAGGCGTCCCATGAGCAACGATCGCAGCTACCAAGCTTTTCACCGTCCTATCGCAACGTGTCTCGTTCTGGCCGTCGCCCTGGCCTCGCCGCCGGCGCATGGCCAGGGGCCCGCCGCAAGGGCCGGGGGAGAAAAAGCCAAGCAGGCGCAACTCAAGGTGAGTTTCTCCCGCGGCAGTGCCTCGGCAGCGGCGGCCGGGCGGCACTTGCGGCTCTCCGGCCAGCAGCTTGAAATCCTCGGCGCCGACGGCCTCCAGCCGGCGGGCGACCGGCCCCTCGACGAGCCTGCCGTGGTCGTGCTCCGCTATGCCGAGCGGCCCACCCCGCAGCCGCAGATCGAGAAGCTCAACCCCATCTGGATCGATCTGCTCAATCTCAGCGACGCCGACACGGCCCGGCGGCTCCGCGGCGACTTCGTCTTCCAGCAGGATCCCCGTCGCTTGACGGTGCAATGGGACGAGGGCGGCGGGGGGTTCACGGTCACGATCGAGCAACTGCTGCGGAACAAGGCCTTCTGGATCCCGGCGCTGGACCTGTACCTGGCCGTTGGCGAGAGGCCGCTGCCGCTGGCCGAGCACCGCAAGGAACTGGCCGCCTTCCAAGGCCGCCGCATCCTCGACCAGGTGCACGCCGAGCCCGAGGCCAGCTACCAGCAGTATAAGGCCCGTTGGGAAGACATGGGCAGCCCGACATACCAGCGGGCATCGCAGCCGGCGCCCGGCCACGTCGTCTGTCTGAGTTGGGACAGTTCGTTGTGGAAGTTCGGGGTGACGCGTTATGCCGGCGTGTGGAACGACTACGGCAATCGCGACCACTTCCGCCTGGCATTCGACTTCGCCGACGCCCGGAGCTACCGGCGGCAGCGATTGGCCGACGGCCTGCCGGTGATCGCCAGCGTGTTCGAGAAGGACGGGGTGCGTTACGAGGTGGAGCAATGGGCCTATCCGTTGGACGGTCCGCCGGCCACGCGGCGCGGCGACGTCCCCATGACGCTCCTCCAGACGCTCCGGCTGACCAACCTGATCGGCGCGGCCCGGACGGTCGCCTTCACGATCACCCACGAGCGCCTGCTGGCGACCGCCGGCGCGCCGGCGGTCGAGACGCAGGGGGATGGCCGCGCACTGCTCTGCCAGCAGAGCGGTGATCGCGCCGCCTTGCTCTCCCTGGAAGGCAAAGCCTTCCGCTGGCTGCCGCCGCGCGTGTCGCAGCGGACGGCCGACGGCGGGCGGTGGTACACGGTGCAGCTTCCGGTCAAGGTGGATCTGCCCGCCAGCGGTTCGGCGGAACTGGTCCTCAAGCTCCCTTCGCCGCTGGTGGCGGCGAAGGACCGGGCTCGCCTGCTGGCGATCGACGCCGCGGCGGCGCGGGCCGAGACGCTGAAATTCTGGTCGGATTACCTCACCCGCGGTGTGCGGATCGAGGTGCCCGAGGCGGCGGTGAACGACCTCTTCCGCGCCAACCTGTGGCATGCCCTGCGGCTGCCGCGACGGCACGGCGGCGAGGAACCGGGAGTGCCCATCGACCTGCCCTACTCGAACTTCGCCTATGCCCAAACGGGCACGCCCTGGCCGGTCAACCAGGCCGTCTATGTCGATTACATGCTCTACGACCTCCGCGGCTATCCTCAGGTGGCGGAGGAAGAACTGCTGGCCATCTTCCGCAACAACCAAGAGCCCGACGGCCACCTGAAAGGCGTCGCCAACTGGGGCGTCTACACGCCGGGCATGCTCTACGCCGTGGCGCAGCACTACCGGCTCTCCGGCGACCAGCAGTCGCTCCAGCGGCTGCTGCCACCGACGCTCAAGGCGCTGGACTGGTGCCTTGCCGAAATGGACAAGGCGGCGCGACGCCGCGGCCCGGCCGCCGGACTGATCAATACGCGACTCAACGACGGCACCGGGGAGGGCTACTGGGCCTTCAGCCAGGCCTACTTCTATGCCGGCGTCGAGCTGCTCGGGCAAGTGCTGCGGGAAGTCGGGCATCCGCGCGGGCAAACGTCCCTGGACGCCGCCCGCCGCTTCCAGCTCGCCGTCCGCCGCGGCTTCGCCGCCGCCAGCGTCCGCTCGCCGCTGGTCCAGTTGCGCGACCACACCTGGACGCCCTACGTCCCGTGCGAAGCCCTCTCCGCCGGCCGGCGCTTCGACCAGTGGTATCCCACCGACGTCGACAGCGGCGCCATGCACCTGCCGCGGCTGAAGGCCCTGCGGGCCGATGACCCCCTGACGCAATTCCTCCTGGACGACCACGAGGACAACCTCTTCCTGCACGGCTGGGGGATGGCCAACGAGCCCATCTATAACCCGCAGGCGACGGTCTACCTGCTCCGCGACGACCCCAAGGCGGCGATCCGCGATTTCTACAGCGGCATGGCCTGCGCCTTCAGTCACTCGGTTTTCGAGCCCGTCGAGCACCGTTGGACGTGGGGACAATTCTTCGGCCCGCCCAGCACCGACGGCACGTGGTTCGAGCTCTTCCGCAACATGCTCATCCAGGAGCGCGACGACAACACGCTGCTGTTGCTCTCCGCCACGCCGCGCCGCTGGCTGGAGGATGGCAAGCGGATCAGCATCGAGCGCGCCCCGACGTGCTACGGCATGCTGTCGATGACGATGGAAAGTCATGCGGCCGCCGGCCGGATTGTCGCCACGGTGGACATGCCCGCGCGGCGGCAGCCCAAGGCGCTGCTGATCCGTTTTCGCCATCCGGCGCAGGGGCGGATCAAGTCGGCGACCGTTAACGGCGCGGCCTGGAGCGACTTCGACGCGGACAAGGAGTGGATTCGCATCCCCGCCCCGGAAGCGAAGCGTTACACGGTGATGGCGCAGTATTGAACTGGACCCGTGGCCACTCCTCCCCTCTCCCTTTGGGAGAGGGGTCGGGGATGAGGGCTCCGAGGAGGCGCGCAATCGCGGTAATGTAGCTAGCGCCGTAAGCGGCCCTCACCCTAACCCTCTCCCGGAGGGAGAGGGGACCCTTCGCATCACCGCAGCATCAACGCGGCCAGCCCCAGATAATAGATGAGCGTGGCCACGTCGGTCATGGCCAGGGCGATCGGCCCGGAGGCCACGCGGGGGTCGCGCCGCGCGGCCCGCAGGGCAACCGGCACCGACAGGCCCAGCACGGTGGCCGTCGTGATGGACAGCGCGATGCTGAGCATGATGACCGGGGCGACGCGGGCGGCGGGGCGCCAGACGGTCGCCGCCAGGCCGACCAGCCCGCCGCAAGCCAGCCCCAACGCGAGCCCCGCCATCGCTTCGCGGCGGAGGCGCTCGAGCATCGCGCGGCGGGAAAACCTCCCCGGCTGGTGAGCCTGGAGGGCCAGCGTGAGCGACTGGATACTGACGCTCTCGGCCAGGGACAAGACCACGGGGATGAACATCGCCAGCACGATGACCTCGTTGAGGACGTGCCGGAACATGGCCGCCACGGCGGCGCAGGCCAGCCCCGCCGCGATATTGCAGAGCAACCAGGGGAAGCGCCCGCGGAAGGCCGCCGCGACCGACGCCCGCGGACCCTCCGCCAACCGCACGCCGACGAGCTGGAAGATGTTTTCGTTCTCTTCCTGCCGCACCAGATCGGAAATCTCCTCCGTGTACAATTCCACGTCCAGCACGCCGAGGATGCGCCGCTGCGGGTCGACCACGGGCAGGGCCAGCAGGCGGTGCAGAATGAAGAACTCGCAGGCGTCCGAGAGCGTCGCCGTCGCCGGCAGGGCGATGACCTGCCGCACCATGATGTCGGCCAGCGGCGTCTGCGGCGGATTCAGCAGCAGGCGCCGCGTGGGGATCACGCCCTGGAGCCGGTCCTCGGCATCGACCACGTAGAAGTAGATGATGCGGCCTTCGACCCGGCTATTTTGCAACCGCTGGAGGGCCTCCCCCACCGTCTCGCCCAGGAAGAGCCGCACGAAATTCTGATGGGCGTGCCGGGTTACTGCGTCGTCCAGGTGTTGCTCGGAGAGCGACATGAGAAACGGGTTGGGAGCCTTACGAGGGGCCGCTTCCGGCGGTGCGATGCGCCCCGTGAAAGCGATGCGTGCGTGACGGTCACGAATCTACCGCCTGGGTTGGGACGTGTCAACACGGGACCGTAAACGGCTACCTTGCTTCCTTGGCCGCGTTCACGTTCCAGAGCTTGATTGTGTTGTCGCTGTTGCCTGACGAGGCCAGCGTCTTGCCATCGGGACTCATGGCCAGGGAATCGACCCAGGAGATGCGGCTGCCGAGGGTGGCGATCTTCTTGCCGCTGGTCACGACCCAAAGTTTGATCGTCTTGCCCTGACTCCCCGAAGCCAGGGTCTTGCCGTCCGGGCTGAACGCTACGGAAAGGACACAATGGGTATCGTTGAGCGTGGCGGTGTTCTTGCCGGTGGCGATATCCCAGAGTTTGATGGTCATGTCTCCACTGGCGGCGGCCAGGGTCTTTCCGTCGGGACTGAACGCTACCGAGAAGACACATTCATGCCCACCGAGAGTCGCGATGTTCTTGCGCGTGGCCGCGTCCCAGAGGTTCACGGTGCTGCCGTGGTCCCCCGAGGCCAGGAT
Organism: Thermoguttaceae bacterium; assembly: GCA_052139835.1. Classification (GTDB taxonomy): domain Bacteria; phylum Planctomycetota; class Planctomycetia; order Pirellulales; family Thermoguttaceae; genus JBKQVT01. The sequence continues at coordinate 24,008 of JBKQVT010000212.1, forward strand.
TTCGCCGTTGGGGCTATAGGCCACACAATTGACGAGGTTTTCCTTGAGCGTGGCCGTGTTCTTCCCGCTGGCAACGTCCCAGAGCTTGAGCGTCCCGTCCCAACTGCCCGAGGCCAGCGTCTTGCCATCCCGGCTGAATGCCACCGAGTTAACGCGTTCCTTGTGCCCGTTGATGGTGGCGATGTTCTTGCTCGTGGCCGCGTCCCAAAGTTTGATTGTGCCGTTCCAGTCTGCCGACGCAACGGTCTTGCCGTTGCGGCTGAAGGCGACGGCCAGGACGGCGTTGGAATGTCCGCTGAGGGTCGCGGTGTTTTTGCCGGTCTCCGCGTCCCAGAGTCTTGCGGTCCCGTCGCAACTGCCCGAAGCCAGCGTCTTGCCATCCGCGCTGAACGCCACGACCGTCACCTGTAGGGCGTGGCCTTTGAGGGTATCCCGGAGCCCGGGCTCTTGGGCTGTCGGCGGAGGGGCTGTGCGGACGGGGCTGCCCGGCGCGTTCTTCTGGCCGTCGGCAATCGTCGCCAGACGTGCCAGGACGGCCCGTCGCGGGCCGCTCAGTTCGGACTCGCGCAGCTTGCTTTGCGAATTGTACCAGACCTGCTGCTGGGCAAGACGCTTTACCGAGGCGATTTGCGGCGCGACGCCGAAAAAGGCGGCGGTGATTTCGCGCAATTCCAGCACGTCCGCCTTGGTCGGCGTCTTGCCCAACACCTGCCGCACCCAGGGCTCGCAGTCGGCCGCCGCTTCCGGGAATCCCACGAGGTAGTAGGTAAATTCCAGCGGCGGCCCCGGCTTGTAGTTCTCGAATTTCCAGGCGATGCCGTCCGGCTCATAGAACGGCTTCGGCGCACCCGGGGGAAGCTCCGGGATGTATGCCGTCTTCCATCCCGCGGGCGAAATGCGCGGATACACCGCCCCGAGCTTCATTCCCCCAACAAAACCGCTCCCAGGCATCGGTCCGGCATCGGCCGGGGCGGGGCCTTCCACGGGCATTGCCATGCCGGGAGAAAGGTCCGCCGGGTTGCCTCCCACATACTCGGGGAACCTCCGCAAACCATCCTCAAAGACCGTGTTGCGGACGCGGAAGGTCGCCTTCTTGATCGGCCCGGCCCACGATTGCCCGGTCTCGGTGATGTAGGAGAAGAACACCACCATGCACCCTTCGATCCGCGCGTGCCACGGTTTCTCGTACTGCGGATTGAGAATCTTCTCCGGGTCGTCCAGCTTGCGCGTGGTGCCCCCGGCGAACGACATGGGCAGAATGTAGCCGACGTGGAGCGTCTTCGTCTCGCCGGCCGCAAAGGTCATGTCCCACAAGAAGAGGTCGGGATACTTGTTTCGGATGTCGGCGAGGTATCGCACGTGATAGGTATTGTTGGCGTCGCGCGCGATGAAGTGGTAAGAGAGCACTTCGTCGGTGTCGTCGGATGGTGGCCGCCGAGGGCCATCCGTCTGACGGTCCAAGGGAAAACCGGCCTGGATTTTCACCGGCTTGGCCGACAGGTTCTTCAGCACGAACACGCAGCGAAATTCGACCGAGTGTGCCGTGGCGGACAGCCCGCACACGGGCGTAATCGTCACGTCCTCGGAAACCATCTGAACATCGGCCGACTTGACCAATTGCAGGCTATGGCCGGAGCCGAAGAAGACGCCCGTATTGCCGAGAGCTCGGCCGCACAATGCTAACAGCAGAGCAGACCCCATTAGCGCTCTTCGCATAACCATCCTCCGCGTGGACTAAAGGAGGGGCGGATTCGGTCACGCCCCGCCGCCCGATTCAGCACGCGCTCGGCGTGTCCGCCGCCGGCAACTCGTAAACGTCGTGGCATAGCAAGAATCTACCGCTTTGGCCTCGATCTGTCCACTACCACTGGGCGGCGACGATCGAAAAGAAGAAGAGGTCGGCAGTGTGTTCTCGGTCCGAAGAAGCTCCCGACCCCATTTTCGTTCAGGCCCGGCCGCAGCAGCCCAGCAGCTCGATCCGCTCCAACACGGCGTCGCGGACCGCCAGCCGGCCGGCGACCAGGACGTCGTGCGGGCCTCCCATCCCCAGCAACTCGTGCGGATTGGCGCGGTCCTCGGCCAGGGTGGCCCGCACCGCTTGCAGATAGCGCTGCTTCAGATACGTCCCGTAGTTCACCTTGGCCACTCCCAGGCGGACGGCCTCGACGAGGGAGTGCGGGGTGATGCCGCTGCCGCCGTGCAGGACCAAGGGGACGGCGACCCGCCCGCGGATGGCGGCCAGACGACCGAGGTCGAGGTCCTGCTGGCCGCCGAGGTGGATATGGACGTTCCCTACGCTGACGGCCAGGAGATCGACGGCCGTTTCGCGGACGAAGCGTTCGGCCGCTTCGGGATCGGTCTGCTGCCCGTTGCCGTCGGCGTGTCCGGAGGCGCCGCAGTCCAACTCGCCCAATTCGGCCTCGACGGCCACGTGGCGGCGGTGGGCGTAGGCGACGATCCGCCGGGTGCGGTCCCGGTAGTCGTCCGCGGAGTCGCCGGCCACCGGCATGACGAGGTTGAAACCGGCATCGACCGCCTCCAGGACCCGCTGATCATCGGGACACTCGTTGAAAACCAGCCCGCAAGGCACCGTGGCGGTCTCGGCGGCCGCCCGGCCGAGGGCCGCGTAGAGGGCCAAGCGCTCGGGGGTCCGCCGGCCAGGGCTGGAAAGGAACTCGCCGTTGAAACCGAGGATCACCGGCGAGCGCGTCTGCTCGGCGGCGTCCAACACGCCCTGGAGCGACTCGACGTTCCAGCTTTCAAAGTAGCCCACCGCATAGCCGCCCTCGCGGCAGGCGCGGAGAATGTGATCGATCGACTCAAGCGGCATGATCGGCCCGGAGATGGTTGGGATAAGCGCACTTCCGCGCTTCGTCGGCGAAGGCCTTGACCAGTTCCGGCTCGGCATCGAAGAAGTTGTCGGAAGGACAAAGGATATAGCCACCCTGGGAACCGGCCGCCTGGAAGCAGCGGCGGACCTCGGCGCGGGTCTGCTCGGCCGTGCAACCCTTGAAGAAATGGAACTGGTCGAAGCCGCCGATCATGCAGATGTCGCGCGGGATCCGACGGCGGGCTTCGGCCAGGTCGGCATCGCCGCCCATGCCCGGCGGCGTGAAGGTCTCCATGGCGTTGGGCTTCATGGCCGCCACGCTGCCGAGGATGGCCATCATGCCGCCGCAGGTATGGTAGGAGATCCGCTGGCCGGCGCGGTGCGCCAGGGCGATCAACTCGCCGTCGTAGGGGGCGACGAACTCGGCGAAGATCCGCGGCGAGATCACCGAGGAGGAGGCGCTGCCCCCGCCCAGCTCGAGGATATCGTAGCGGGCCCCCGCCAAGGACTCGACGAAGACCTTCTTCCGCTGCCAAAGGATGGCGAGAAACTCGTGGACCCAGGCCGGGTCGTCGTAGGTCTCCATGATCATCCGCTCGACGCCCGCCAGGCAGGTCGCGTCCTGCCAGGTCCCCGGCTGGCCGAAGACGTCGAAGCAGCAGATGTAACCGCGGACCAGCCCCCGTTGGCCGAAGGCCGCGGCCACCCGGTTGACCTCGGCCACGTCGCACTTCGGGGCGGTGACATACTCGCCGATCAACTCGATGTCGCGTTTCTCCTTCACCAGCGGCTCGGCCACCCACGCCGTATAGGGATCGGTCTCCAGGACCATCGTCAGGTTGCCCTTGGGCGTGACGAAGCGGTAGCGGGTCGCGGGGTGGGGGTGGCCCGCAAGCGGCTCCAACTCCACCCGCCAATCGTCCGTGGCGACCCGCCGGCTCTCCAGAAAGCCCGGCGCGGCCTGGTCCGGGTCGTAATACTCCTTGCCGCCGGAGTCGGGACGGTGTGGCGTCGTGTACGTGATGGGGTCCCAGCCGCAGGTGTCGAAGAACTGGTCCTCCGACATGCCCCCCATGCACGCGTCCAGGAACTGGGGCATGAGAAAGTGGGTCGTTACCGGGAGGCGATCCGGGATGCCGCCGTCCAGGGCAGTCAGCATCCGCTGTTTGGCTGTCATGCTCATGATAAGATCCAAGACGTTATTAGTTTACATATTCCGCGATTTATTGTCAAGTTGCTGGCATTCCCAGGGGTGGGAGATAGGTGTTAAGAACAAGATTCGCTGCGCAATAATCGCCATATCTCCCAGCGGGTAAGCACGTTACTGCGATAACTCCGGAACAAGATTTTGTGTTACACGGACTGTTGACAGGGGCTGCGCCGAGGAATATATTAAGGACTGGCGCGACGCGGACGCCTGTTTCACATTACTCCGCCGCTCTTCTCAAGCCAAGTCCCATTATGCCCCCCTTAGAACGTCAGAACGCCATCATGGACTACGTCGACTCCGTCGGCGCCTGTTCCTATCAAGACCTGGCCAAGCTGCTGGGCGTGTCGGAGATGACGATCCGCCGCGACGTGGACAAGCTCGTCCGGCAACGCGGTTTGATCAAGACCATCGGAGGGATACAAACCACCCATGCCCCGGAACACCTCTACGAATCGCCCGTCCAGCAGCGCTTGCAGGTGAATCGGTTGGAGAAGGAGCAGATCGCGCGGGTGGCAACGGCGGAGATCGGGCCCCGCCAGACGATTTTTCTCGACGGCAGCACGACGTGCATGATTCTGGCCCGCCACCTGGCCAAGAAAATGCAGGGCCTGACGATCGTGACCTACTCGCCGCTGGTGTGCATGGAGTTCGGGCGGGCCACGGGAAACACGGTCTTCTGCCTGGGCGGGCAGTTCGATCCGATCAGCGCCTGCTTCGCCGGTCCGGCTACGGAAGAGGAGGGCCGCCGCTACTACGTGGACCGGGCGTTTTTCTCGACCAAGGGCTTCCTGCCCGCCGAGGGCACGTTCGAGTCGTCGCTGGGGGTGTTCCGCATCAAGCAGATCGTGGCCGCCGAGGCGGCCCGCGTGATCTTGCTGGTGGACCATACGAAATTCGGTCAACGGGCGCTCTGCAAGGCGCTGGACATCGGGCAGATTCATGAGGTGATCACCGATACCGCCACCACGCCGGAAGACCTGGCGGCGTTGCGCCAGCGCGGCGTCACCGTCCGGTTCGAGCATGCGGAGGACCTGCCCCTGGAGGCCGCAAACCACACCCCCTGAGCCCGCGGCCGCCGGCTTGGTCGTGCCGCCGGTTCCAGGGGATGATTCTCGTTGCGCGGCGAAACGAGGGCCCGATCATGGCTGAAGTGGGATGTGCCGGAATCCTGGTCGCCGATACCTTCTGCGGGCCGATGAAGCGGCTGCCCGCCGAAGGCGAGCTGCTGGCCCTCCAGCAGATGCCCTCCAAGGCCGGCGGTTGCGCGGCCAACGTGGCCATCGACCTGGCCAAGCAGGGCGTGGCCGCCGACGTCTGCGGCTGCGTCGGCGCCGACGCGTCGGCGGAGGTGCTCCTGCAAAGCATGCGGGCGGCGGGCGTCGGCTGCCAGCAAGTCCGGCGCCTCGATTCTCATCCCACCAGCAAGACGGTCATCCTCCTGGTCGAGGGGCAGGACCGCCGCTACATCCACGTCTTCGGCGCCAACGCCGCCTTCGAAGTGCGGCATATCCCCCGCGACTGGCTCGACGGCTTGAAGGTCTTCTACCTCGGCGGCCTGCTGGCCATGCCCGCCATTGCCGCCGACCAACTCGCCGAGCTGTTGGCCTACTGCCGCGGCCGCGGAATCGTTACCGTCGTCGACGTGGTCGTGGCCCAGGACCACGCGGGGATGGCGGAGTTGCAGCCGCTGTGGCCCTACATCGACTACTTCCTGCCCAACGACGACGAGGCCCAGCGGCTCACCGGTCTGGCCGACCCGCGGCGGCAGGCCGACGCGTTCCTCCGCCTGGGCGTGGGCACGGTCGTCATTACTCGCGGTCCCGACGGCGCGCTGGCCGCCGACGGCAACGATTGCTGGCAAGCCGAGGCCTGCCGCTTCGAGAGCGTCGATCCTTCGGGGGCGGGCGATGCCTTCGCGGCCGGAATCGTCTGCGGCATTCTCCGCCGCTGGGAGATGCCGCGGATTCTCCGCTACGCTGCCGTGCTGGGCGGATCGGCGACCACCGCCGTCGGCACGACCGACGGCGTCTTCGACGCCGCGGCTGCCCAGGCCTTCCTCGACGAACATCCCCTGAACGTCACCCACGGCAAGATGCGAGCATAACATGCGGTTCGAGATGAAGATGCCCGACCTGGCCACCACCGAGTCGGAAATCCGCGTCCTGCGCTGGATGATCGAGCCGGGCCAGCAGGTCCAGCGCGGCCAGCCGCTTCTGGAGGTCGAGACCGACAAGGCCACCATGGAGGTGGAATCGGTCGTCACCGGGGTGTTGCGGGAAGTGCGGGCGGGGGTGGACGCGGCGGTGTCGGTGGGCGACGTGATCGCGGTATTGGAAATCGCCGCGGCGCCGTCGCAGGCTGGAGCCGCGCCGGCCACCGGAGAAGCGGCGGCGGCAGCGCCGCCGGTGTCCGCCGGCCCGGCGGCCCCCTCTCCGCGTCCTGCCGGCGGCATGTTCGCCCGCAACCGGGCCGCCGCCGCGCCCGCCGCGGCGGCCGGCACGCCGCTGAGCACGCCGCACCGCGTCATGGCCCGGCGCATGCAGGAGAGCAAGCAAACGATCCCGCACTTCTATCTTCAGACCAGCGCCAACGCGTCGGCCATGGTGGCGCGCCGCCGGGCGGCCGAGCCAGTGAAGCTCGCCTGGGACGCCTTCTTCGTCCGCGCGGTGGCCCGCGCGCTGGGCCGCTTCGACCGCTTCCGCTGCCGCTCGGACGGCCAGCGGCTGACGCCGGCCGAAACCGACGCCGTCGGCGTGGCCGTGGATCACGAGGGCGAATTGTTCGTCATCCCCATCGCTTCGCCCGCCGCCAAGACGATCCAACAGATTTCGGCGGAGATCCGCCAGGGCGTCGAGCGGCTCCGCGGCGGCGATCCCGAGGCCCGGCGCATCCGGCCCGCGCTGATGACCGTGACCAACCTCGGCGTCTCGAACGTCGAGAGCTTCACGGCGATCATCAATCCGCCGGAGGCGGCGATCCTGGGCGTCGGCCGCGTGAAGCCGACCCCCGTGGCCCGCTCCGACGGCAGCGTGGGAGTGGAGCCCCGCTGCACCCTCACCATGAGCGTGGACCACCGCGTCGCCAGCGGCAAGTACGCCGGCGACTTCCTCGCCGCCATCGTCGCCGAGATCGAACAACCGCAAGAGGCAACGCCGTGACGGAAAGCCAGCACTCCCCTCCCCTCCCCGCCGACCCGGCCGCCGCCGGAGAGCGGGATTTCCTCCTCGGACTTTACGAGCGCATGGTGCGCATCCGGCAGTTCGAGGACGGCATCAAGTTCCTCTTCCTCGAGGGCGTCATGCCCGGCACCATCCACCAGTGCCAGGGCCAGGAAGCCACGGCCGTGGGCGTGTGCGCGGCGCTCGGGAGCGGCGATTTCATCACCTCGACGTTTCGCGGGCACGGCCACGCGCTGGCCAAGGGCTTGAGCATGGAGGAATTGCTCCATGAGCTCTTCGGCGCGGCAACCGGCTGCTGCAAGGGGAAAGGCGGCAGCATGCACGTGGGCAACATGTCCAAGGGGATGGTTCCGGGCATCGCCATCGTCGGCGGCGGCATCCCCCTGGCCGCCGGCATGGCCCTGGCATTCAAGATGCAGAAGAGCGGCCAGGTGGTGGCCTGTTTCTTCGGCGACGGCGCGGTGGCCGAGGGCGCCTTCCACGAAGGCGTGAACATGGCTGCCATTTGGAAGCTGCCCGTGGTCTTCGTCTGCGAAAACAACCTTTACGGCGCCAGCACGCACGTTTCGCTGGTGATGCGGGACACGAACATCGCCCGCCGGGCCGCCTGCTACGGCATCCGCGGCCAGCAGGTGGACGGCAACGATGTGGCGGCGGTGTACGAGGCCGCCCGGACCGCCGTGGCCCAGTGCCGCGGCGGCGACGGGCCGGTGCTCCTGGAACTGCTCACCTACCGCCGCACCGGGCACTCGCGCCGCGATCCCTGCCACTATCAGCCGAAGGAGGAGCGCGAGGCCTGGGCGGCCCGCGACCCCATCGAGCGATTGGCCGGCGTGCTGGTGGACCGCGGACTGATCGACGCGGCCGGCCTGGAGGCCATCAAAACGCGCGCTATGGAGGAGTTCAACCAGGCTGTCGAGTCGGCCCGCCGGGCCCCGCTGCCCGCCGCGGCCGATTTGACGACCGACGTATTTGCATAGGTATCCGGCACACGCCGTGTGCCGTTTTTCCGCACACGGCGTGTGCGGAATACTTTGAGAAGGAGCGGTTATGACCAGGCGTATGGGGATTGCCGAAGCGCTCCGCGAGGCGATCGCCGAGGAAATGGAGCGCGACCCGCGGGTGTTCTGCATCGGCGAAGACATCGGGGTGCCGGGGGGCTGGGGCGGCGCGTTCACCGTGACTTTGGGGTTGGAGAAGAAGTTCCCCGATCGCATGATCAACACGCCCATCGCCGAGCTGGGCTCCTTCGGCGTCGCTTGCGGCGCCGCCATGATGGGGATGCGGCCCATCGCCGACGTCCAGTACGGCGACTTCCTCCTGCTGGCCATCGACCAGATCATCAACAACATCGCCAAGATGCGCTACATGTCGGGCGGGCAGATCACCATGCCGCTGGTGATGCGGGCGCCGATCGGCGCCACCGGCCGCGGCAGCCAGCACGCCCAGAGCCTGGAACGCTATTTCACCGGTGTGCCCGGCTTGAAGGTGGTGGCCGTCTCCAACGCCTACGACGCCAAGGGGATCCTCAAGTCCGCGGTCCGCGACGACAACCCGGTGATGATCTTCGAGCACAAGCTGCTCTACGGCTCCAAGGGTGCGCGGGCCGAAAGCGGCGCGCTCGACGCCACCAGCGACATCCCCGAGGGCGACTACCTCGTGCCGCTGGACAAGGCCGCCGTCCGCCGCGAGGGCGGCGACGTGACCATCCTCGGCTGGCTGCTGATGGTGCACCACGCCCTGCAGGCCGCAGGTCAGCTCGAGTCCGAGGGCATCGCCGCCGAGGTGATCGACCTGCGGAGCCTTTCCCCGCTGGATTACGAGACCATCGGCGCGTCGGTGCGGAAGACCGGCCGCGTGGTCGTGGTGGAAGAAGGGCCGGTCACCGGGTCGGTCAGCGCGGAGATTGCCGCCGGCATCATGGAGCGCTGCGGCGACGCGCTGCGTTGCCCGGTGTGCCGCGTGGCCTCGGCCGACGTGCCCGTGCCCTTCTCGCCGCCGCTGGAAAACGCCTATCGGCCGGACGCCGCGCGGATTGCCGAGGCCGCCCGGCAATTGATGCAATACTAAAACACGTAGCAGGAGACGTGCGATGATTTCTCGCGAAGAGTTGCGGCGCTATCAACGGGAGGCGCGGGGGCTTTTCGACCGCGCCGCAATCGTCATTACCCCGGCCGAGGCGGAGCGCATCGAAATCGCCGACTTCGGCCTCGGCCAGTTTCTGCAGACAGGGCTGGGCGTGCTGGTGTACGTCAACACCCAGCGGTGTTGCGCCAAGGAGCTGGCGATGTGGCCCCGGCAGACCTGCCCGGAGCACCGGCACCCGAGCGTTGCCGGGGAGCCGGGCAAGGAAGAGACCTTCCGCTGCCGCTGGGGCAAGGTTTTTCTTTACGTCGCAGGCCCGCCCGCACGCACGCCCCAGTGCAAGCCCCCCGCCGGCCGCGAAGACACCTATTCCATCTGGCACGAGGTCGAATTGGCCCCCGGCGACCAGTACACCGTGATGCCGGACACGCTGCACTGGTTCCAGGCGGGCGACCAGGGCGCGGTGGTCTCCGAGTTTTCCACCCGCAGCCGCGACGAGTGCGACATCTTCACCGACCAGGAGATCGCGCGTGCCACCCGCATCGGCTGAAAGCGGCGTCGCCCTGGCGCTCCGTCGAGACGCCCGGCTCCGCGCGGGCCAGAGGGCGGTGCTGGCCGGCGCCATTGCCGCCTCGCTGGGGAGCCTGCTGTTCGGCTTCGACACGGTCGTCATCTCCGGGACCAACGACGCCCTGCAGAAGGTGTTCCAACTCTCGCACTTCTGGCGGGGGTTTACCGTCGCCATGGCGCTGATCGGCACGATTGTCGGCGTCTGCGCCGCGGGAAAACTGGCGGACGCCGTCGGACGCAAGAACACGCTTCTCCTGGTGGCGGCCTGCTACTTCGTTTCGGCGTTGGCTTGCTTCTTCGTGCAATCGTGGTGGGAGTTGCTAGCCGCCCGCTTCATCGGCGGACTGGCCATCGGCGGCACCTCGGTGGTCACCCCCATGTACATCGCCGAGATCTCGCCGCCGCGGCTGCGCGGACGACTGGTGATGATCAATCAGCTCGCCATCGTGTTGGGCATCTTCTTCTGCTTCATTTCCAACTACGTCATCGCCTGCCACTACTCCTTCGAGGTCGCCTGGCGGTGGATGTTCGGCGTGCTCGCGTTTCCCTCGATCGTCTTCTTCTTATCGATCTTCTGGATCTTGGAGAGTCCCCGCAGCCTGGTGAAGAGGGGACGCCTAGCCGACGCCAGAAGGTCGCTCGGGCGGCTGGGCGAGGCCGACGTCGAGGGCGAATTGGCGGCCATCCAGGCGTCGCTCGCCGATCGGCCGGGACACGTACAAGAGCAACTGTTTCGGCATCCTCACGGGCGGCCGCTGCTGCTGTGCTTCGCCGTGGCCGTCTTCAACCAGCTCACCGGCATCAACGCCATCTTGTACTATACCCCGGAGATCTTCAGCAAGGCCGGCGCCGGGGCGAAGGAGTCGCTGCTGCAATCCATCGCCATCGGCGGCACGCTGCTGTTGTTCACCATCGTCGCCATGTTTGTCATCGATCGCTTCGGGCGGCGAATCCTGCTGTTGATCGGGTCGGTGGGCATGACGCTGTGCCTGGCCTTGGTCGCCGCCGCGTTCGCCACCGCCCAGGGCGGCTCGCCGGCGCATCCGCGGCTGGTGCTGGCCGGGCTGATCGGCTCGATCGCCTTCTTCGCCATGTCGCAGGGGGCGGTCACGTTTGTGTTCATCTCCGAGGTCTTCCCCAACGCGGTCCGCGCCAAGGGCCAGGCCTTCGGCACCCTCGTTCACTGGGTCATGGACACGACCGTGACGTGGACCTTCCCGGTACTGGCCGCCTTGTCCGTGGCCGGGGTGTTCGGCTTCTTTGCCGTCATGATGGTGCTACAGTTCGTTTTCGTGTGGAAGATCATGCCGGAGACCAAGGGCGCTGCCCTGGAAGACCTGGAAAAACGCCTGGCGGGCGTCGACTAACGGAAGTCATTATCGGCCGGCCGCTTGTGTCTCCACCGCCTCCGCGGGACGCAGCAGGACCGGGCCGAGGAGCCCGGATTCCACCAGCGGGTCGCCCTTTTTGTAGAGCCGCCAGGTGGTGAAGGTGAAGCGGCCCGTCGGGCTGGGCTTGCCCTGCTCCAGCCACGCCGGCCATTTCTTCAGCGTACCGTCGGGGTTGCGATCGCTGTCCTCCGCCAGTTGCTCGTCGCCAATCATGCGGTTGATCCAGAGATTGACCACCTTCACCTCCAGGCTATTGGCCCCCGGCTTCACGGCGGCGGTCGCGTCGATGCGGAACGGCGGCTTCCAGAGCGTGCCCAGCGACTGGCCGTTGAGATTCACCGCGGCCATCACCTCGACCCGGCCCAGGTCCAGGTACCAGCGTCGGCCGGGGCGGAGCATCTCTGCCGGCACGTCCAGCGACGTGCGGTAGGTTGCCGTGCCCGAGAAATAGCGCACGCCCGCGTCCGCGTGCGCGGTCCACGAGATCAGCCGCGGCAGCGTGATCCGCTCGGGGGCGCCCCAGCCGGCGGGGAATTGCACTTCCCAGGGGCCGGCGACCGGCAACGGGGCGGGCACCGAGATCTCGAACCGCCGTTGCCCGCCCACGGTGCGGACGACGTAGACTCCCGGCTGCGAGACTTCTTGTCGCAGGGGGTCGAAGGCGGGCAGATCGCCGCCGGGTTGCGGCCCGCGGGAGACCTGGCCCAGCAATTCCTGTCCGTCGCGCGTGACCGAAACCACGCGCTCGGCCGGCGCCGCCGCGGCGTGACGGAAGACGACGAACACCGACTCGATGGGCCCGAAGCAAAGCGGCACGCGCGTGCAGCCCTGTTTCTCGTCGTAGGCCGGCAGCGGCGTGATGCGGCCGGTCTCCGGGTGCCAGAGTTCCGGCTGCTTGCCGCTGACGCGGAACGAGCACACCGTCTGGAAGCCCTCCCGGCCGCCGTTGGCGACGAAGTACACGTCGGCCTCCGGCAGGCGGCGGTGGATATAGCGCAGCGGCCGGCCGGCCTGGAAGTCCGGCGGCACGCCCTGGCCGCCCAGCCACTGCCGGGCCGACATGCCCTTCACCACGCGCGGGTTGGCCCACAACTCTTCGGCCAGCTTTTGCACCTGGGCGTCGCAGCGGGGGTAGTCGGCCAGGCTCGGCGAGTTCTCGGGCCGCGACGGGGCAACCACCGTGGCCCCGGCCTCGACCAGCTCCTTGATCTTGCCCAACAGCGCGGGCGTCATACTCTCCACGGCCGGCAGCACCAGAACGCGGTAGCTCATGCCGTCGGGGAGCACGATGCGGCCGTCGCGGACCGTCATGCGGGTGAGCACCACTTCCGGGGTGCAGCCATCGAAGTTGTAGCCGGGCCGCCGATCCATGGCGATGGAAACGTCCACCTTCGGCGACACCACCTCCGGCACGCCGGAGTCGCTGTCGTACGGCGTAAAACGCCGCGGCGCGCCCTCGGGCTGGAGGTAACAGACGTCAGCCACAAACTGCCCCTGGCGCAGCAGGTACTGGCAGCGGGCGAGGTACTCGTGCCAGGGCTGCAAGTAGTCCCACCAGGTCTCGGTGCGTTCGTAGTGCAGCCCCCAAGGTCCCATGGACATGCCGGGCCGGCGGTCCGGCCACGGCTGTATGGCGTAGCGGTGGAAAACGAAGCGGTTAATCCCCTCGCACAGCGCCCAATCGCCCAGGTCCTTGACGGCGGCCGGGTAGCCCTGCCACATCTCGTGGTTGTTGGCCGTACACGACTCGGCGCCGAGGATGCGTTTGCCGTAGGTGTGGGCCGCCGAGGACATCTCCGTGCAACTGAAGCCCGCGCTGTACTTCTCCCACGACCAGAACTCCGCCATCGGCTCGTCGGCCGCGCCGGCGTAAGTCATCTCGTCGCAGGGAACGTCGCCGTAGGCTTCGATCGAGAGGCGCAGGCCGTGCCGGGCGGCCAAGCGGCGCATGTGGCCGGCGTAGTTTTCCACGACCATGTCCGAGACCGTCTGCCGCAGGTCCCAGAGGAACCGCTCGGAGACCTCGCGGCTATCGACCAGCCGGCCGGTGAGCACCGGCAGCAGCGGCAGCAGATCGTAGCCGCGGCGCTTGCGGAACTCCTCGCGCATCCGCGGCGTCCAGTTCTGCGAGCCGGTCTCCCAACTGTCGATGTGCGTGGCGACGAGGGTTTTGCCTTGGCCGGCCAGGGGCCCGGCCTCCGCGATGAGTTTGCCCATCAGGCCGTTGAAGTGTGCCTCGGTGGCTTCCTTGCTGAGCTTGTCGGTCTCCAGGCCGAGGCCGCCCAGCGGGGCCGGATGGTTTTCCACGCCGGTGGACGTGTGCCCCAGCCGCAGCAGGAGCCACTTGCCGGCGGGCACGTCCCAGGTGACCCGGCCGTTGCGGTCCATGGCCGCGGTCAGGTCCACGATTTGCCCGCGGGGGACGGCCACTCCCGGCCGGGCCGCCGGCCAGCGGGCCGGCGCCACCAGGTACTGCGTGACGAAGGCCGCCTTGCCTTGAAAACCTTCGAGGCGGTAGCCCGAGGCAATCTCCACCTGACCGACCCCCAGCCTGTCGAGCCAGGACGTTTCCTCCGTGAAAAGAATGCGGAAGAACCGTGACGAGACCTCCGGAAAGTCGAGGGTCACGACCCCCGGCGGGCCGGCAAACTCGCACACCGTGCGGAACGTCCGCCCGTCCTGGGAAACCTGCAAGGCACCGCGGGTGGTGATGTCCCCGGCGCCGCCCTGGATCGTCAGCGAGAGCGAGCGGGCGGTCATCGGCTCCTTCAACTCGAACTGCACGTACTGCGGCTTGCCCGCGTCCGGCCGCGGCAGCGTCATGGCGGTGGGCGTATTGCGGTCGAAGAGCGTCTTGGCATCCACGGCCTGGCCGTCGCTGGTCGTCACCTTGGGCGCCAGCGCGGAGAGTTCCACCTCGTCGCCGGCCGGCTGGGGTACGGCCAGCACGGCGATGTCGCGGTAGAAATCCTTCACTGCCTGCGGCTGGGGAAGGATCGCCCCGAAGCGCCGCGGGCCTTCCACGCGCGTCTGGGTCCAAACCACCTTCTGCATCGACAACTCGGGGGTGATCCATGGGCCGCCGCTGCCGCACCAGCCGGCGTCGTTGGTCATGTTCACTTCCAGCCCCAGCCGTTGGGCCTCGGAGCAGACGAAGCGGAACAACTCCCGCCACGCCGGGCTGCCGAAGGGGACAGGCCCCGCCGGCGCCCCCTGGTCGACCTCCATGATCAGCACGCCGCCGATGCCCGCACGCTTCATCGCCTCCAGGTCGGCGGTGATGCCTTCGCGGTTGATGTTGCCGCCCAGCCAGAACCAGTAGACCCAGGGCCGGGCGGCGCCGGGCGGGGAAGCAAACTCCTTGGCCAGATCGCCGGTCGGCGCCATCGCCAGGAGCGTCAGATCGTCCGAATCGCCGCCCCGCGCCCAGGCCGCGGCCAACAGAACGCAGGACGTGACAAGAATTGCTCTGGAAGTGCGCATGCCCTTTTCTCCTTTTGCCAACCTCGTCCCAGGGACACCCCGCGACGGCCCGCGTGATCGTGTGGCCGCCTCGGCCCAATATGCGGTAGTATAACGGCGAAGCTGGGCGGCGGACAGTAGGAGATGTTGGTGGGGCTCGCTTCGCTCGACCCACCCTACATTTTCCTTCCGCGACAGCAACTAATCAGGGGCACCTCGCCGCCCCGTCACGGCTGCGGGCGCCGGCTTGCCCAGTGCAAGGCGGGGTGGGGTTGGCGCGACCATTTTTCGACCTCGGCCTGGAGCACCTCGATCGCCTTGGCCAGTTGTTCGTCCTTGCCCTGGGCCATGTCGCCGGGCCGCGGCCAGACGACGTAGTCCGGCACGGCGCCGTTGAGTTCCATATCTTCGCCGTTGCCCAGGAGGAACCAGCCGCGGTAAGGCACGCGCAAACGGCCGATATCCATGATGGGGACGCTGGTGGTGCCCAACACGCCGCCGGCGGTCGGCACGCCCACCACGGGGCCGCGGTGCAGCGTTTTGACGGCGTGCACGAAGATCTCGGCATCGCTGAAGCTGTTTTGATTGCACAGCACGACGATGGGTTTGTTCCAGGTGACGTAGACCTTGCGGTCTTGCGGGTAGCCGGCCTGGCCGCCGCGGGGGACGGTAATGGCGTGCACGGGCTGCGTCAAGGCCGTGAGCAAGTGGTCGGTGGTGAAGCCACCGCCGTTTTCGCGGACATCGATGATCAAGCCCTCCTTGTTGATCCCCACGTTGTACAAGTCACGCTCGAACTGGTAGAAGCTGGGCATGTCCATGGAGCGGATGCGCAAGTAGCCCAGCTTGTTTCCCGAGACCGCCGCCACCTTCCGCTCCGTATCTTGGATCCATTGCTCGTAGAGTAAAGATCGCGCCTTCTCGTAGGTGATGGCGCGGAGCTGCACGTCGCGATCGACGCCCTTCTGGTCGCGCACTCGCAGGCGCACGTCGCGATGCGGGGGGCCGTTGAGGAAATGCGTGATGTCCAGGCCCGGCTGAACCGCCTTGCCGTCGATGCTCAAGACGATCTCGCCGGCAAGGATTTTCGTCTTCACGTGATCGGCGGGGCTGCCGGCGATGACGTCGTGCACCTTGCAGCCCGGCCCCCGGTAGCTGCGGTCGAAGCGCAGGCCGAGGTGCGCGGTGGTCTCGGTCCAGGGATGCTCGGCGGGGGCCGGGCGGGTCGACCGCTGGCTTTCCGAGGCCTGCGGCTCGCCCTCGGTGACGCGGAAGCCCAGGTGCGAGCCGTTGAGTTCGCCGAGCATCAAGCGCACCACGGTGGCCAGTTCGTCCGCGCTCGTGGCCACCTGGGCCAGGGGGGCATATTTCCGGCGGACCGCGTCCCAATCGCGGTTGTTCAAACGCGGATCGTAGTAGTGGTCGCGCATCGTCCGCCAGCAGAGGTCGAAGGCCGCGGCGTACCGGCGGGCGACGTCGATCTCCTGCGGCACCGAGAAGCGGTACAGCACCTCGTCCTTGCCGGGGATCACCGACCCCGGTATGCCGGAGGAGAGCCACATGATGCGGTTGTCCAGCGGCAGCCAGCGGGCCGACTTGCCCACCCGCGTGGAAAGGAGCTCCGGCGCTAGGTCGTCGGGCGGGGCAATGGTGTAGACGCCCGCCTTGCCTTCCGGCGCGGCCGTGAAGGCCAGCTTCGTCGAATCGGGCGACCACCACAACTGCCCCTCGGTCATGTCGGGAATCGACACCCGATGCACGCGATCGGCAATGTGGTCGAAGTCGATCCAGACCTTGGGCGGGGGCTTCAACGGCCGCGGGACCCTGCTCGACGGTTTTGCGGGGCTGGACGGGCCCGGCGACGCCGCCTGGTCGCCCTCCCGCGCCGCGTCGCCGCCCTCGGGCCGCAACCGCGCGCGGCGGAGTTTCTCCACGGCCCGCTGCACGGCCCGATCGTGGTCGTCGGCCTCGTCTTCCGCCTTCTGCAGGTAGACGAAATAAATGTCCGCCTCCAGCCCTTGCCGCCGTGCCGTAAAAGCGATGATCCGGCCGTCGGGCGACCAGGCGGGGTTGTCGTCGATGCTCGGATGGCAGGAGAGGTTGACCGGCGGCCGGGAGCCGTCCACCGGGAGCACCCAAATATCGCGGTTGAAATCGTTGTCGTAGACCGCATAGGCGAGCCACTTGCCGTCGGGCGACCACTCGTAGGTGGGATGGTTCCAGTGCGCCAGGAGGCGGTGGGCATGGCGGCCGTCGGGATCCATGATCCACAGGTCGCCCCGCCCTTTGACGAAGGCCACCCGCTCGCCGGTGGGGCTCCATTGCAGATCCGACTTGCTCTCCGCGTCCTGCGTCAGCCGCTCGAGCACGAAGCGGTCGTTTTGCCACCAGTATTTGCGGGAATCGGCCCGCGTGGCCCGCCAAATGTCGGTCTCGCCCTCCGTGTCGCTGACGAACAGGATCGACTTGCCGTCGGGGGCAAACGCGGGGCAGCGCTCCTCCTCCGGGCTGAAGGTGATCTGACGCGGCTCGCAGAGCACGGTGTCCATGACCCAGAGGTTGCCGCCGGCGATCATCGCCAACTCCAGGCCATCGGAGGAAAAGCTCACCTCGGTGGCCGATTCCAGCGTGCGCCGCACCACCGGCTCCGGCTCCACGTCGCTGTCGCAGTAGATGTCGAGCCGCTGGGGCGGCTTGCCCGAGCCGGGCCGCAAGCGGTAGAAGTCGAAGAGGTGCCGGAAAACGATCGTCGAGCCGTCGCGGGAAATGCAAGGCATGAGCACCGAGTCGTCGCTGAAATCCGTCAACCGCCGCTGCTTGCCGCTGGTCAAATCGCGCCGCCAGAGATTGAAACTGCCGTTCTGCGCGCCGACGTAGTAGAATGCCTTCCCGTCGGGTTGCCAGAGCGGGTTGCACCCGCCGCGCTCCTGGTCGACGAGCTTGCTGAACTCCCCGGCCGACGTGTCGTAGAGCCAGATCTGACTGGCCTCGCTCCCCCGGTATCCCTTCCGCCACCAGGAAACTCCCTCGCGGGTGAAGAGTATTTTCCGGCCGTCGGGCGAGATCGCGCCGTCGGCGGCTGCGGCGTCGAAAAGCAATTCCTCTCCGGCGCGTTTGGTCACGTTCACGCGGAACAGCCGCTGCGGATTGACGAAGGAATGATCGCGCTGGCCCTCGACCAGCAGCGACTGGCCGTCGGGAAACCACTCCGCGACCGACGTTCCCTCCGAATGGAAGGTGACCTGGGTGGCGAAGCCGCCGGAAACGTGCCCCACAAACACCTGCCGCGTCCCGGTGCGCTGGCTGGTGAACGCGATCCGCGTGCCGTCGGGGGAGAAGTGGGGCTGGCTATCCCGGCCGGGATGCGTGCTCCACGGCCGCGCCACGCCGCCGCCGGAAGACACCAGCCAGATGTCGCCCCGCCAGGCGAAGGCCAAGGTGGCGCCGTCGGGCGACAAGGCGGGCGCTGTGGCCAAGCGAATGGCCTCCCGCGCCGGCAACTCGGAGACACTCAGTAGCAGCGTGAACCACAGGCATGTTGCGACCGATGCGAATCGCATGGCAGCGCTCCTCAAATGCGGATAAGTGGGGACCTGCAACCGGCACGTGCGATGCCTTCGCGCAGAACCCGCTATTTCCATCCTAATCCGGCCCTATCCCGCAGTCCAACCGGCAGGGTGAAGAAACCCAGCCGTAGCGCAAGTACCGCCCTCAACAGAGGTTGGGGGTTACTAGGGCGGGTCGCGCATGGTGCCCGGATCGCCAGCCCCACCGAGAACGGCGAGGATCAGCTCAGAACTTCCAGCCCAGATCCACGGCGCACTTGAGATTCTTCGCCTGCTCCCCGTTCGGAGCATAGTCCGAATCCGCCAGTACCGACGTGCGGAGACTGAGCCTGCTGTCCGCATCCAAGAGGACTTCCCACGCCGCCTTGGCGCGGACACGGTGATGGCCAAAATCGGCGGGGTCGCTCGCGCATTCCAGTACGCCGAAGACCTTGCTGCGGCGGTTGAGCCGCTCTTCAAGCTGGCATCCCAGAAGCACCTCGGGGACGCCCTTGCCGTCGTTGAGGTCCGGGTAATCTTGGCAGTAGCCGCCGCCCAGACGTGCCAGCAGCGTCGTGTCGTCGTTCTTGACAAGGGGACATTGCGGGCCGAAATCCGATGTGTCATTGACGCCGAGCGTCAGCGGCATCTCGCCCTCCGATTTCTTGGGGAGGAGGGCGACGATCCGGTCGTCGCTCGCCGCGTTCAGTCCGGGAAAGATGCTGCCGGTCCACAGTTTCCCGAGGCCCGGCGCGGGCGATGCGCCGAAACGGGACAGGCCGTCGGGAGACGTTCGGGCGACCATCGGGACCGGGCCATGGTACATCATTGTCGACGCCCTGGCGAGGATCGCATCCCAGGCAGCGCGGATGTCGCGCATTATGGTCGTCCGTGGCGCTGCCGGGCAGGCCCTTGCCGGCATCATGGAAGCCGTGGCAAGGCCCGCAGGCGGCCGCAGTTTTTGCGGCGCCGGCAGACGCCCTGTGTGGCGCGGCGCCGCAGCCGACCGCGACGGGTTTCCTGCGACTTGCGGTTGCTGCAGCCGGCTGGATCGCCGCGATTGAAGGCAAAGCAAGGCGCCCCCTGCCACCGACAAACCCATGACGGCCAGCCACAACGATCGAATCGACACGTCGTTTCACTCCGGGGTGTTTCTGCGAAAGGGGTGCAGACGGTATCAAAAACCAACCGTGGCGGCAAGAGTGGCGGCGGGAACCACTGAAGATGGGAAACATGGGAAGGCCAGGCGGCTGTAGACCATCGGTGCCAGCCGCCCGATAACTCTCCCCACTGCCGATGAGAAGCCACGGATTAACGCAGATAAACACCGACTTCAACCGTACTAATCGCAGCAGGGACATGATTAAAAGGCCAGCGGCAAGACATGGGGTGTCCCTGCGGCGGAGAAGTCGTTAAGATTACGGTACCTGCCCGTGAAGCACCGGGTGCTAAAATACATAGGCTAGGCAAAATACATTGCCATTCCGCCAGCCCGTGTTTCGCGTCCCTTCCGCAAACCATGAAATTGTCCCTACCCCGTCTGTCGTCGTTACGGCGCTGTGCTGGTTGGCTCCCTGAGATCGCGATCCTTCGCAGCGACCGCATCCGCAATCAAGCGCGGCTGCTGGCGTTGGCCGGACTGGTGGGCATCGTGGCCGGCGTGGGGGCCATCGTCTTCTACGTGGCCACCCGTGCCGCGGAACACTATGCCCTCGGCGTGGTCGCGGGCTACTACCCCCAGCCGCGGCCGGGCGGCGAACCGGCGATGGCCTGGCTCCCCAAGGCGGAGCATCCCCTGCATTTATGGCTACTGCTGCTGGTCCCCACGGTGGGCGGGCTCTTAAGCGGCATCCTCGTTTTCACCTTCGCCCCCGAGGCGGAAGGTCACGGCACCGACTCCGTCATCGCCGCCTATCATTATCATCAAGGCCAGATTCGGCCCAGGGTCCCGCTGGTCAAAATCATCGCCAGTGCGCTGACGCTGGGGACAGGTGGATCCGGCGGCCGCGAAGGTCCCATCGCCCAGATCGGCGCCGGGTTCGGCTCCATGCTGGGAAACCTCTTGCGGCTGCGGCCCGCCGAGCGGCGCGTGCTCATGGCCGCCGGCATGGGCGCGGGGATCGGGGCCATCTTCCGCGCGCCGCTGGCCGGGACGATCTTCGCCGCCGAAGTCCTCTACAGCAGCCCGGAGTTCGAGCCCGAGGTGATTATCCCCACCGGGATCGCCAGCGTGATCTCCTATTGCATCTTCGGGGCCTATAGCGGCTGGGAGCCGCTGTTCACCATTCCCGACCTCAAGTTCAGCAACCCCTGGCAGCTTGGCCCCTACCTGGTGCTGGCCCTCTTCATGGCCTTCCTGGCGATGCTCTACACGCGGACCTTCTACGGCTGCAAACGGCTCTTCGACGGGATGTCGATACCCCGTCACTTCCGGCCGGCGGTGGGTGCCTTGCTCACCGGGGTGGTGGCCGTCTGCTTATACGGCCTGGCATGCTGGTTCGTGCCGGCCCCGGCCAAGCCGGGCGCCGCCGGCGGGCCGCAACAGGTGCTGGCCGTGCTGGCCTTCGGCTATTCCGCCATCCAGGATGCCCTCATGCAGGACACCAACGCCGCCGCCGCCCTCCTCCTCATGATCGCCCTGGGCAAGATCGTGACCACGGGCCTGACCATCGGCAGCGGCGGCTCCGGCGGCGTCTTCGGTCCGTCCATGGTGATCGGCGGCTGCGGCGGCGGCGCCCTGGGGATCATGTTTCACCGCCTTTGGCCCCACCTGGTTCTCCATCCGGCGAGTTTCGTGATCGTGGGGATGGCGGGCTTCTTCGCCGCCGCGGCCAAGACCCCCTTCTCGACGCTGATCATCGTCAGCGAGTTGACCGGCGGATACTCGCTGCTGCTGCCCTCGCTGTGGGTCTGCACCTTGTCGTTCATTCTTTCCGACAAGCAATCGATCTATGCCTCGCAGGTCGAGGGCCGTTCCCGCTCGCCCGCCCATCAAGGCACTTACGTCCGCCAGGTGCTGGCCGAGGTCCACGTGAGCGAGTTTCTTTCCCCCGAGCAGACGGTGGTCACGTTGCACGCCGACGATCCCCTGGCCCTGGTGATCGACCGCCTGGGCCAGGTTCCCTTTCCCGTATTGCCCGTGGTCGACGGCGAGAACCGGCTCTTAGGCGTGGTCAACCTGGAGGAAGTGCATCTCGCGTCGCGCTCACCGGCCCTGCAGTCCTTGGTCCTGGCCGCCGACCTCATGCGGAGCGACGTGCGGCCGCTGACCGGCGAGGATACGCTGGATCGGGCGCTGGAGTTGTTTATCGAGAACGACCTGATGGCCTTGCCGGTGGTGGATGACCTCAAGACGCGGAAGGTAGTGGGGATGTTGCGGCGCTTCGAGATCGCCAGCGCCTACTTGCGTCACGTGCACGCGCCGGCGGCGCCGGCGGCGTAGCGTACCAAAGGCGGAGGGCGGAAGGGGGAAGGATAAGCAAAGGAAGAGCGAGCCGCGGGGTTTATCCCCGCGGTTGGTCGGCGGCGGAAGACGCGCCAGACGCAAAAAGGGGATTGCGGCCGAATTCCCGGGGGCGAATTCCGAGGCGCCATGCGTAACTCTTGCCGGCATGGTCTTGCGACGCACGATGGGATTTACTAACGGCCTGACGCTGCCCGGACGTACGTTATCGTGAGGACGCTGACGAAGATCAGCAAGAAACCGTAGCGGACAAAGAGAAGATCGCCGCGAGTGGGGCAACTTGCCCGGCGGAATACGACGACGACGAAGGCCAGCCAATAGGCCACCACCGCGATCACGGCCGCGTGGAACGTCTCCCCCATGTCCAATACCAATGCGGCCAGGATGAGGACGATGCCTTGCTGAAGCAAAGCCGTCTTGATCGCGGGCCGGTATGCCGGCGCAAGCGGGCTTGCAGGCGGCCCCTGGCCTTCCCCTCGATCTTGCAAAAATTGTCGTCGCCAGAGACGATAACCGACCACGTGCACCGCCGCCATGAAGATGACGAACACGGCAAATGATCCGACCGCCCTTGGGAAGCCGATGGTTCTCCAGCAACCGTAGAGGAGCCAACCCCACAGCGCGCTCATCGTGCAAAACGAAACCGTCAGCGCAAGCAGGGCAAGACGGCGAGGGGGCCGAGCGGGAGCGCCGTGACCGCCCACGCTGGATGTGACGGGCGACTGTTGCGGACCGGTTGTTTCGTCCGACATCGCATCCACCCTTGTTGCGAGACGCGGGGACTCCATTCTTCAGCCAGGATACCACGGTTTGGATTGCCACGTCCAGGACGCTTGTCTTCCGCCCTCCGCCTTTCCCGCCGGACGCGACCCGCTGTGCGGGTGCCCCG
The DNA here is from genome assembly GCA_052139835.1 of Thermoguttaceae bacterium. Taxonomy (GTDB): domain Bacteria; phylum Planctomycetota; class Planctomycetia; order Pirellulales; family Thermoguttaceae; genus JBKQVT01. The sequence goes on from JBKQVT010000212.1 coordinate 46,632, forward strand.
CGGGCTTGGACGGGAGTATTGGCCCCGGCTACGCTGATTCCGCCGCCGGGCAACCGCGGGGATAAACCCTTAAGTTTACCCACATCTTTGTCGTTCGAAGGCGGTCGTAATGTCAACCATCGCTTGAAGTTTGGTCCACCCGCGCCACAAAATGAGCCAACCGGGCGGATGATCGTGCTT
>JBKQVT010000213.1:0-3515 GCA_052139835.1 Thermoguttaceae bacterium
GCAGGACCAACAGCAACTGTTTCGGGAAAACCCGCGGGCTTTTTCCGAGGGATCGTTATTGAAGATCGAGAACTCCGTCGATTCGCTGGAGCCGAGCACCCCGATCTTTCCGGTGATGTTGTCCAACCGCGCGCTTCCCTGGCTGAAGTGCAACAACATTCTGGGTCTGCTTCCGCCGCATGAACTGCTGGGCCGCCTGGCGCCGGGCGGAGACGGCGTGGTGTCCGCGGAAAGCGCGCATCTGGACAATGCGGAATCGGAACTGATCGTTGCGGCCGAGCATATGACCATCCACACCCATCCGCTGGTCGTGCTGGAAGTGCGGCGGATCCTCATGGCCCATCTGGCCGCCCTGGAAGCTTTCCCGCGATCACCGCCACCCCAGTCCGCCACGCGACCCGCCCCGGTTTGGCGCAGAGACACGCAGGCAGGTGAAAACCCGGGATTCGAGGGAAGAGAATAGGACGCGAGATTTGTTCCTCATGGGTGCCAGGGGTGGTGTGTCCACCCGTGCTTCGGGCACTGCTGGACAAGCCAGCAGTGGCACCCGATCAGCCGTTTGCGACCTTCCGCGATAGAAACTACTTCACTTGCGGCGCCGGCACGACCTCGAAGCGGTGCGGCCGGGGGGTCAGCGCCTGCCGCAAGGCCGCCTGCATGTCCGCGTATTTGGCCAGCCGTTTCGCCCAGACGGCGTCACGCCTGGCCTTGATTTCCGTCTCGCTCAGTTCCAGCCAGTCGGGAATTCGCCCCGGATCGCGCAAGAAACTGTTGTAGATCGCGCCGTGGTGGAAGTCGTTTTTGGCAACAAGCGATTGCCAGGCGGCATGGACCTGATCGGCGATCGGACCCGTCTCCAGGACCGCCGCCGCCAGGTTCACGCCGGCGGCCAGTTCGGCGTCGCTGTGCCGGGCCACCTTGGTGCCATCCAGCAGGATGTCATATTGCCCGGCCGCCAAGCCCGAGACCTTCAGGCCATACTGGTTGAGATCCTCCAGGATGGGCGTCCACTTGAGAATGCTCTTGGCGTCTGCCGGGAAGAAGGGCAAGGCCTGATCGAGCCGCTGGAACTTGACGCCCCCGGCGTTGACTGTGAGTTCGTCGATCGTGCAGTGGTCGGCGCCGGCGACCTTGCCCGCCGTAGCGTCGATTTCCGCGGTGGAGACCAGCGGCGGGAAGCCGAGGCCTTTGAGGATCGCGCAGGCCATGATTGCCTGGCCGGGCGGCCCGGGGTGAACGACGTCGCCGCCGCCGATGCGGTTGGCGGGACTGGCGCTGCGGGCCTTCTGGATCACCGCCAGGAAGGGATGGAACTGGTCGGCGAAGGCCGCACCGCCGGCGGCCGCGACTTCTTTCACGCCCGCGGAATATTTCTCCAGGGTCTCGTTATAGCCCCGCAGTGCCGGCCCGAGTTCGCCCTTCTCGACCGGGCTGGGAGTGACCCAGGCCACGCGGATGCCCGCCGCCTTGGCCTGCTTGGCGATGCCCTTGAGCCCGTCCATGTAGGTCTTGAACGTCTGCGGGTTGAAGGCGGTGTAGTTGCCGTCGTTCATGCCGAAGTCGACGGTCATGGCCGTGGCCTTGAAGCTGAGCACGTCGCGCGTGAATCGCGCATCGCCGCCCGGCGAGCGGTCGCCGCCGATGCCGACGTTGTGGAATTCCAGCTTCAGGGTGGGAAAGCGGCTGACGATCCACATCTCCAGGTAGTTGCTATAGAGGTGCTGCTCGGTAATGCTGTCGCCCATCACGGCGATCACGTCGCCGTCCTTGAAGAAGAAATCTTCTGCACGGGCCGTGCCGAGGAGGCTCGCCATGCACGCCAACCAACAAATACCCCTGAAACTCGCGGTGCGGATCATGTTTCTTCCTTTCTCGCCTGAAAACTGGGATGTTCGCCTGCGGCCGCCGTTGTTGCCGGCCTGCTCCATCATACCCTGGGCGCCGACGGAATGGAATACACGGCCGAAAAAGGGCCCGGGGGCTGGGGATTAGGGATTGGTGGCCGCCAGCTCCGACGTGCAGTGGGGACAGCGGGTTGCCCTCTTGGAAATGTTCGAAAAGCATTTCGGACATTCCTTCGTCGTCGGCTCCGCGGGCGGCGGCGCCTTCTTCAGCAGGTTGATCTGCTTGACGACCAGGAAGATGGCGAAGGCGACAATCACGAAGTCGAGGATGCTGTTGACGAACACGCCGTAGTTGATGGTCACGTCACCGGGAAGGTGGAGTTTCAAGCCGGAAAAATCCACGTTGCCGATGAGCCAGCCGAGGGGCGGCATGATGATGTCTTTGACCAACGACGAGACGATGTTGCCGAAGGCAACCCCGATCACCAGGCCCACGGCCATGTCGATGGCGTTGCCCTTGACGGCGAAATCCTTGAATTCCTTGAGCATTCCCATGGTTCGGTCCTTTCTTCGGTTTGAGAGCGGTTGGCAGTCTATTTGGGCAGGGGTTCATCGGGACGAACGCCGTATTTCCGTTGCCTTGCCCGGCCCCAGGGGCAACCGCCGAAGGTCACGACCCGTTCGATGCGTTGCAGGATTTTGGCAAGTCGATTGCCCTTCCTGGCCTTGGTGCACACCGGGCAGCGATTTTCACAGTACTCGGGGTCGAACAGCGGCATGAGCAAAACCTCGTGGGGTGGGCGCTTGTTGATTTTCCATCACAGTGGAGCCGTTCGCATCTTGATCGGATGACTGGTCATCTTCGGTGCTTTCCTTCCTGGAGGATGTCCCAGACGGGCAGGAGTAACAAGAACAGGAGCGTGAAGAGGAGCAGCCCAAGACTTTTCACAAGACTGCACAGGACCGCAAGGAGCGTGGTCAGCACCATCAGCGACCAAAGCGAGAACTGCCACGGCCGCCTCTCGGCTTCCGAATCGCCGGCCTGCCGATTATTTTCCGAAGTCTCTTCCATCGTCAGCGGTTCTCGCGGGGACATTTCGCCGGAAGTGGCTCGGGAACCCCAGCCGTCATTGTACCACCCCGGCAGGTGCCGGCAAGCATTTGCCCGCGCAAGTCCTTGCCCGCCATGGCTCCGAGCAGATGACACCACGGAGACACGGCGGGCACGGGGAGGAAAGTTCGGTACGACGGGATTTCGAGGTTGCCGGGCGGAGGCAGCGGTTCTATCGGCTGGCGGTCGGGGGGCGGAAGGATATAATGAGAACGACGGTGGCTGAATCTGGTCCGGAGGCAAGGCCATGAGTCCGTGCAAGTGCTCCGCGGCGGCGCTGGTCGCGATCTTGTTGCTCCCCAATGTTGCCGCAAGTGCTGATCCGGCGGCGGAAGCCGGCCAGAAGGGACGGTCGTGCTTGTCCAGGCAGGACTACGACGCTGCCATCGCCGCGTTTACCGAGGCGATCCGGCTCGACCCGAAGAAGGCCGACGCCTACTACGGCCGGGGCGTTGCCTACGCAAACCAGGGCCAGTACGACAAGGAAATCGCCGATTGCACCAAGGCCATCCGCCTTGATCGGAAATATGTCGCCGCGTACTACTGCCGGGGCGTCGCCT
>JBKQVT010000214.1:0-7667 GCA_052139835.1 Thermoguttaceae bacterium
AAGGCGGAGGGCGGAAGGCGGAAGGGGGAAGGAAGAACGGCACGGCTTACGCCGTCTTTATCCTTCCGCCTTCCGCCCTCCGCCTTATTGCTTTCCTTCCCCCTTCCCCCTTCCGCCCTCCGCCCTCCCCCTTCCGAAGAGCGTCAGTTGCAGCCCCGGCGGCGAAGCGGCGGGCTCCGGCCGGGCAATCCGCGCGCGGCCCTCGGCGTCCAGATGCTCCTCCTCCAACGCGGCCAGGATCTCCTTGCTCCGCTGGATCACTTCCCGCGGCACGCCGGCCAGCCGCGCCACGTGGATGCCGTAGCTCTTGTCGGCCGCCCCGGCGACGATCTTGTGCAGAAAGACCACCTCCTCCTGCCATTCGCGGACCGCCACGTTGAGGTTCTTCACGCCCGAGAGCGACTTCTCCAGGTCGGTCAGCTCGTGGTAGTGGGTGGCGAAAAGCGTCCGGCAGCCGATGTGATCGTGCAGGAATTCGACCACCGACCAGGCCAGCGAGATGCCGTCGTAGGTGCTGGTGCCGCGGCCGATCTCGTCGAGGATCACCAGGCTCCGCGCGGTGGCCGTGTTGAGGATTCGCGCCGTCTCGGTCATCTCGACCATGAAGGTGCTCTGACCGCGGCCCAGCTCGTCGCTGGCCCCCACGCGGGCGAAAATGCGATCGCACAGGCCGATCGTCGCCCGCCGGGCCGGCACGAAACTGCCCATTTGCGCCAACAACACGATCAACGCCGCCTGGCGGATATAGGTGCTCTTGCCGGCCATGTTCGGGCCGGTAATCAAGAGGATATTGCCCTCCGCGCCCCCGGCCGTCACGTCGTTGGGCACGAACGTGCCCTCCGGCTCCAGCACGTCCAGCACCGGGTGCCGCCCGTCGAGGATCGCCAGCAGCGGTTCCTCGACGATCTCCGGCCGGCAGTAGTTTCTCTGCCGGGCCAACTCGGCCAGGGCCACCAGCACGTCCAACTGCGCCAGCACGGCGGCCGTCCCTTGCAGCCGCCGCCGCGAAGCCGACACCGCCTCGCGCAACTCCAAAAACAACTCGTACTCCATCTCCTTCGACTTCTCGTCGGCGGTCAAGACCTTCTCTTCATATTCCTTCAACTCGGGCGTGATGTAACGCTCGGCATTCTTGACCGTCTGCTTGCGGATATAGTCCTCGGGGATCCGTCCGCGGTGCGCGTTGGTGATCTCCAGGTAGTAGCCGAAGACCTTGTTGAAGCCGACCTTGAGCGAGGGGATGCCGGTCCGCTGCGATTCCTGCGCCTGGTAGCGGGCGATCCACTGCTTGCCGCCGTGGGCCAATTCCCGCAGCGCGTCCAGCGGCGGATGGAAGCCGTCGCGGATGAAGCCGCCCTCGCGGCTGGCCAAGGGGCACTCCTCCGCCAGCGCCGCGTCCAGCTTGCCCCGCAAATCGACGCACAGGTCGATCTCGGCCTCCAATTGGTTCAACAGGGGGCTCTTCCGCGCGGTGAGCTTTGCCTTCAGCGCCGGCAGCGCCCGCAGCGTGCGGCCGAGAAAACCCAGGTCGCGGGGGCTGGCCCGGCCGGTAGTCACGCGGGCCAGCAGCCGTTGGGTGTCGTAGACCCGCCGCAGCGCATCGCGCAGATCGGCGGCCAGCGCGGCCTCGTCGACCAGCTCCTCGACGGCCTCGTGGCGCGCCACGATCGCGGCGGCCTCGGCCAACGGATTGGCCAGCCAGTCGGCCAGCAGCCGCGCCCCCATGGCCGTGGCCGTGCTGTCCAAGACCGCCAGCAGCGAGCCCTCGCGGCGGCCGTCGCGGATGGTGCGGGTAAGCTCCAGGCTGCGGCGGCTCGCCTGGTCGATCTCCAACGTCCCGGAAGTGCGGTAGGGGACCAGCCGGTCGATATGCTCCAGCGAGGTCTTCTGCGTCTCCGCCAGGTAATCCAGCACCGCGCCGGCGGCCGCGATGGCCTGGTCGTCGGCTGCGCCGTCGCCGAAGCCGAAGCCCTCCAGGCCGGCCGTGCGGAAGTGCTTCGCCAGGGCCTGCCGGGCCGCGGAGAGCGAAAAAGCCCAGCCGGGCCGCCGCGTGACCATCATCCGCTCGTCCTGCCCGCGGGCCAGCGGCGGGGCGTCTTCCGACAACAGGCATTCCGCCGGGGCGATGCGGGCCAGTTGATCGGCCAGGGCGGCGGCGGGAAAACCGGCCGCCAGGAACCGGCCCGTCGATAGCTCGACCCACGCCAATCCCAGCGGATCGCCGGACGAGACCGCCGCCAGGAAATTGCTCCGCCGCGGGTCCAGCAAGGCGTCGTCGGTCACCGTGCCGGGGGTAACGATGCGGGTGACTTCCCGCTTCACCAGCCCCTTGGCCAGCTTGGGGTCTTCGACCTGCTCGCAGACGGCGGCCCGCAGGCCGGCGGCGATCAGCTTGCCCAGGTAGCTTTCCAACTGATGATGGGGAAAGCCGGCCATGGGGACGCCGCCGGCGCCCTTGTCGCGGCTGGTGAGGGCGAGGTGGAGGGTGCGGGCGGCGACCTTGGCGTCGTCGAAGAACATCTCGTAGAAGTCGCCCATGCGAAACAGCAGCAGGGCGTCGCCGCAGGCCCGCTTGGCCTCCTGGTACTGTCGCATCATGGGGGTGACGGCGGCCATACCGCTAGTCTAACCTCTTCTGCGACGGCCGTAAAACCCCCGACGACCTGGAACGCAAGAAGGGGAGACGCATTTCGAGAAGCACGACAAACAGCGGTTGGCGGCAAATTGTCGGCAGTTCGGCACACCAAGGACCAGGGATGCTAGCGTCACCGTTGCCAACGGCGAGCCGCTAAAAATGCGGCCGGGGGGAAAGGGCTGCGGAAAGATACCAAGTAGCGAGCCAAATGAGGATCATGGCCGCCTCGCCGGCGAAAAGAATCGGCCACACGCGGCCACCTTTTCCAGTTCCCGCCCGTGCATCCCTGAATCCCCACCAAAATCCACCCACCAGCCCCAGAAGCATCCACTGCACCAAGGTGGTCACCAACGGCACGAAGATCACGCGCTCATCATACGGAGGGAGGTGGAGCACACCGCTCCAGAGACGGCCAAGAAGCTCGGCCGGGTAGTTCAATACACGGTACGCAACCTCAATTATTTGGACTGTGGGGGTGTGGTGAAAGGCCCTGTGAATTGCCTTCACCACGAGAACTTCAAGAACAGCGAAAGTGAACCCAAGAACGGCACCTACGAGTGCACGCGCCGCAATTCGTCGCATGGCGTTATTCCTCGTGCCAAGCAGCCGCGCGCCCGCGGCGACGGCCGACCTACTCGCCCGTGTAGGGCAGCAGCGCCATGAAGCGGGCCCGCTTGATGGCCCGCGTCACCGCGTGCTGGCTGACCGCCGTGCAGCCGCTCTTGCGACGGCTGATGATCTTGCTCTGACGATTGGTCAGCTTCTTGAGCAAGTCGAGGTTCTTATAATCGACGTACATCGGCCGCGGCCGCTGGCCCTCGACGAAGAGCGGATCCTTCTTCTTGCCGTGGATCTTGGTCTTGGTGCGTCGCTTGCTGACACGATTGAATTGCAGTCGCCTTGCCATAGGATATCCCTGGTTCGCTCGCCCCAAGGGGCCGACGGTGCCCGCACGGCCGGGCCGCTGGCGCCGGTCCTGGGGAAACCAACAAGTTTATCAGAAATCCGCCGCGGGACAAGGGCGGCCTTCCAGGGCGGAAGGCGGAAGGGGGAAGGAAGGGCAAGGATGAAGGATAAAGGATCAAGGATGAAGGAAGCGACAAGCCCTCACCCTGTCCCTCTCCCGGAGGGAGAGGGGACCGCCGCGCGGATCGCGGCCTGGCATTGGCGCACCCGGCGCTCGACTTCGGCCAGCAACTCGCGTTCGTCACGGCCGCGGATTTCCTCCGGCAGCAGGGGGGAGCCGTAGCGGACCCGAATCCGGCCCAGACCCGGAAATTTCTGGTCTCGCGGCCAGGCCGCATAGGCCCCGTCGACCGCCACCGGGAGGATGGCGGCCCCGCTCCGCGAGGCCAAGGCCGTGAAGCCGGGCCGAAAGGCGGCGATTTCCCCGTCCCGCGACCGCGTCCCCTCGGGGAAGACCAACACCATCTCGCCCCGCTTCAACCGCCGCAACGATTCCTTGATGCCCCCCAGGCCCATCCCGTCCCGGTCGATCGGAATGGCGTCCAGTGAACTGATCAGCCACCGGAACGGCGCGAACCCGAAGAGGGTGTCGCGGGCCAGGTAGTTCATCCGCCGCGGAACCCCCATGCCGACCAGCGGCGGATCGAAATGGCTCTGGTGGTTGGAAACGACCAGGACCCCACCGCTGCGCGGGATGTTCTGGCGGCCGTAATGCCGCACCCCATAGGCGAGGACGCCGCCAAGCTGCAAGCAGCGGCAAAGAAACTCGTACCAGACGCGACTAGCTAAGGAACGCTCGGCCATGGACTTAGGTCTTGGGTCTTAGGACTTAAGTCTTGGGCCTTAGAGCTTGGAACTTCGTTCCAAGGCCTAAGACCTAAGGCCCAAGACCTAAAGATGCAAACTACCCACTATACCGCCTACGGGCCAGCGATTCCAGCCGATCCACCACTTCTTCCAGTGTCAGGCCATCGGTGCAGACGCGGATGGCATCCGGGGCGGGCAGCAGGGGCCCCACCGGCCGGGCGGCGTCCTCCTGGTCGCGTTGTCGCTGGGCGGCCAGGATTTCCTCCAGCGTGGCCCGCTCGCCGCGGGCCTCCAGGTCGCGCAATCGCCGCCGGGCCCGCTCGTCCTCGCCGGCGGTAAGAAAGAATTTGCACTCGGCGGCGGGAAAGACCACCGTCCCTTGATCGCGGCCTTCGGTCACCAGGTTGTTGGTGCCGGCGATGGCCCGCTGGAGGTCCACCAGGTGCCCGCGGACCCCGAGGTTATCGGCGGCGTAGCGGGTGACGGCGGTCACATCCGAGCGGCGGATCGCCGCGGTGACGTCCTGGCCGTCGAGATAGACGCGGTCGTCGGCCAGGCGGAGGTCGAGGCCGCGGGCCAGTTGGGCCAGTTCCTCCGGCCGGCTCCAATCCACGCCGCGGCGCATGCCGGCCAGGGCCACCGCCCGGTACATCGCCCCCGTGTCGAGAAAGCGGAAGCCCAGCCGGCGGGCCAAGGCCCGCGACACGCTGCTCTTGCCCGCGCCGGCGGGGCCGTCAATGGTGATGATCATGGGGCGTAGTTGCGATTTAGCCGAGGGTGCCACTGCTGGCTTGTCCAGCAGTGTTGGCGCGCCGACCCGCCGCACTGCTGGACAAGCCAGCAGTGGCACCGTCGTCGGTGGCTTATCCGCCGGGGCGCTCGATGCCGAAGGGGAGTTTCCGCTGCGCGTCGTCGCCACCCTTGGGGGTCAGCTCCTTGAACAGCAGGCTGGGTTGGATATCGGTGTTGTGCTGGTACTTGTCGCTGGCGTACTCGGTGAACGAGCCGCGGATGTCGTGATAGAAGATCTGGCAGATGGCCACCCCGGCATAGATTCGCACCGGCTGCACGGCGAACATCTCCAACGTCCAATAGCCGCAAAAGCCCACGTCGCCGAAGCCGGCGGTCACGTGGACGAACAACCCCAGCCGGCCGATTGACGAGCGGCCTTCAATCATCGGCACCAGGTTGCGGGTCTCGGTCCGCTCGGTGGTGCGGCCCAGGTAGAGCAGGTTCGGGTGCAGCACCAGGCCCTCGGGCGGCAGCGGAATGCGCCGCACCCGGTTGGCCCGCCGCATGTCCAGCACCACCTCCTCGTAGACCATCAACTCGTTGTGCAGCGTGAGGTTGTAGCTGTTGGGATTGAGCCGCGCCTCGTCGAAGGGGTCGATAATGATGTTCTGGCCCAGTTGCGCGCGGATCTCGTGGCCGGAAAGGACCATGGCGCTACTCCTTTGCCTTCGCGCGGGCCTCGACGCCGATCCGCGGCGAGACCGAGCGCAGCGGACAGGCCTCGCACTTGGGGTTTCGCGCCACGCACCAGCGGCGGCCGTGCTGGATCATGCGGTGGCTGAAGGCGACCCACTCGCGTCGCGGCACCACCGCCATGAGGTCCTGCTCGATCTTCACCGGGTCCTTCTGTCGCGTCAGCCCCAGGCGGCGGCTCACCCGCGCCACGTGGGTATCGACCACGATCCCCGAGGCAAGACCGAAGGCAGTGCCGAGGATGACGTTGGCCGTCTTGCGCCCCACGCCGGGAAGCTCGACCAGTTGCTCGATCTTGTCGGGCACCCGGCCTTCGTATTGCTCGACCAGCACGCGGCAGGCGGCCTGGATGTTTTTGGCCTTGTTGCGGAAGAAGCCGGTGCTTTGCACGGCCTTTTCCAATTCGGCCAGCGGCGCGGCGGCGAAATGGGCCGCACTGGGATACTTCCGAAACAGCGCCGGCGTGACCATGTTGACCCGCTGGTCGGTGCATTGGGCCGAGAGGATCGTCGCCACCAGCAGTTCCAGCGGCGTCTGGAAGTCCAGCGAGCACCTGGCCTCGGGATACTCGCGCCGCAGGGCGCGGACCACCTCGGCGGCGTGTCGCTTGGCTTTATCGGCGGCGGCCATCATGGAACCCCAAGGAAGGAGAGTCTCGAAAGGACGGGTCACCCGGCAGCGAGACGCACTCCGGGGGCCGGCGGAGCCAATTCTCATCCCCGCCCGCACCGGATGTCAAGTAGGGCGGGGCTGCCAGCGACCGTGCCAGGACCACGCAAAGCGTGGTGCCCGTGTCAGCCGTGCCCTGAGTGGCCAGGCCGTCTAACCCCATCGGCCACACCCCTTTTGCCTCCCGCGGCCGGCCGACCTATAATCCATTGGGGGCAAAGTGCAAGGAAAATCATCCCTCTCGGGGCAGGGCGGCTGCCATGGCAAGCTTCGATAGCCTATCGTTCTCATTCGAGGATTTCGCCGGCAAGGTGCGGATATTTCCCTTGCCCAACCTCGTCCTCTTCCCCCACGTGATGCAGCCGCTGCACATCTTCGAGCCGCGATATCGGGAATTGCTGGAAGACGCCCTGGCCGGCGACCGGCTGATCACCATGGCCCTCTTGACCCCCGGCTGGCAGAAGGACTACGAGGAGCGGCCGCCGCTTTATCCCATGGCCTGCCTGGGACGCATCACCACGCACCATAAACTGGAAAGCGGCGCCTACAACGTCCTCCTCTTGGGGCTCCGCCGCGTGCGGTTGGTCGAGGAACTGCCCCCCCGGGCGGGCTTTCGCGAGGCCCGCGTCGAGGTCTGCGAGGACTGTTATCCGCCGGAAGAGGCCGCCGACTTGGCCTCCTTGCAACGGCAGCTCCGCCAGGCCTTCGTGAAAATCTTGCCCATGTTGCCTGAAGCCCAGGAACAACTCGATCAGATCCTCGGCAGCGACGTGCCCTTGGGCATCTTGACCGACGTGATCAGCTACATGCTCGACATCGACGTGGGCGACAAAGAGGCCCTGCTGGCCGAGTGCAATGTCCATCGCCGCACGGAGTTGCTCTTGGAGCACCTCTCGCGGGCGGCGGCCGATCGGGAGGCGGGCATCTCCGGGTTGGCCCATTTCCCGCCGGAATTCAGCCCCAACTGAACGCCGTGGGCCATGTCATTCACAGATAGAATTGACCCCTATTGTCACCGATAGAAATGTCCCCATGCTGGGACCTCTGAAGGAGGTCCAGAATGGAGACAATTTCGATGAGTCGGCGGGAGCGACATCGCCTGGAG
>JBKQVT010000215.1:0-4248 GCA_052139835.1 Thermoguttaceae bacterium
GGCGATGGCCGTCTGTTCGAGATACTCGTCGGCGCTGCCGCGGCCGCGCTGGTAACGCGCCTCCAATTCGATCGTGACCCGCGTGCCGTGGTCGAGGTCGATCCATTCGATTTCGTGCTTCTCGATCGTTTTCTGCCCGGCCTCGCCCGGTGAGACCTCGATTCCCTCGCCGCGTCCGTTGAGGATTTCCGGCAGGTTGCGTTTCGTGTCGATTTGGATTTCGTAATAGTGGGCCGGCTCGCGCTTCGAGACCTTCGACATGATCTTCACCGGCTTGCCGGTGGTCAGCAGGCCGTACATCCCCGCCGCGCTGATGCCGATGCCCTGCTGCCCGCGGCTCATCCTCATGCGGTGAAACTTCGAGCCGTAGAGCAGCTTGCCGAAGATCAGGGGGATCTGCTTCCGCAGGATGCCGGGCCCGTTGTCCTGCACGCCCACCTTGTAGCGGTCCTGCTCGAAGCGCTGGATGTGGACCCAGACCTCCGGCAGGATGCCGGCCTCTTCGCAGGCGTCCAGGGCGTTGTCGACGGCCTCCTTGACGGTGGTGAGGAGGGCCTTCCGCGGATTGTCGAAGCCCAGCAGGTGGCGGTTCTTGGCGAAGAACTCGCTGACGCTGATGTCGCGTTGGCTGGCGGCCATCGACTGGGCGGTGGCCCGCCGCCGGAAGGCCCGCCGGCCGTCGCCGTTGCCGTCGCCGTTGGAGCCGGGGGCTGCCGTATTCCCCTCTTCCTCCGGAAGGGGGTCAGTGTGAGGGCGAAGTGAATGGGCAGTCCCCTCTCCCTCCGGGAGAGGGTTAGGGTGAGGGCGAATTGAAACCAACGATCAACCTCCTGTGTTCCCTATCTATCCTGGGGGCCCCCTCGCCGCGCTGCGGAAAACGGCGAGAGGCCCAATCTTGCGGTGTGAGGAAAATGTGGGTTTCGGGGCGTCTGCGATCCACCACGGAAACTGGAGCAATTATAACGCTTCTCGCGGCGGCCTCCCAGGCGTGTTTGCCTGCTCGGAGGATCGTTCCCCCCCGCATTTGGCACCGACGGCGACCTATACTGGTTAAGGGGCCCCACAGGGGCAAGCCGCCATGACGAAAAGACCTACACCGCTAGACCAGTTGACGCCCGGGGAAAACGCCGCGGAGCCGGGCCGGAACCAGCCTGAACCCCTCGACCAACTCGGCGCGCACCTGGCGGCCTTGGCCGGCATGGACCCGCCGCCGGCTGCCAAAGACGCGTTTCCGCCGACGGCGGTCCTGCCCGCCGCGCCCAAAGCGGCGCCGACGACCGCGGCCAAGGCATGGCCCAGCGTGCCGGGATACGAGATCCTCGAGGAAGTGGGCCGCGGCGGGATGGCCGTCGTCTACAAGGCCCGGCAGATCGCCCTGGACCGCATCGTGGCCCTGAAGACCATCCTTCCTTCCAGTGCGGGGGCGGAGGAGGAGCGGACGCGGTTTCTGCGCGAGGCGCGGGTCATGGCCCTCCTCCAGCACCCCAACGTCATCCAGATCCACGAAATCGGCTACAGCGGCGACCGCCCCTTCCTCGCCATGGAATTCATGGGGGGCGGGAGCCTGGCGGCCAGCCTGGCGGGCAAGCCCATGTCGCCCCAACAGGCCGCCGCACTGGTGGCCGTCCTGGCCGACGCCGTGCAGCGGGCCCACCAGCAAGGCGTGATCCATCGCGACCTCAAGCCGGGCAACATCCTGCTCAGCGCCGAGGGCACGGCGAAGATCGGCGATTTCGGCCTGGCCAAGTGGTTTGCCCTGCCCAACAGCTCGGCCCAGCAAACGCAGGTGATGGGCACGCCCAGCTACATGGCGCCGGAGCAGGCCTTCGGGCGCTGCGCCTTGGGACCGGCGGTGGACGTGTACGCGCTGGGGGCGATCCTCTACGAACTGCTCACCGGGCGGCCCCCCTTCCTCAGCGACAACCCCCTGGACACGCTGCACCTGGTCGATACCCAGGAACCGATTCCCCCGCGCCGCTGGCAGCCCAAGGTGCCGCGCGACCTGGAAACCATCTGCCTGAAGTGCCTGGAAAAAGAGCCGCGACGCCGCTACGCCAGCGCCCGGGCGCTGTGCGACGACTTGCAACAATTTTCGGCGGGCAAGGCGATCTCCGCCCGGCCAGCCGGGCCGCTGGAACACGCCTGGCGCTGGGCACGGCACCATCGCGTCGCGGCCGCCTTGCTCTCGGCGGCCGTGGCCGCGCTGCTGGCCGTGGTGGCCATCGTCGGCTTCTTCAACCGCCGGCTGGCCGCCGAGCTGGACCGCACGGCCGCCGAGCACCGCCGGGTGCTGAAGACCGAGGGGCAACTTGACCAGACGCTCACGCGGTCCGTCGCGCGGCGGTTGGACAGCGACCTGCGCGAATTGGCGGCCATCCCGCTGACCATGGCCGCGCTGCTGGAGAAAACGCCGAACTGGAACGACAGCCGGCTGGAAAAGCTGCTGCGCGACTTGTTGGGCAAGCAGCCGATGATCTTCGGCATCTGCGTGGCCATGGAGCCGCACCAGTGGCGGGCCGACCGGGAGGATTTCGCCCTCTACGTCTACCGCAGCCGCGGCGGGCTGGCCGCACATCAACTCGTGCCGCCCGTCTACCAGCCCGGCTATCGGCAATGGCCGTGGTACTACGCGGCGAAGCAGGCGCCGCAAGGCCGTTGGTGCGAGCCCTACGTCGATCCCTGCGCCGACCGCACGCCGATGGTCACCTTCTCGGCGCCCATTCACCGCCAAGGGCGGTTTGTCGGCGTGGTCACGGCCGACCTGGCCATGGACTATTTCCGCTGGCTCCGCAACAGCGTGGAGACCTTGGACCTGGGTCCGAAGACCTATTGCTTCGTGCTCAGCGCGGGGGGCCGGATTCTGGCCCATCGCGACGACTGCTTCGAGTTTCCCAACGCGGACTCGGACGCCGCCCGCATCCCGGCGGACAAGAGTTTTCGCGACTTGCTGGCCCGCATGAGGCGCGACGCCGGCGGGACGGCCACGGCCGTCGACTTTAGCAGCGGCCGGCCGGCGACGTTCCGTTTCGCCCCGGTTCCCACGGCGGGTTGGACCGTGGTGCTGGTCCGGCCGTGACGCTCGGCAAGCTGTAACGCCTTTAACGCCTGTGCCGCCAACCGCGGGCGATCCTCCCGACGGGCACGTTGGCGACGGCAAGCTGTAACGCTTTTGACGCTTGTGCCGGCCTTGCAGGCGGTTCTTTCCGGGTTTCCCGCAAGTTGGGAAAACTTGCCCTAGCCGGCAGATAAAGACTCAAACGCAGGCCCCCCGCAGACCGAGAATCCTTACGGACTTGAACTTCCTTTCCAGCCCATGAGGAGCCAGGCCATGGTTCATCGCGCGCAAATCTTCCTCTCCACCCTGACAATATTGGTGATCGGCTGGGCTGCCGCGGGACCGGCAGCGGCCCAATACGACAACTACTACGTGCCGCCGGGAAGCCCGGCCGGCGTGGCGGCGCAAATGTACCCCTCGCCGCGGCCGGTGCCGCCGCTGGTCGGCTACACCTACGTCACTTACCCGCCGCTGCTGCCGCAAGAGTTCCTTTACGACCACTGCGACCACTATCGCCGGGTGAATTGCGATTGCAGCGTGACGTGCACCAAGATTTGCTACAACCATCGGCATTTCTGCTGCGGCAACATTCCGACCGTGATGTGGAGCCAATCGACGCCCTGCACGCCGCCGGTGAAGGCCCCCTCGGTGTTCTGCATGCCGTAGGCCAAGAAATTTACCACACCCAAGGTGAAAAGGAACCTCTTGCCATGAAACGTTCGTGGATTCTGCTGATTGTCGCGGCGGCGGCGCTGGCCGTGAGTGGTCAGGCGCTGGCCCAGGACGGCGGTCCCTCGCCCACTTCCTGGCACGGCTACTATTACGATGCGGCCTGGGGGATGCCGGTGGCCTTGGTTGTGCCGCCCGGTTGCCACACCCAGGCCAACTTGAGCTGGGGCGTCCCCAGCGCCCGCCGGGACCGGATCTTCGCCCGCTTCAGCCGCGACTGGCCGGGGCCGGGCGTTTACGACCGCGCCGCCTTCCGGCCCACGCCCCCTTGGCCCAGCGACACGACGCAGTTCGGCGTTTATTACGTCCGCGGGCCGCAATAGTTGCGGAAGGCTTACGGCGGATTGTTCGTCGCGTGCCACGGCTGTATCAGCCGTGCTGAAGTGGCTTAGGATCGGGGAATCAATAAGTGTCGCCTTTCGCTCCGCGAAAGTTGCGGCTTTCGCGGAGCGAAAGGCAACAAA
>JBKQVT010000216.1:0-5742 GCA_052139835.1 Thermoguttaceae bacterium
CCGCTCTTCGTCGGTTCGGCGCCGGCGGCCACGCCCGTCTGCTGCATCTTCTCCTCCACAAGCGCGTGGAGCTTTCCATAGGTCTCGCTCTTGCGAAACGCAGCGCGGTCGGCAGGGTCGGCAAACCGTTTTGCAATCAGGCCGTCGAGCGGGTCGAAGAGTGCGTTCGACAAATCGGCCCAATTCTCGGACTTCCCCGCCAACCGCCGGGCTTCGGCAAGAATGTCGTTGATTTCGCTCATAAAAGGCCCTCCATCCCTGATGAACGCCGCTCGCCGAATTCTACCCCTTCTTGGGCCCCGAGACCATATAGGGACAAGGGACCAGGGGCCAGGGGCCGGACGGGCGACGGCCGGCCACGGCGCGGAACCCCGACGTAAAACGTCGGGCCCAACACCGCCTGCGGCGGAAAGGATCGTGAACGACCCTCCGAACCCTGGCCCCCGGCCCCTGGTCCCTGGCCCCTAATTCCGGCCCTTGCCCCCATTTTTTCCCCTAGAAACTGGGCCAGCCAATCCGCTATAACCCGGATTACTCATGGCCCCCGGGACCGCGGCACAGGCCGCGCAATCGTAACCCGACGCGTAAGCGAGGCCAACTCCTTGAGCCACCCTCGCTTACGCTTCGGGTTACGCTAAGGGCGTGAATAATCTGCTATAACGGCAGCCCCTGAAGTCCGATCCGCAAGACCCCAAGGAACAAGAAATGGCAAAACCGGAATTGGAGAAAGTGGCACAAAAAAAAGGCCGCGCCCGCAACCCGCGGGCCGGAATCCTCGATGCGGCAAAACGCAAAATCATCCTCGGCGTGCTGGCCAAGGGCAGCACCCGGCGGGTGGCCGCCGGATGCGTCGGCTGCTCGCCCACCACCATCTATCGCACCGCGCTGCGCGACGAGCAGTTCGCCCTCGAACTGGGCCGCGCGGAAAACGCCGCCAAACTCAACTTCGCCAACCGCATCAACGCCGCCGCCGCGGAACCCCGGTTCTGGCGGGCCGCCGCCTGGTGGCTGGAGCGCCGCAGCGCCGACGACTTCGCCCTGCTGTCGCCCAAGACCGTCACCTTCGAGCAGGCCGGCAAGATGTTCGTCTACCTCATGGAGTATATCGGCCTCGACATGGCCGACGACAAGATCGACATGGCCCTGGAGCGGATGGACGAACTGATCGACGAGTTGCAGGAGGATGCCAATGCCCTGGCGGCCCCGGCGCCGACGCCCCAGGCCCCGCCGGATGAGACGCGATGGATCGACGGCCCCCCTCTTTCAAGTGGTGAGCAAGACTTATCTGCAATCGACCCCTCTGACGACGTATGAAGTTGCGTCGAGGAGCATCGCAGTAAATGACACTGGCAAATGGATTTACAACGCTGCCCCGGGACGTAAAAAGTGCAATGCCGATTAGGGCGGGGAAGATAACGTGCGATGGAAGATCGGAAGTCAAGGCCGCCGAAGGAAGGTTCCGTGTGGGCGGCCCCGATAGCTCGGCTATCGCGGCCACCCGCCCGGCCCCTGGTCCCTGGCCCCCGGCCCCTGTTCCCCCGTCAGCGCTGGGCCTGCACGAACTTGTGCCACTGGGCGGTCAGTTCCTTCTCGTCCCAGCCGTAGACCTCCTGGATGGCCGCCAGGGCGTCGCCGCTGTGGCGGAGCGTTTCCACCAGCTTGGCGAACTTCACCCGCTGCTGGCCCAGCATCCCCACCAGCGTCCAGGCCTCGGCATAATTCGGCTGCAGCATCTGCGAGGTGTCCATCTTGAGGAGCTTGGCCACCGGGGTCACCTGCCCGGTGGCGATGCGCTGTTGCACGAGGTGGATCCAGGCGCGGTTGTCGGCCCCCAGGTTGCGGTTTTCGTTGCCGTAGCTGTTGCCGGCGATCATGACGCTGGGCGAGCCGGCCAGGACGCTTTCCGTGCAGTTGGCCATTCCCGTGCAGAGCGGCTCGGAGAGCGAGAAATTGCCCAGTTGCACCAGGTATTGCCAGCCGACGGCCGCCCCCACCTCGCGATGCTGATAATCCAACGATTGCCCCTCCAGGCACAAGACGACCCACTCGGTGCAGTAGAGTCCGGGCGCTTTGATGGCCGAGTCCTGCTGCTGCTGGATGGTCAGGCCCTTGTTGCCATGGTCGAAGCGGTTCTTGCAGATCTCGAACATCGCGCGAATCCACTTCTCGTATTCGTAGCGGCGCTTGATGAGGACGATGTGGGCCGACCGCTTGTCCAGCCCCGAGCGGATGGGCTCCGGAAAACCGGTCTCCAGCTTCTTCTCCAGCTTCTGGATGTCGGGAAGGAAGGTTGCCTGGATGTCCTTGGCCGCCCACAAGGTGAAGTGCACGGTCTCGACCGGCGAGAGTTCGGCCCCGCTGCGCTTGCAGATCTGCTCGACTTCGGCCCGCGTCTGGTCGCGCTGGGCATCGCCGGTGTTGAGCCCTTTGCCGGGCTCGATCGGTCCGGGCTTCTCCTCCCCTTCGGCCTTGTCGGGCTTGGGACGCGGCCCGTGGCACTCCTTGATGGCCGCGATCTGGTCGTCGTCGAAGCCCATGCGGCGGAGCCGCTGCCGGATGGCGGGCGTGACCTCGAAGGCCACGCCCTGCTCTTTGGCCTTCTCGACGATGTCATCGTTCGACATCTTGTCGTGTCGCATCTTGCCGATATCCTTCATGGTCAGCAGCTTGGCCTCTTGGTCGTCGTCGCCGTGTTTCTTGGCCGGGGTCGCCTTGCCGCCCCGCTGGGCCCGCGGGGCATCGTCGTCCTGTGCCCAGGCCGCCTGGACGGTCCCAAGGACCGCGACCGCGATCAACGCACTCCACGCTCTCTTCGTGCAGAAACGCATGACAAGACTCCGCACTGGGGTTTTAGGAGGAGGAAACGTCTGCGTCTGAGTATAATCGCCTGCCGGGGTTTGCCAAGAGGTTTCCCCCCGAGCGTGGCACGGCCTGGGAATGCGGGTCGCTTGTCCGCGGAATTTCCCCCGGCAGAGGCATGGAAGGCAACTGCGCAGCCGGCAAGAATAGCTTCCGGACATCGACGGCGGGCTGGCGTGCCACTGGCTTTGCCAGTGCTTTTCGGGGAGGGGCTTATGCGGAAGACAATGAAGCTACTGGCGGCGGTCGTGATCGCCTACGGAGTCGTCGTGGCGCTGGGCGCCGACATCGTCAGCACCATGCCGCCGGAGGCGGTCGGGTTCAGCGGCACGCTCTCCGGCCAGGTGGCGAAACCCGGCGGTCAGGGATGGTTTGTGATCAAGGTGGTCAAGGTGATCGGCTTGGCCGCCAACAACCGCACCAGGATGAAGGCCAAGGCCCTGACCGCCGCGTGGAAGGACAAGTACGTGACCATCGTGGGCAAGAACCTGCCGGCGGTGGCCGTGGGCGACATGGTGACCGTGACCGGCGCGCAGTTCGAGATGCACATCCGCTCAACGAAGGTGACGAAGCAGGACGGGGGCCGCCCCGGCGAACATGCCCGCAAGCCCGTCACGGCAGGCCGCAGCTACGACCTGGTGTTTTCCACGTTCTTCGGCCAGAAGATGGACTGCCGCGGGATGACCGTGGATGCCCAGGGCAACGTCTATCTCGCCGGGTCCACGTGGGACGCGGAGTGCCCGACCACGGCGGGCGCCTATGACCGGACATTCCACGGCGAGGCGGACATGGCGATCTCGAAGTGGTCGGCGGAGGGAAAACTCCTCTGGTCGACGCTGGTGGGGAGCCCGGGGCACGACCGTCCCTATTCGGTCAAGGTGGACAGCCGGGGTTGCGTCTACGCGGCGGGGATCGGCGGCGTGGGCATGCCCGTCTCGCCGCAGGCCTTTGAGCCGAAACCGCTGGCCCGCACCACGAACGCGAAAATTCCCGGCGAGGAATACGTGGGGGCCAACGGCTACATCGTCAAGCTCAGCGGCGACGGCTCGAAGGTCCTGTGGGGCAGTTACGTGGGCAACAGCATCGAGTGCCGCGACCTGGCAATTGACGACGAGGACAACTTGTACCTGACGTTCGGCTGGTTGAAGGATTCCGCCGGGGAGTTGCCGGCGAGTTGGTTCGCCCATGCCTACTGCAAGCGGCCCCATGCCGGCCGCACGCTGCCCGGTCGCGTCGAGGACCTTGGCGTCATGAAGGTTTCCAGCGACGGGAAGAGGGTCTTCTGGGCGACCTACATCGGCGGCAGCGGCGGCAACGCCCTGGAAGCGAGCCTCTGCGTGGGGCCCGACCACTGCCCGATCGTCTTCACCGGCACTTCATCGAAAGACATGCCCACGACTTCCGGCGTGTTGAGCACCAAGCCGAAGGGCTCCTGGCTGGGCAAGTTCTCGGCCGATGGATCGCGACTGATCTTCGGCACATACCTGGGCGCGGGGAGGATGTCGGTCCCCAGGACGCACGACGTCGCCCTGGATTCCAAGGGCAACATCTTTGCGACCTTCAGCGTGGACGGCACCTGGCCCGCGACCCCCGGCGCCTTTCAGTGCCAGTACGGCGGCGGCAACACGGATTTCGGCATCGCCAAGCTCTCCCCGACGGGGAAATTGCTGGCGGCCACGTACCTCGGCGGCAGCGGAGACGAGATCAACGGCCCGGACACGCTCTCGGTGGGCAAGGACGGCAGCGTCCTGATCACGAGCGGATGGGGGACCACGTCGCCCGATTACCCGGTGACCGCGGGCTGTTTTCAGGCGAAGCTGCGGGGGAAGAACAACGCGTTCTTCTCGCTGCTGTCCAACGACCTGGGCACGCTGCTCTATTCGACCTACATGGGAGGCGAGGGCGCCAACCTCCGCGCCAACGCCTTTGGCCCGGACGGCTCGATCTGGGTGGCCGGCCACGCGCCGGGGCCGGATTGGCCGCTGAAGAACCCCGATCCGAACGTGCGGAAGTCGGGCCTCGTGCTGGCCAAGTTCTCGCCCCGCGCTCGGCCCGCGGCAACGGAAGCGGGCGGAGAAAACCGCTGAGCTTGCACGGCCGCTACTTCGCCGGGTGCCACTGCTGGCTTGTCCAGCAGTGCTCGACAGGCGTCGGAAAGCAGCGTGTTCGTTTGCAACGAATGGTCGTTTTTATCGTGCGCAAACGGGCACTGCTGGACAAGCCAGCAGTGGCACCCAATCTCCTTCATCCTTCGTCCCTCATCCTCCGTCCTTTCACCCACTTCCCGTGCGGCGGCGCGGCGGCTTGCTGCTACGATGCGGGGTATCCTCCGGCCCTTCCTCTTCTTCCTGTTGAAAAGCGCTGACCGGGTATTCTTCCTCTTCGTCGTACGCTTCCGCGTCGTCGTTCTCCGCGGTCAGGTCGCCGTCATCCGCCTCGTCTTCAAAAGGGACCTCGACAAACTCATCCGACTCGACTTCCATCTCGTCGTCGTCCTCTTCCTCGTCGTCTTGCTCGTCCCCTTCCACATTCTCTTCTTCATCCTCTTCTTCGTCGTAAGCGTCTTCCTCTTCCAGGTCCTCATCCCGGTTGCGGCGGTTGACGGCCGGACGTTCTTCCCCGCTTTCGACGTCGGCCAATGACAGCCCGGCAACAGGAACGCGCGGACTACGCCGCTCGGGCGAAGAGAGCAGGATCTCGCCGCCCGGACGCTGCGGCGGTTCAACCGCCGCACTCGCGGACGGCTTGTCCGGGCCGCTTTGACCGCCGCCCATCATCTCGGCCCATTGTTCCAGGGTGATGAGCACCTCGCGGGCCTGCGAGCCGTTGTAGTTGCCGACGATGCCGTCTTCGGCCATGAAGTCCACCAGCCGGGCGGCGCGG
>JBKQVT010000217.1:0-19026 GCA_052139835.1 Thermoguttaceae bacterium
CGGCTGATGCTGAAGGGGTGCAAGATCCCCGGGTTCAACCCGGTCACGGAAGAGGAGATCGCTAAAGGCATGGGAAAGAGCATTTCCTGAGAAGGGGAGAAGGGGAGAAGGGGAGAAAAGGACATGGCGTCGTCAGCTCTCCTCTTCTCCCCTTCTCCCCTTCTCCCCTTCTCAGGAAATGCTCTTTCCCATGCCTTTAGCGATCTCCTCTTCCGTGACCGGGTTGAACCCGGGGATCTTGCACCCCTTCAGCATCAGCCGGGCCTCCTGGACGGTCGCCACCTGCTGGACGGGCGCCGCGGCGGCCGCGGGCGTCTCCCGGTACGGACTGAAGCTCTCCGGGTCGTCTCCTTTCCGGCCGGCCAGCGCGCAGATCAGCCAGGAATAGGGCTGCCAGGCGCCGGCGGCGAGGCGCTTGAGCTGTCGCCAGGTGTGGCGGCCGGGCCCGGGGAAGCGCAAGAGTCCGGCGGCGAG
The DNA here is from genome assembly GCA_052139835.1 of Thermoguttaceae bacterium. Classification (GTDB taxonomy): domain Bacteria; phylum Planctomycetota; class Planctomycetia; order Pirellulales; family Thermoguttaceae; genus JBKQVT01. Next base: position 475 of record JBKQVT010000217.1, read on the forward strand.
CCAGCACCGGTCGAGGATGGCGTCGCCGAAGGACTTTTCTCCACCACCGCCGCCGCCGTCGCCCCGCCGGCCGGTCCCTCGCGGAGCCTGGCCAGGGCGGCCTGGATCTGGGAACGGATCTGGTCTTCCATCGCGGCCAGGAGCTGTTGTCTGACCCGCTGGTCCTGGATCTGCTCCAGGACCAGCTTGCTGGCCGTCTCCTCCGCCTGCCGTTGCTGGCCGAGCACCGCCTGGAGGAGCGGGCGGCGGTGCCTCCGGGAGAAAAGCACGATTTCATCCAGCATCGCGTCGAACAGCGCCTCCCAGCCGTCGCCATTGAGCGAGCGGGCGAACTCGACAGGCTCGACCTCGGCCGTCTCGGCCTGGTCCTTGAGCATGGCGAAGCCGATCTTGGCCAGCAGGGGCGGATATTCGGTCACCTCCTTGGCCAGGTCGCTCTCGCTATCCGCGAGATCCACGACGTTCACGTCGCACTCCGCCTTGGCCAGCGCGATCGTCTCGCAATTGACTTCCAGCCGCCAGGTGCGGTTCTTGCCGTCCTTGAACTCGTGCATCGTTCACCAGTGGTTAGTGGTCAGTGGTCAGTTCTCAGGCCAGGATCGCGCCGGCTTGCATGTTGGCCGAGCTGGTGCCGGCGTTGTAGCAGCGGATCTTGACCACGGTGTCGGTCCAGGGCTGGGCCTGATTGGCGCCCGAGGGCCAGGTGTCCAGGCCCTGGGCCGCGGAGATCGTGCTCACCCGCTGCGTGGCGGGCGTGGCGTCGAGCCATTCGACGATCCCCGGCTGGGAGCTGGTGGCCAGGAGCTGCTGCAGGTTCGCGCCGGTGATCGACACGCCGTCGGTGACGTCCTGGGCCACGGCGACGGTGATCGCCGTCGCATTGGCCGGCAGGCCGGTGTCGCCGCTGACCAGATACTTGGCGCCGGTCATGTCCAGGGCCACTGTCTCCGCGGCGCCCGGGCTGGTGACCGAGCTGACGGCGATGTCGTAGACCGCGTGCAGCACCCCCAGGACGTACCAGAAGACGGCCACGGTCTGCGCCGCGAGCACGAGGCCGGGATCGGCCACGGTCAGCGTGTCGCCGCCCTGGCTGAGCACCGTGCCCGAGAGCGCGGCCGGGGCGTTGATCCCGAAGGGCGGCGAGGCGCTGCCCAAAAAGGGCAGGTTCATGGATGCCGAGATCCCGGCGCAGTTGACGTTCACCTGGTAGTTGCCGGACTTGTTTCCCGTGACGGGCATAATCGACTCCTCTAATGCAAACCACAAAGGGCACAAAGGACACAAAGACCTGAACGTGCTTTCTTCGTGCTCTTAGTGTGCTTCGTGGTTTCTTCGGTTAGTTTTCATGTCTTCGCAAGTTATGCGCCGAGCTGCGGCTGGTTGCCGGCCGCGCCGACTGCCCAGGGTTTCAGGGTGAACTTGTTGCCCGGCACGTTGGGCAGTTGCTGGTCGTTGTCCCCGGCGGAGACGCCCATCAGGCCGGCGAACAACAGGCCGCCCGCCGCCGATCCGTCGTTGATGTTGATGGGGATCGGCTGCCGGCCGATCATCGCCTGGCGGAAGGCCAGCAGGTGCGTGTCGGCCGTGTCCGACCAGAAGTTCACCTCGGCCTCGACCTTGGCCAGGGTGAGCACCGATTGCTCGATGCCCGAGTTGCGGTTGTTGGCCGGCGCCTCGGTGAAGGTCAGCTTCAGGCTGACGTTCTCCACGGTCGCGCAGAGGATGCTGGCCGAGCCCGTGCTGCCGGGCGCGCCTCGGTACAGTTTCGCGTCGGACAGCGAGGTGACGATGGTGGTGGCATTGGCCATGATGGCGCTCCTAAGTTCGTGTCAGCAGTTGCGTCACCGCACAAGGCGACGCCAGATAGATCGCGGCCACGTCGAGGTCGCCAAAGATCTCGACCAGGTCCCAGACGCAGTCGGCCGAGAGCGCTCCGGGGGCCAGGGCCGCGGTCTGGGCGGCGGTGGCTTGGAATTGGGCGAACCATTGGCCGCCGATCTGGACGAAGCTGCCCCTGGTGCTCAACAGCGGCGTCAACGTCCGCGGGTACCTGGGCGCGACGGCCAGCGAGCAGGCGTCGCCCGGATTGACGGGGAAGCCGGCCGGAAGCGGGATCAAGAGCTGCGTGCCGTCCTGGATGCTGTAGCCGGATCCGGCCACCAGGTTCAGGTTGGCGCCCGGGCCGATCGTGGCCGGCACGGTCAGCGTGCCGGCGGAGTTGGCGCCGCCGATCCCCCAAGCTCCGGCCGAGGCCAGCACGGACGACGCCGGAGGCAAGGTCAGGCTTCCCGATCCGGAGCCGACCGCGATCCCGGCCAGCACGTACTGGGCCGCGGGGACGGTGCCGGCGGAGAGCGTACCGGTAATCTGGCTGCCGGGGTTGCCGTACTTCGTGCCCGTCAAGGCATCGGCGGCGGGGCAGTCGGTCCGCGTGCCGGTGTAGTCGGCGCCGGTCGGACCGAACGCGATCGATGTCAGCACCTGGCCCTCGGTGGGGAAGACCGCCGCGGCCATGGGGTTGTAGCTGCCGGCCACGGCCTGGCTGCTGGCGCCGCCGATGGTGACGCCGTTTTTGATGTTCGCCGCCGTCAAATTCGTCGCCGTGAAGGACGCGCCGCCGCCCGTGCCGCCCGCGCCGTAGGCGGGCACGCTGCTGAGCACGTAGTTGGCGTTGGGCAGGGTCAACGTGCCGGAGATCGAGGTGCCGCCGGCTCCATAGCTGGTGCCCGTCAGGGCGTCAGCAGCCGGGCAATCGGTTCGCGTGCCGGTATTGCCGTCGCCTCGATCCACGCCGCTGGCGACGCTGCCGACTGCCGGCAGCGCGGAAATGAGCACGTAGAGGCTCATGTTCAGCGTGCCCGTCGAGCCGTTGCCGCCCACGCCCCAGTTGCCCGCAGCCGTCGAAACCAGGCCCACCGCAGGCAGCGTGAGCGTGCCGGTCGTCGCGTCGACGTTCACACCCGTGAGCACGTCGCCGGCCGAAGGCACGTAGCAGGTGCCCGTGGTGCTGCCCACGGCCACGCCGTGCCGCACGTCGGCAGCGGACGGGATCGTTCCCGAGGCGTACGTGCCGGCCGTGGCGTTGCCCGCGCCGAAATGTGCCGTGTTGAGGACCAGCGAGGCATCGGCCGTGTGGCCGTCGGTGTTGGGATCGGTGTGCGTGCCGAGATTGCCGTCGCCGCGGTCCACGTCGTACATCACGTTGCCGACGGCGGGGAAAGTGATGCTCTGGCCGACGAATTGGCTCCCATCCTGGCCGAAGATTGTCCCGTCAGGACCGACGATCGGATGCACGCCGGTCCAACTACTGAGATGGGCGTAGGACGGCCAATAGAGATAGCTGTAGGTGCCGGCCACTGTAAGAGTTCCACTCGGCGTGCCATACAGCGAAGACTGGTAGCTGCCGCCCCAGAGTTCCAAAGTGCCGCCAGCACCGATGAGGATGTTGCCACCGTTCCAAGACATTGCACCGCCGCCTGTCCAGCCTATGTAGGTGCCCTGCCTGATCGACAGCAGGCTGTAAATCAGCAACGAGCCGCTTAAAGCGAGGGATGATAGATACGTGCTCCCGGTCACTTTCTGGCTACAACTGATAGACCAGTTGGTGCCATTGACGATCACCGAGCTGCCTGACCAAACAAGCAACCCCGTTCCCACCGAATCGCTCACCGTGATGTAGTCGCTGCCGTTGTTGTCGATCTCGGAATCCATCTGCACGGTGTAGCCGGCGATGTCTCCCGTGTCGCCGTTGGTGGATGGCGCGCCGCCTCCGCCCCAGGTGGCTGGGTCGGAAAAATTGCCGTTCTGGACGGCTACGTAGTCGCTCATTCGCTCACCTCGTCAGCTTTGTGCGGCCGTCGCGCTTCCATCCGCGTTCACCGTCACGGTCCAGCCGGCCGGGGGCGCGGGAAGCGCGTAGCCTTCGGCGGCGAGGAACTGCCCCAGCGCGCTCATGTCGGCCGCCAGGGCGGCATACGCCGTTCCCAGGGCGGCGAATGCCTGCGGTACGGTAGTACCTGCCGGCGGCTGCCAGAGCGCGTCGTGGAGGCTGTTGTAGGCGAAGGCCGCCTGTACCTTGGCCGTCTTGACCGCGGCCAGGCACTTGCCGCTCGTCGCGTTGTTCTGCAAGCCGGGGTTCCCGATCAGTCCCGCCATGATGCACCTCAGACCTTGCCAAAATTCTCGGCCAGCAGGCCGGACAGCTCGCCGATCTCTTCGCCCAGGGCCGGACCCATGAAGGACCGGTCGGGATACTCTTGTCCGCGGTAGGTCTCTTCGCCCGGGTGCTCGAAGGCGGCGCCCACGGTGCCCACGACGTTGACCGAGGGGCCCGCGAAGACCGACATGCTCTCCCGGTCGACGGCGTACAGGATCGACGCCGGCAAGAGGCCCTGCTTGCCCTCATTGCCCTTCTTGGTCGTGACCCGCTTGTGCGTGTGCGGCGGCGTGCCGGGACGGCTGGGGCCCGGCTCGTCCTCGATCGATGCCTTGGCCTTCGCCCGGACCAAGAAGCCCAGGCGGGCCAGCGAGCGCAGCGCCGCACGCCGCAGGCCCCGCAGGACCTGCTCGGTCGTGTCGACGTACTTCACGTTCCAGCCGAATTCCATCGCTCAACCTTGACGAAAGGAATATGGGGGAAAGGAAGATGGCAGACAGCTTATGTTCTTTTCCCTCATGTTCCTTTCCGGCGCTTCAGGGATTCGCATCGGTCACCACCAGGTAATTGAGTCGCAGCAGCGAGTAGAAGAGCCGATCGTCGCGGAGCTTCTTGGGCATGAAGGGCACCACCAGATCGCTGTTCTGCCAACGGGCCCAACCGTTGCCGCCGGGCGGCAGGGTGCGGTTGGCCGGGGCCGAGAACATGGTGTCGATCTCTTCCATCAATCCCACCAGGCCGTCGAGGATCGCGGTCTCCGCCGCGCTGCCGGCCGGCGCGTTGACCACTTGCCGGATGCAGACGTCGATGCGCGGCTCTTCCTTCTGACGCGAGCGGTCGAAGGGAGCGCACTTCCGGTCGCCGATCACCACGTCCACCCGCAGCGTCTCCAGTGTCTCCAGCGGCCGCAGGGGATCGTAGATCCGCGTGGCCGTGAACTTCTCGCTGAATGAACCGCTGTTCAGCAGCGAGGTCACGGCATCGGCCAGGGGAACGAAGAGGTTGACGCTCATAGGAGTGGTTAGTGGTCAGTGGTCATTGTTCATTTCTCATTCGTTTTCACGCGGTTTCTGTACGAATCAGCTTGGCGTAGGCGATCAGCTTGTAATTGATCGTGTCCAGCGGCTCGGAGGGCCTGCCCTTGGGGCCCGAGACCACCTTGCAAACCTGCGTACTTCCATCCGGCAGCGGGAAGGCGATCTCGTCGCCTCCCGTCACCGGCCAGGCCTGCCCGTCCAGCACGAGGTCGCTCACGTAGAGCGTCACCACGTACTGGATGTCCGTCTCGGGGCCGCGATCGCTGGCCTGGTCGGTATCTTCGCCCAAGGCCGAGACCGACGCCGTGACCGCGAACTGCTGCTGGACGTTGCCGCCGGGCCGGTACCCAGCCGGCACGGCGTAAAGCTCGTCGAGCGACTGGTCCGCAGCAGCAAATAGGTCGTCGAAGGCGGGCGGCATAGTGGTCAGTGGTTAGTGGTCAGTCCCGAGTGGTCAGTCGTGAAGCGGCCGTGGCTGCGCGTACTAGCCACTGACCACTGACCACTAGCCACTCTTCAAAGCGCCGGGAGGCCGTTGGTTCGATGGTTCAACGGCCGGCCCCGGCAGGCCAAGCGCCCGTAGGCGGCGCTCAGTTCGTTCCCGTGATCAGCGTTCCGGCCTGGGGGTACATCAGCACCACGTCCCAGTCGGTGCGGGCCCGGATCACGCTGCCGCGGCGGGACTCCTCGCGGTACTCCTCGATCAGGCACGCGATCTCTTCCTGGGTGCCCGGCGCCCCGGCGCCGTTGGCCTCCCACATGAAGGTCCGCCCGATGCAGACCTCGCGGGGGTCGTCGGTCTCGGCCACCCGGGCCACGCCGACGTAGGAGTCGCCCCAGATGAACGCGCCGCTGAAGGCCTGGGCCTCGTTGTTGGCGGCGTAGATGCCGCCGGCCACCAGCACGTGCTCCACCTGCCAGACCTCGGCCATGGCGTTGAGGGTCACCTGCTTCGGGTCGTCGATGCCCGAGTACTTCAGCCTCTGGACCACCTCGGCCGAGTTGGCCGCGTTCCAAAAATTGTTGCGCGAGAGGATCACCGCGTTGGGCACGCAGCCGCCCGTGAGGATCACGTTGCGGCGGGCGCCTTCCACGTCCTCGATGGGGCTACAGTTGGCCAGGTTGGACCACTTGGCGTTGGCCGAGCTGAGGCTCAGCATGGTCCCCGCCGCGTACTGCTGGCCGGCGCCGAAGACGGCGGTGTTGAAGATCAGCCCGGCGACCTCGGTCTCGTAGTTCCGCATCACGGCGTCCTCGGCCCTGGCGGCGTGGACCGCCTCGGCGTCGAAGATGTCGCTGTAGATCTTCAGGTTGCGGTCGTCGATCGGCTCTTCGGCCCCTTCCTCTTCCGTCGAGTAGCTGAACTTGTCGAGCTTGAAGTCCGACCGCTTGTACGCGCCTCCGGCCGCGCGCTTCGTGTCGCGGGCCTGGAGCAGGTCGCCGATGTCGATTTTGCCCACGTCGGCCGCCTGGATGCCGACGAAGCGCGGGCGGACGACCCGCGGGGCGATGAACCCCTTGCGGCTCATCTTGAGATCGAACTCGTAGAACGTGCTCGTCAGGTCCAGGCGGGTGATGGTTTGCGACGGCATGACCATGATGATGGTCTCCTAATTCGTTGCGGTTGATGGTCAGGCGGCCAGGATCGCGCCGCAGTCCTCGACGTACCAGGTGTCGGGCGCCACGCAATAACACTTGACGATGTGGCTGCCCCCCACGGTCACCGGCGCATCGGCGGCCAGGCCGCTGAGTGTGCCGCCGGAGTGCGGATAGAGCAGGCAGGCCGTGCCCGTGGTGTTGATCAGGGTGATCACCTGGCCGGCGACCCCGGTGAGGAGCTGCACGCCCTTGCCCGCGCCGTTGCTGCTGACGGTGACCAGGTCCTGCGCGCCGATCGCGGCGCAGTCGGTCTTGTCGGTGCCGGTCGCGGCCACCGGCGTGTTGTCGGCGGCCACCCTCGGCAGCGTGAGCACCGGCGTGGTGAGCGTCTTGCCGGTCAGGGTCTGCAGGCTGGCCAGGTTGACCAGCGTGTCGTCGGCGTCGGGCACCAGCACGCTGCGGGCGGCGGTGAGCGTGGCGGCGGGCTTGAGGGTCAGCGTGAACTGGCCGGTCCCGCCGGTCTGGCTGGCCAGCGCGATGATCGGGTAGGTGCCGTCGCTGTCGACGGTGAAGGTGCTGGCCGTGGTGCCCGTGTCCGTGGTCTCGGTGGACTGGTAACGGAGCACCTCGAGGTAGTCGCCGTCGGCGCCGGCGGCGGACATCGCCTTGCCCAGGCGGATCGTGCCGCTGGCGGCCACCTTGCCGTCGGCCGCGGCGTAGACGTCGGCCAGGGCCGCAATCGGCCCGTTGGCCACCATCTTGATCGTGCCCTGGCTGGTGGGCAGGACCACGGGGCAGTTCGTCGCGGAGCCGAGGCCCACGATGACGAAGGCCCACTGCGTGGTGCCCAGCTCCTCGTCGCCGGCCCCGGCCAGGGCCAGGCCGTAGGTCGGATCGGGCTTGACCCGCAGGTACGGGCCGAGGGCCTGGGTGCAGGGGAAGTCCCGGACGCCGGTGATCGTGACTTGCATGGGGATACTCGCTTTGCGCTAGGGGGTCAGTTTTCCGAATTTCTCAGGAAATGGGCAGTTCCGCCGCGGCTCGTTTCCTAGCGCCGCGGGCGGCCGGCCAGGTGGGCCAGGGCCTCCGGCTTGCCGGCGTTGGTGGCCTCCAGGTAGGCCTGGTGCAGGTCCGGGCACTGGCGGACCACGCCCCGCGTGGCGGCCCGGCGGTCCAGCTTGCGGAGCTTCATCTCGTCGCGGATCGCCTCGTTGAAGGCCTCGACCGGGTCGTCGATGGGCTTCTTGGCGCGGGCCTTCTTGCCGGCGCCGGCGGCGACCCCGGGGACCTGGTGGCCCTGGGCCTTCTTGCCCTTACCCTTCTTGCCGGGCTTCTTGCCGGGCTCCTCCTCCTCCTCCTCCTCCTCGTCGTCGTCGTCGTCTTCGTCCTCGCAGTCCTGCTTCACGGCCGCGAGGTCGGCCTGGGTGGCGGCCAGGAGGTCGGCCTGGGCCTTCATCCAGGCGGTCTGGGCGGCGGGGACCGTGTCGCCCCGCTCCAGGCAGGCCATGAGGAAGTCGGCCGTCGCGCCCGGGCAAGCGGCCTTGAGTTCGGAAATCGTGGCGGCCTTCGGCGTATCGGCCATGGTGGGCTCCGTCAGGGATTGGGGTTTGGGGCTTGCGGCCCGGAATCTGTCAGGGCAGTTCGTGAAACGACTTGGGTCAAACGACGCAGCAAGCGCGAGGTTGCCGCTTGTCCGGTCAGCAAATCCTTGCTCGACGGCCTCGCCTGCGCTGAGCCAGGTCTCGGCGTCCATGAGCTCGGCGACGGCGGCGGCGTCCTTCTTGGTTCGCTGGACATAGGTGTTCACCAATTGCTCTTTGACCTTGTCCAACAGGTCGGCCATGTGCCGCATGTCGTCGGCGTCGCCCATCGCCAGGTTCATGGGGTTGTGGATCATCATGAAGGCGTTGTCGGCGATCTCGATCTCGTCGCCGGCCATGGCGATCACCGAGGCCATCGACAGCGCCATGCCGTCCACGTGGACGACCACCTTGGCGGGGTGATCCCGCAGCGTGTTGTAGATCGCCAGGCCGTCGAAGACCTCGCCGCCCGGGCTGTTGAGGTGCAGGTGGATCTCGCCCACGTCCCCCTGGGCCTTGAGGTCCTCGCGGAACCGGCGGGCGGATACGCCCCAAGCGCCCACCTCGTCGTAGAGCATGACCTCGCACTGGCGATTGGCCTTGGCCACGATCGAGTAGCTGGACTTACGATCGGACATTTTCGCCTCGCTTGGCTGGGGCCGGGGCCGGTGCGGTCTTCGACTCGGGATTCTCGGCGTCCGTCTTCGTGGCCGCCTCGACGACCGAGGAAAGCGAAACGTTCACGCGGTCCGGCGTGGGCAGGCTGAGCACCTCGCGCCAATCCAGCGACTCGCCGGGGAACTTGCCGCGGATTTTTTGGGCCATTTTCATGGCCCTGTAGATCGCGCGGCCGTTGTCCTCCATGGTCTCCTCGCAGAGATCGTCCCAGTCGTAGCCCGCCTCCGCCGCACACTGGCGGGGACTTTGCTGGAGATTGCGGCTTCGGAGGATGGCGCTGGCGGCGTCGGTCAGCGGCTCGATGTAGGCCCACCGCGGCGGGCGCCACTTGCAGGCGAAGAAACTCCGCCCGTGCAGCTCCCAGGCCCGCAGCAGGGAGCGGGCCTCACCGTCTTTCCCCGTGGCCCAGAAGCGCAGCCGAAACTCGCGGGCGGGCCGATGGAACTTTCGCACCAGCTTGCGCTGCAAGCGCTTCATGCCGATCTTGGCCTGGTCCCAGACGCCCCGCAGCGAGCTGAAATTGCCGGCCAGGCGGGGATCCAAGAGCAGCACGGCGATCGGCAGACCCAGGTTGCAAGCGATGAAGGTGAGCAGCAAGACGGAGTGCGGGAAAAATTCGGGATTGGGCACGTTGGGGCTGAAGCCCTGGAGCTTCTCGCCCGGGCGGCCCTGGATTTCCATGCCCGGTGCGATGCCTTCGATGGTCCGCGTGGTGCCATCCATCTGCGGCTCTTGCCAGGTGCTGCCGCGCTGCTGGCCGGTCATGCCCGGGCCGGCCGGTGCAATCTCGCGGAAGATGGCATAACAGCTGGCGACCTGAGCCTTGACCAGTGCCGAGAACTGCAGGTCGTCGTGCATCCCGGCGATGTCGCACACGGGAGCCAGGGCCGAGACGCCCCGGGTCTGGCTGGCGCGCTTGCGGAAATAGGTCTGGAAAACCTGCCGGAAGCCCTCCCGGTCGCGGGCTGCAATGCCTTCCATGTCGCTCACCCGGGCGATCGCGGCCAGCGGGTTGACGTCCTCCTGGCAGAACCAGTAGCGAATGCGCCGCCTGGTCTCGGGGTGGATCTCGACTCCGTGGACGATATTCCGCCTGGTCCGCTGCGGCGTGCGGAGCAGGTGCGCTTCTTTCAGCTCGATTTGGCCTTTGGGCCGCGGCACCGCGCAGATGTCGCCGTCGACGATCGTCGAGTGCAGCACGTCGGACTCCAGGCCATGAAAATCCTCCTCGCCCTGGAGGTCCCAAAGCTCCTCGTCGCCGGCCTCTTCCTGCCAGCGGGCGTTGAGCGTGCGGTTCAGGCCCTTGTCGGGCGTGCAGGCGTCCGGCGTGATGCCGTCCTGGAGGACGTTGTCGCACAGCCGCTGCACCGCCTGGCCCACAACGATGTCGTTGCGGTCGAAGTCGCGGTTCAGCTCCAACATGCGGAAAAACTCTATCTCCATCCGATAATGCCAGTCGGCATGGCGGGGGATGACGCCGACGCCCGCCCGGCCGCGGCGAAAACGAGAGGGCTTGGCCGCGTTGTAGTCGGCGCGGAGCTTTTCCAGCCCCTCTTGGATGAAGCTTTTCGGTTCCCAGGCCATTGGAGCTTTCAGCTAACCCGTGCCGTAATACTCGCCGCCCGTGGCACCGTCGCCCGCGCCGTAGTCCCGCGTCTCGACGAAGCTGGGGTGCGTGATGCCGCCGCCGCGGGTCTGCGTGGCCGCCGGGGCATAGGCCAGCCATTGGCGGGCCTCGTTGAGCTGCATTCGCACGGCCTCGAGATCCCAGTCCATGGACTGGCCGCCAGAGCCCGTGTTGCGGCTTGCCCGGGCCGGCCGCCGCAAGAGGATGCAGCGGCAGGCCTGCATGAACGCCTGCGCCTCGGGAACGGACTGGTCGGCCTCGTAGTTCGAGTTATTGAGGTAGGCCGCCTCGATGTCGGCCGGCGTGCTGGCTGCGTTCAACGGTGGCATAGTCCGCGAGTCTGACCGTATGTTGGGACACCGCAAGGCCGATCTTGAGGGAAAATCCGTATCCGGGACGGATTGGGCCGAATTGGCGCGAGAGACGGCGGGCTCGCGCCGGGCCTGGACGCAGCTCTTCTCCGCGTTCAGCCATTGCCGAGCCGCCGGGCGAGATCCTCCAGGAGCCAGCGGATGGCCTGGATCTCGCTGTTCACGGGCTTGCCGTCGTCAGTCTTGGCGCCGGCCAGCTCCAGGCCCACCCGCAGGCGGCCCATGGTCTGACGCCGCGCCAACGTCCAGAGCTGCCCGTCGATGTGGAAGGGCACTCGCTTGACGGCCTCCAGCGGTGCAACCGGCAGCGTCAACGACACGGTCTGGAGAGCATCGTGTGTGACGTTCTCGATCGCCTGCTCGACGGCCGCCGGCGGCACTTCGTGCTCTTGGTGCTCTTCGCGGTTCCTATCCAGTGGCGAGGGAGCGTTGCCTTCTAGCACACGTTTCATGGTTCTGGCCGTCATGGGCTATTCCTTTCTCGGGTAATTGTTGTAGCTACAGTTTCAGGCCGCTTTTGCTCCGAAAGAGGGAAACATGGTCACGCAAAGGCGCCGAGGCGCTAAGGAGAACCCGTTTTCTTCGCGCCTTGGCGACTTGGCGTGAGACTTTTCTCGCGGCCATGCTCATCGCTCCGTGACCAGGAACGCGCTTCCGTCCGGCATCGTGATGCCCGTGTTGTGCTGCGTTTCCGGCATGATCACGGCCGCCGGCATCCCGTAGAGTCTCACGCCGCACATCGTCGCGGCCGCGGTGGCCCGGTAACTGGCATCGAGCCAGTGGTTGTTGTGACTCTTCTCCTTCCAATACCGTCGCATGATCCCGCGGACCGGCTCCTCGACTTCGGCCTCGGCACAGATGTGATGGGCGTAGGCATGGTGGTCCCGTTCGTCGCCGCTCATCTCCGTGCGGCGGGTGCCGCGGCCGGGCTCTCCGTAGAGCAGCAGGGCGCCCGGGCGTTTTGGATCGCTCCGCCAGCGGTCGTGCTCCCATGCCTTGTAGTGGTCCGCGTTGATGTGGATCATCCAGCCGCCGCCGTCCGGCCTGGGCGACGAGAACATCTGCCAGCCCATGACTTTGTTCGGATTGCTGGCCACCGGCTCGCGGAAATTGGCGCTGATGCAGCCCGACGATTTTCCATAACCAATGGCCGGGTACCAGCCCGGGCCGGCCTCGTCACAGAAACGGTAGATCGCCTCTTTCCGCCACTTCGAGTCGATCAGCGTCATGTCGATCGGCACGTCGGTCCCGTCCGGAGTGCGGCAGGGTTTGGCGAGCATTTCGTCCAGCCGCTCGCGCAGCGCGTTGACCAGCGCCTCGTCGAGTCCCACGTCGCTGTCGCGGGAGACGCCCTTGACCTCCGTGATGCCGTACGCGATCGTGAAGCCGGTGGCAAAGCCTTCGGCCTCCGGCCGCCAGGCGCGGATCACCCAGTGCAGGGCGATCTTTCGCACGTCGATTCCCTGGCTCAGGGTCGTGCAGCCCGGCGGGACGACCAGCCGCGGCCAGCCGGAGACCTGGCACTGGATGCGGCTGGGCGAGAGTTGCAGCTCGGTGAGCAGCGTCTCTTCCGGCGGATCGTTCTGGTACTCGGTGAGCACCGCCTCCAGGCCCAGGCGGGCGACCTCGTCGTAGTAGAACTGAAGCGTGGAGACTTCGATCTGCGTGCCGTCGGGGAGCTCGGTGGCCACAAAGCGGTAGGGATTGGAAACCTCGCTGCCGGCGTCCATCGCCTTGCGCTTGGCCAGGTAGGCCGCATGGGCCTTGCGGCCGAAGCGATCGCCCTCCTGCTGGTCCTGGATCCGCTGGGCCATGTACTCATCCCAGAGATCCGTGCGGTCCGGGGGCTTGGTCAAGAGCTTGTAGCGCTTCCCGCTCCAGCTCGGCTTCTGGTCGGGATCGGTGAACCTGAAGGCCACGGCCTTGCGGCTCGGGATCGTGCAGAGCATCACGCGGGCGATCCGCCGCCCCTGGCCGGCCAGGCCGGCGATGCTGCGATCGATCTTTTTTTCCAGCTTGGCGGCCTGAGTTTCGTTGTTGGCGGTCTCCTCGGTGTCCGCGTCGTCGATGAGGGCCAGGTCCGGGCGGCGGCCCTTGACGTTGGCGCCGCGGACGGCCGTTTCCAGGCCGTAGCAGCCGATCATCGCGCCGGCGCATCGGGATCCCGGCACGTCGGGCAGGGTGATCCGCTTTCCGGCCCAGTTCATCCGCGTGCGGTGTCGGACGTAGGGCTCGCCAGACTCGGTCGGATGGCCGCCACGGCACGTGCCCGAGACCGTCTGGCCTTTGCAGCGGCTGCTCATCCCCTCCAAGGCCCGGATCGGGATGCAGATCTCGGGATAATCGGCAGCAAGGCGGTCGGAGACCTCCAGCGCGCTCTTCACGTTTCCCAGCAGCTCGTCCTCGGCCTTGGCGGCATTGGCCGCGAACAAGACCGGGAAGGCCACCAGACCGGTGAGCACACATTTCAGTACCACGTACACGGCGACCATGGTCTTGCCGCAGCCGCGTGGCGCGGCAATCGCCTGGTCGTTGCCGAAGCGGGCGGCGTTCTCCATGGCCTCCATCATCTCTTCCTCATCGACGGTAAAGGGGTGCCAGAAGATGTGCGGAAAATACCACCGGCACCACTCCGCTGTGTCGGCCTCCAAGCGCAGCCGGCGCTGCCAATCCTCGCAGGCCGGGATGATGACGTCGCGGGCCGCGGCGTGGGCCGCGTTCTTGCCTTGGAGCTGCCGGGCCCGGAAGTCCTGGATCTGGATTCCGGAGCCGTAAGGGCGCCGCGGCGGTGAAGCACTCGGCGGCGGGGGAGGCGGCTTGCACTCGGTGACCTTCTTGGGCTTCGGTTTAGGCGTGGCTTTGGCGGGCCGCTTCTTGACCGTCGATTTCTTCGCAGGGCGGCGCGGCCGTTTGCTCGCCTTCTTCTTTCGTGCCCGATCGCCCGTCGCCATTCATCTGTCACTTATCCGTCTGCCGGCCCGTCAGATTCAGAAAGAAAGAAACTCTCATCCAGCCGCTCGCCGGCCGGAAACAGCGATTGCGGCGGCGGCCGGGAAAGGACCCATAAGCGCCGCCGGGTATGCCCCCGGGGGTGGGGGGGGTATCATTGTGCTGCATTTGGCGGAGACCATTCGGCCAAGCCGGCGCGCACGAGATACTGGGAGAGCGTCTCGTCGGAAGCCAGGAAGACCGACGCCGGCAACGGCCGCGGGAACTGCGCTATCAGCCGATCGGCGTTGAGCAAGGGCAGGCAGACGTGCAACCGATCGGCATCTGAACAGACCAGGTCGACCGCCTGGCGGGCGGCCTGCCCGCCCGTCACGCGAACGTCGGCCAGCCGCAGCACGTGCTCCGGGCCTCGCGGCTGCAGGGCGATGACGATCTTCTCGCCCGACTGGCAGCGGACGTAGCGGACCGGCATCACCAGGCCGTCGGGAGGCAGTAGCATCGTGCTCCTCACGGATGGGCGTGCATCCAGGCCTTGGCCATCTCCCAAGCGATGCCCAGCAGCCAGGTCATGGCGACGCCGCCGAGCGTGCCGGCCGCGGCGATGGCCCAGCCCAATCGCCGGTTGGACAGCGCCAGGTGGCCGTCCAGCCGCTCCTGAAGGGTCTTTATGTCGACGATCACGCCCGGCTTGCCGTTGCCCTTGAGCATCTTGTCATGCTCGTCGAGGCGGCGGGCGTCGTTGGCGAACCCGCTCTCGACGAGCGTCTGCAGCCGGGCAAAGCCGCCCGTGACCGTCGTGTGCAGCGATTCCAGGTCGATGGGCATGGCTCAGCTCTTCTGGTCGGCGTAGGTCTCGACGCTCACTTGCGGTTGCGCGTGGGCGGTCGCCGGCGGCGCCACGACGAACTGGAAGGGCGTGCTGACGCTGTGGCCGAGGACGTTGCTGCGGCGGATCTCGCCCGCGACTTTGGACCCGACGGCCGCGGCGAAGCGGCAGACGCCCTGCTGGGCGTCCTTGGCCGCGATCTTCAGCTCCGCCAGCGGAGCTCCATCGATCGAGGCGAAGACGCGGGTCGTGATCCCCTCGGCCTGCTCGATGGCGATCTGCAGATTGGCGACTTGCATGTAACTCTCCACCCGGGCTTTCGCGCGGAATGATCGTGTCAGGCCGGCTGCCCGGCCCCGGAAGGGTTTGGGGCGCCCGCCGGCGCATCAAGACGAGGATTGACCGTGCGGGGCTGTTGCTTGCGGATCTCGGCGGCCAGGTAGCTTCCCCCCAGCAGGGCCGCGCCGATCTCCAGCATCTTGCCGATCAGCTCGCGGTGGCGGCGGCGGTGCTGATCGCCGTTGTACAAGAGCGTGCCGACGCCCAGCACGGCCGCGCCCTGGAGCATCTCCCGGCGGGCCTTTTTCTTGCAATGGTGCAGCCAGCCGGCCACGCCGAGGCCGATGACGAGCACTGCCAAGGCGCAGGCGGCCAGGATGACCAGCGCCACGCAACAGACGACCAGAATCGGGTGCATGGAAAACTCCATAAGTCCTTGGGCCGGTGGAACATCGGTCTCGATGCTCGGGATCAGGTTTTGAATCGGGCCGGGCAACGGCAGCGGCAGCGGCGTGGGACGCGGCAAAGCCGCGTGCTTGCGGCGGCACTCGTCGCAATAGGCGGCCCACTGCCCGGGGGTCATGCCCAGCGGGGGTCCGCCAGGCACCGCCTCGCCGTTGGATGCCTGGAGCCACGCCAATTGCCCGGGCGTCTTTTCTTGGGTGGCCATCGACAATCTGCCTCGCTCGGCGTCGAAGACGGCGAGCAGCTTATCCGCCAGGGCCTCGGCGGTCTCGGGAAGCGGGGCCGTCCGGGATCTCGCGCCGGCCGCATAGAGAGGGCCGCTGTACTCGCGATTGCGCTGCACGACCACGGCCGGGCAGCCACAGGGCAGCGCGGGGCCCAAGTTGTTTCGGAAGACGGGGTCGGCTGCGGTGTAGACGTGAAAAAAGGCCTGCGCCTTGATCTGACGCAGGACCGGGTCGGCATCGAACCACCGCACGTACTTCGCTTCGTCGGCGATCGACAGATCGTTGACGCAGACCGAGACGTGATACTTGCCGGCGTCCTGGGGCAGTTCCAGCCGGGTCTGAGCCAGCGCCGTCGAGGATGCCATGACGGCCACCGTCGCCAGGAAACAGAAAAGGGATCGCATGGATGTCTCCAGTTATGGCCGGCACGCGGCTGCCTGCTGGCCTGCACGGAACCACGGACGCGGGACTGCCGGGGGCAGCAGGAGCGTCCAGGCACGGCCGTCGCCGCCGCCCGCTGCGGACCAGCCCCGCTGCCAGACCTCCAGGAAATGCGCTCGCTCGACGAACACTTCCTTGCCGGGCGCGTTGTCGTCGCGGAGCACGGCAAAGCCCTCTCGCCAGCCCACGAATACGACGGCGTGGCACTTCGGCCCGCCGTCGATGATCCAAGGATAATGGATCGCGGCCACTCGCCTTGTCGCGTCGCACCAATCCAAAAAGGCCGGATCGCCCGAATCGCAGACGAGGGGAGCCAGGCCGATCCGCCGGGCCTCGGCCGCGGCATCTTCGGCCGTCGCGCCGCCCCCGTGGCTGGCAACCCACCAGTCGGCCACGTCGTACTGGCCAAACCAGCGGAGCATCGTCGCCGAGGCGGCCCACATGCAAGAGCCCGACTTGTTGGGCCCGATCCAATTGCTCTGCTCGATGGAGTCGGGCACGTCGGCGTAACCCGGTACGCCCTCGCCGGCCGACGGGGGGCCGTCCGGGCAACAGCCGCGGCCGTCCGGGCAGCACTTCTGCTGCCGATCGGGGGGCGGGCAGTGCCAATGGCCCTGGGCGTCCTGCCAGCAGCCCTGGTGCTCGACAGGCCAGGGACCGTCCAGATCGCAGCCCGCGAGGACCAAGAAAGGAACCACGAAGAGCACGAAGAGCACGAAGCAGCGTGCTGAACTGTTGTGTGCTTTGTGCCCTTTGTGGTTCTTGGGTTCTGGCATGGTTCGACTCAGGCCTTGGTCGGCGCGAAGGTCCGCAGGGGGATGGAGAGCCGATAGTCGTAGAGGTGGCCGCGGACCAGCGCGGTGGGAGAGGTATCGCCGATCCAGAGGCCCGCCACGGGATGGCAGCCGCCGCCGTACTTGTCGCTGCCGGCGACCGACGTCGAGCAGACCCAATCGGTCGGCGGCGGCGCGTCCTCGTTGCAGCAGGTGGGGTTCCACCAGCAAGTGAGCCAGCTACTCTGACGGGCAAAGCGGCGGATCGTGGCCTTGCCGTAGGGCTTGCCGACGATGTTGCGCAACATCCACTCGACCGCCACCCGGCGCTGGTAGCCGCGCGATCCGAAAAGATCGGGGCGGAAGACGTCGACGACCTCGCTCAGGCCGCCTACGAAGGCGGCACGCGCGGCCAGCCAATCGGCCAGCGGCATGGTGCGGCCGCCCGTGTCGTCGAACATCTCGACGATCATCGGCACGCCGGCGGTGCTGCGATAGAAGCGGGCCACGTGGTAGTAGGGGCCGTGGCCCTCGATCTCGATCACCTCGCGCTGGAAGCCCGAGCCGGACCGGCAGGCCAGCGTGTCGGCGTCCCAGAGCAGCGGGAAGGGATGCGACTCGACTTTCGCCGCCAAGATGGTTCGCGCTGCGAGCATGTCGGCGTCCTTGCCCTGGTCGACGAGGCTATCGGCATCGAAGAGGCGAACGCGGCCGCCAGTCCCTTGACGGCCGCGTTGGCCGATGGGCCCTACGTCCTTGGTCGGATCCCTCCAACCGCCATCCATGGTTCTTTCACGCGTCCAGGAACGTCTTGCAGGGCCTCGGCCGCGTGCCGCTGGGCCAGATTCGATGCACGGCGGATTTCGAGATCCGTCCCTGCATCGCTCGGACCACCGCGCGGCACGTCAATCCCTTGATCCGCAGCCCGCGGGCCTGCTCCCTGATCGATTCGTCGAGCATTGATGCCTCGCTAGCACGTTTGCTCTTGCACGTCTGCTGATAATATAGGCGCGGATTGGGACAAGCGGAAAGGCATTCTTGGCCAATCGCCGGATAGAGATAACCGTTTCCGGGCGTTGAGGTCAGGCCCATGTGCCCTTTGTGGTTGGCGGCTTCGCGGATTCAGGCCGCCCTTTCCTCGTCGGCCAGGGCCTGGAGGCGGACGGCGTCGGGCAGCTCGCCGCGGAGGATCAGCATGTTCTTCGGCGCCTCGATGCCCAACTGCACCTGGCCCTTGCGACTGCTGATAACGACAATGCGGATCTCGTTTCCGAGGAGGATCGTCTGGTTTGACTTGCGGCTCAGAATGAGCATGGTGAATCCTTTCAGGCTTGCACCGTCTCCAAAAACACACGTCTCACGCCAAGGCGCCAAGGCGCTAAGTCCCTTCCTTCGCGCCTTGGCGGCTTGGCGTGAGATCGCTTTCGGCTATGGGTAAATCGCAAAACGGCGGCAGATCATAGAGATGTCGGACCCCGTAGGCACGGAGCCTTTCCCCGTGCACGCTGACCGTGCGCAGCGACCCGATGCCCATCAGATGGCAT
>JBKQVT010000218.1:0-16261 GCA_052139835.1 Thermoguttaceae bacterium
CATCGGCAGAGGTTTTCGCAGTTCATGGTGCGTCTGGAAGAACTTGCAAAACCTCCTCAAGCCCGTTTCCCTCGCGCACGCGCCCTCGCCCATGCCGCCTAAAATGTTAGAAACTACTGAATTTGCAATCTTCATTTTGCATTGTCCGAACGGCCCCCCGCGACGCAGTCGCGGGGCTTTTCCCCTAGTCCCCAGCCCCCAGTCCCCAGTCCCTAGTTTACCACTTCCGCCCCGTTGGTGGCTTGGCAGACATAAACCGCCGGCTTGTGGCCGGTGCGAGCCTGATACGCCGCCGCCGTCTTGGCGACGAAATCATCGGCCGCCTCGGCGCGGATGACCGCCACGGCGCAGCCGCCGAAGCCGGCCCCGGTCATGCGGGCGCCGTAACAGGCCGCATGGGCCGCCGCACACTCGACCATCGCGTTCAGCGCGTCGCTGGACACCTCGTAGTCGTCGCGGAGGCTCGCGTGGCTCTCGTTCATCAGCTTGCCCAGCGCGGCCATGTCGCCGCGGGCCATGGCCTCCACCGCGCGGAGCGTGCGGTCGTCCTCGGTGATGACGTGCCGGGCACGGCGGCGGGTGGTGGGGTCCATCTCGGATTGGCGCCGCTGGAATTCTTCCGGCGTCACGTCGCGCAGCGCCTTGACGCCGAAGAATTTCGCCGCCGCCTCGCACTGCGCACGCCGCTCGTTATAAGCCGAATCGACCAGCCCGCGGCGCGTCGACGTGTCCAGCACCACCACCGCCACGTCGGCCGAGAGCGGCGCCGGGCGGGTTTCCAGCGAGCGGCAATCCAGCAGCATGGCGTGGCCGGCGCGCCCCGAGGCGGAGATCATCTGGTCCATGATGCCGCAGTTCACGCCGATCCATTTGTTCTCCGCCCGCTGGCCCAGCTTGGCCATCCCCGCCGGGTCCCAGGGCAAACCGCCGGCCACGGCGAAGGCCCGCGCGGTGGCCATTTCCACGGCGGCCGAAGACGACAAGCCGGCCCCCAGGGGCACGTCGCCGGAGAGCACGCCCTCCCAGCCGCTCAGCGTGAAACCGGCGTCGTGCAGGGCCCAGGCCACCCCCTTGAGATACTCGATCCAATGGGCCTTCTCGTGGACCATGCCGTTCAAGGCGAATTCGCCCGATTCGTTGTAGTCGATCGAATGGACCGCCACGCGGCGATCCTTGCGGGGCCGCAGGGCGATCCACACCGCCCGGTCGATGGCCAGCGGCAGCACGAAGCCGTCGTTGTAGTCGGTATGCTCGCCGATGAGGTTGACCCGGCCGGGGGCGCGGACGATCCACCGCGGCACCTGGCCGAAACGCTGCGTAAAATGCTGGGCGATGTCTTGTTTACCAAGGGGCATGGCAGGCGGGTCCTTCGTGAGGTGGGACAGACACACACCCCCGCGGGCGCAGGGGTTCCCTTTATTGGACCACTTTGTCACGCGGCGTCAAGGGGCCCGGCCGGGTGACCAGGCCGGGTCCGGCGCAGAGCGGAATTCCGGCGTGGCGGCGGCCTGCAAGGTCTGCACGGCCGCGGCGGCGGCTTCGACCGCGGCGGCGTCGCCGTGGGCCTCGATGGCCACGTGGTAAGTCCGCGACTCACCCGGTGCCAATACGGCCACGCGCCCCATCTGTCGCTCGAAGGACTTGACGTTGGGGAAGTTGATGCCCGGCTCCAGCCCGGTCACGTAGCCGTCGCACTCGGCCTGGCGGTTCTTCCAGAGCGTGAAATAGGGCAGCTCGCGGGTATTGAATTTCAGGCTCACGCCGCGATCGCCCCCCGCGCCGCAGAGGAGCGCTTGCGTCTGGCCCTGGGCGTCGGCGGCCAGCTCGAAGTAGAGCGCCGCCTCGGGCATCCCCGGCGCGGGTGGCTTATAGACGGTCCAGTCGGGCAAGTCGGCCGCGGCCGCCGCGTCGCGGGGCGCCATCTTCTTCACCGGCAGCAGCACCTTCGCCCCGGCGGTGAGCAACGGCACGCCGAGGTTGAAGTGATAGAGCAGCTCCAGCTCGCCCGGCTCCGCGGAAAGATTGGTAATCGTGTCGGTGATGGCGAGGCCCGGCTGGCCCACTCGCGTGGTGATCGTGGTGGCCAGCCGCAGCTTGTTGCCGAACAAGCGGGTCTCGTCGACGATGCCGACGACGGCGATCTCGCCCGTGTCGCCGTCGATGGTGACTTGGACGTTATGGGCGGGGGTGTTGGCGATGCGGCCGTGGATGCCGTGGCGGAGGGTGCCGTTGGCGTTGTACTCCGCCGCGCCGTTGCTCTCCAGGCCGCAGCGGCAGAGCAGCTCGTCGAAGCCGCGGAGCCAGCCCAGCCCGCCTTCGTCGGCGAGATTCACCAGCGCCGGGTGGACCGGCCCGCGGACCGGCGAGCGCCAAGCGAGTTGCATCTCGCCAAGGCCGGCCTTCCACAGGCCCATGCCGCGCGTGGGAATGACGACGAACCGGAATGCTCCATTATCGACCTCGACGACATCAACGCCCTTGCTCATGCCGGTTTGGAGGGTGCGTTTGACGACGTGGTAGCCGGTGGCCGGTCCGCCCACGTGGCCGGGCCGCAAGTCGAGCTGGTCGAGGTACAGGTCTTCGCCGCGATCTTCGATGGTCCAAGTGTGCTTCGTCATTGTCATTTCGCTCGTTCAAGGGACTGTTGGGACCGCGGAGAAAAACGCAATTCGTCTCCCCTCTCCCTTTGGGAGAGGGGCAGGGGGTGAGGGCGGCCGACGTTCGCCAGGACTGCCCTCACCCTAACCCTCTCCCGGAGGGAGAGGGGACTTCAATCAGGCCGCATGACCTCCTTCGCCAAGGCGACGACGTGCTCGACGGTGAAACCGAAATGCTTCAAGAGCACGCCCACCGGGGCGGAGGCGCCGAAGCCGGTCATGCCGAGGAAGCGGCCGCGCGGGCCGAGATACTTGCACCAGCCCTGCTCGATGCCCAATTCAACGCCCACTCGCGCGCTGACCTCCGGCGGCAGCACGGCCCGGCGATATTCTTCCGGCTGGGCGTCGAAGAGTTCCCAACTAGGGAGACTGACCACGCGGGCCGCGATGCCCTCGGCCGATAAGATTTCATAGGCGGCCACGCACAGCGACAGCTCGCTGCCGGTGGCGATGAGGATGACCTGGGGCCTGCCGCCGGGGGCGTCGGCCAGGACGTAGCCGCCCCGCTGCGTGCCGGAGGCCGGGGCATACTTGCCGCGGTCCAGCGTGGGGAGGTTCTGCCGCGTGAGCACCAGGGCCGCCGGCTGGTGGCGGAGCTGCATCACCGCCTTGTAGGCCTCGGCCACTTCGTTGGCGTCGCCGGGCCGCAGCACGACGAGGTTGGGAATCGCCCGCAACGCGGCCAGGTGTTCGATGGGCTGATGGGTGGGGCCGTCTTCGCCCACGCCGATGGAATCGTGGGTGAAGATATAGATCGTCGAGAGGCCCATCAGCGCGGCCAGCCGCATGGGCGGGCGCATATAATCAGTGAAGACGAAGAAGGTGGCCCCATAGGGCCGCAGCCCGCTCAGCGCCAGGCCGTTGAGGATCGAGCCCATGACGTGCTCGCGGATGCCGAAATGGAAGTTGCGGCCGGCGTAGTTGCCGGCGAGAAAATCGCTCTCGCCCTTCAGCAGTGTCAGCGTCGAGGGGGCCAGGTCGGCCGAGCCGCCCAGCAGCCACGGCACCCGAAGGGCCACCTCGTTGAGCACCTTGCCGGAGGAGGCCCGGCTGGCCATCCCCTTGGCGTCGGCGGGGAAGGCGGTGATGTCGGCGTCCCAGTCCTTGGGCAGCTCGCCGCGGAAGATCAGCTCCAATTGCCCGGCCTCGGCCGGATACTCTTGCTTGTAGCGGGCAAATTTCGTCTCCCACGCTTCGTGGGCCGCGCCGCCCCGCGCGCCGAGGTTCTCGCGGAAGTGGCGGCGGACCTCCTCGGGCACGAGAAAATGCTCCTCCGGCGGCCAGCCGTAGACCGCCTTCGTCAGGCGGATCTCCTCTTCGCCCAACGGCGCGCCGTGGGCCTCGGCCGTGTTGTGCTTGTTCGGCGCGCCCCAGGCAATCACGCTGCGGACGATCACCAGCGTGGGGCGGTCGCCGGTCTGCCGGAAGCTCTCGATCGCGCGGCGGATGGCCGGCAGGTCGTTGGCGTCCGCCACCTTGACGACGTTCCAGCCGTAGCCGGCGAACCGCGTGGCCACGTCTTCGCTGAAGCTCAGCACGGTGTGGCCCTCGATCGTGATCGTGTTGTCGTCGTAGATCCAGCAGAGGTTGGAGAGCTTGAGGTGCCCGGCCAGCGAGGCCGCCTCGCCGCCGACGCCCTCCATCAGGTCGCCGTCGCTGCAAAGCGCGTAGACGTTGAAGTCGAACAGCTCCAGGCCGGGGCGATTGTAGTGGGCGGCCAGCCACCGCGAGGCGATCGCCATGCCCACGCTGTTGCCGATGCCTTGTCCCAGCGGGCCGGTCGTGGTCTCCACGCCGCTGGTGAGCCCGTGTTCGGGATGGCCCGGACAGCGGCTGCCAAGCTGGCGAAAGCGGCGGATGTCCTCCAGCGGCACGGCCAGCCCGCCCGTCGGCTCGCCTTGCCCGCCGAGCTGCTTCACTTCGCTGAGGTGCAGCAGGGCGTAGAGCAGCATCGAGGCGTGTCCGCAGGAGAGGACGAAGCGGTCGCGGTTGGGCCACCCCGGGCTGGCCGGGTCCATGCGCAGGACCTCGTTGAAGAGGACATAGCCCGCCGGGGCCAGGGCCATGGGCGTGCCCGGATGGCCGCTGTTGGCGGCCTGCACGGCGTCCATGGCCAGGGTGCGGATGGTGTTGATGGAAAGCTGTTGGATGCTGGGGTTGGGATCGGCCATGATGTTCCTGTTGGCGACGGAAATGAAGCATGAAGCCCGCGGGGGAAGGCCGGGGCCCGTCAACGTAAGCCACCAATGTAAAGGGCGGCGGCCGCTTCGTCAATGATTGGGCCGGCGCGCGTTTGTGTCGCCGTGCCGCGGGGGTTAAAATGCAAGGGTAAGGGCAAGTCTACCCAGGAAGGAGCATGGAGCCATGGTGTCACCCCACCCCAGCCGAGTCGCGAGGATCGTGCGGACGAGCGTTTTTTCCCTTTCGGCCCTTGCCCTGGCCGGCTGGACCGCCGCCGCCTGCGGCGCCGAGACGGCTGCGAAGACAGCCCCGGCCTACCAGGACGTGCTCATCAAGGATGTCCCCTTCGTCGTCCAGGAGCCCGACTTCTGCGGCGAGGCCTGCGCCGCCATGTACTTGCAGAGGCTCGGCCGCAAGGTCGATCAGGATTACGTCTTCAACTGCTCCGGCCTCGATCCGCTGCAAGGCCGCGGATGCTATACCAAGGAGTTGGCCGCCGCACTGGCGAAGATCGGCTTCCGCATCGGACCGGTGTGGTATCGGATGCCGGCCCGCGACGCGGCCCAGGCCGTCGAGGCCCAATGGCGGGCGGTCCATGCCGACCTGCTGGCGGGAATTCCCACCGTCGTCTGCATGTACTACAACGACCAGCCGCACACGACCGAGCACTTCCGCCTCGTGCTGGGCTACGACGCGGCCTCCGACACGGTGATCTATCACGAGCCGGCCCAGGCCGGCGGGGCCTATCGCCACATGGCGCGGGCGACATTCCTGAAGCTCTGGCCGCTGGGGGCCGGCGGCGACCGCGCGGTCGTCATTCGCCTGCGGTTGGAGCCCGGCGAGTTGCTGCCCGCGCTGGCCCCGGCCGCTTCGTTCACGGCCGCCGATTACTCCCAGCACATGATGAAGCTGAAGAAGAAGATTCCCGGGCCCGAGTTCGCGGTGTTCATCGAGCCGCCTTTCGTGATCCTGACCGACGTGCCGCCGCCGGTGATAGTCCCGGGCGAAGACCCGCCGAAGGACGGCCGCCGCGGGTGGCGCGAAACTGTCCGCTGGGCGGTCACCAAGTACAAGGCCGCCTATTTCACCAAGGACCCGAAGGAGATCCTCGACATCTGGCTCTTCAAGGACGACGCCAGCTACCGCAGTCATTGCCAGAGCATCTTCCACGACACGCCGGACACGCCCTACGGGTTCTTCTCGCCGACGTACAAGGCGCTGATCATGAACATTTCGACCGGCGGCGGCACGCTGACGCACGAGATTGTGCATCCCTTCGTGGCCGCCAATTTTCCCGCCTGCCCGGCCTGGTTCAACGAGGGCCTCGGCTCGCTCTACGAGCAGTGCGGCGAGGTGGACGGGCAGGTCCACGGTTTCACCAACTGGCGTTTGCGCGGCCTGCAAAAGGCGATCCCCCAGAAGCGAGTCCCCTCGTTCAAGACGCTCTGCTCGACGACCGATGAGCAGTTCTACAACGAGGACCGCGGCACGAACTATGCCCAGGCCCGCTACCTCTGCTACTACTTGCAGGAGCACGGCCTGCTCTTCAAGTTTTACCATCGTTTCCACGCCGACCACGCCGACGACCCCACCGGCTACAACACGTTGAAGGCGATCCTGGGCCGCGACGACATGGACGCCTTCAAGAAGGAGTGGGAGGCGTGGGTGATGAAGCTGCGGTTCCCCGACCCGTCGCGGTAAGGGCCAGAAGTCCCCTCTCCCTCCGGGAGAGGGTTAGGGTGAGGGCTTTCGGCTGCGCCGGATGCCACGACCATGCTTCGCATGGTGTCCGGCTTGACCATTTGCGATCAGGTTAGCAACGCGGCCAAGGCCAAATCGAAAAGCTCAGCCGTCGAGCCGGGCTTGCTGGGCGGCTGCCGTTTGACACGCGGGTGAATCACCGCCGACACGCTCATCGCCTCGACGAGCGATCGCCCAAGGTTACTCGATTGCAACACCGCGTCGTGGGCGCTGGCGTGCACGGCCGTCACGGTCGCCGTGCTGACGACGGTGTTGACGTCAGCGGCCCTCGACGCCTCGCAGGCCCGGACGGCGGACCGGATGGTGACCACAACCGGCCGCGGCACGGACGCCCCTTTGCCGGAAACCGGCCGCAGGGCAACTTCCACAGCCAATGCCTTCACGGCTGGCGGAGTCGAAACCGTCGCCGTGCGAGCTGTGCCGGCACTGCCGCTGGCGCCGGTCGCAACCGTCGGCACAACGGCCTTCGTAGCGGTGGTCGCAGTGGTTGTCGGGGCGGTCGTCGCAGCGGTCGTCGCAGCGGTCGTGGCAGTGGTCGTCGCCACGCTTGCCGCAGCGGATGCCGCAGCGATTGCCGCAGGGGTTGTTGCAGCGGTTGAGGTATCGGTCGTGGTCGTGGTGGTCGTCGCGGCCGTCGTCGGGGCGGTCGTCGTAGTGCTTGTCGTAGCGATTGCCGTATCCGTTGTCGCAGCGGTTGTCGTCGCGGGCGCGGCGTCGCCGCCGCTGGGAATCGCGAGCAGGCCAAGAAGGCTCACCACGCCGCTGCGGCCGACGTTCAACTGTCCGCTGCTGGACAGGGCGCTGGGCGAGGTTACCACCAGCGTGCCGGAGCTGACCACCGTACCGCCCGTGTAGCTATTCGTGCCGGAGAGGGTGACCGTGCCGGCGCCGGTTTTTATTAGGCCGCCAGGCCCGCCGTAGGTCAGACCGCCAGCCGGGATGGGGTTCCCATTGCTAGAGTCGATGGTAAGGTTGACCACCGGGCTGCTTGGAGAGGTAATCTCTATGCTCGTGACGCTCGCCAGCGGGCGCGGCGTGACCACATCGGTGCTCGTGCCCGTTTCATAGACATGGAGGTTGCCGTCGCTGCCCAGCGTCAGGGTCAAGCCCGCTGAGGTCCAGTCGGCGGCGGTCACAGTCAGCGGAACACCATTGACGGCAAACGTCACTGGTGTGCTCTGGGCCGCCGTATAGTCGGCGCTTCCCGCGAACGACGCGACAACCGTATACGTGCCGGCGTCGCTCGGCGCGCCAGGCAATGGGGTGGCGGTAGGCAGTTGCGCGGCGGTAAGGCTGCCCGCGTAGTAGGTCGTTGTCGGGGCGACGCCTTCGAGACTCGCCACTTGCGTTCCATTGGCATCGGTGACCGACGCAATAGCGAAGAAAGGCTGGCCATTGTAAGGCCCGCTCGGGTCGGTGACGCTCGTTGTCGGCGTTGCTTTCACCTGGACCAAGTCCGTAGTCGTCCCGCCCACGTCGTTGCCTGTCACCGAAACGATGTAGTTGCCGAGCTTGTCCAGCGTTAGTCCGGAGAAGGTAGCGACGCCGCTGGCCGCCGTTGCCGTCGCCGTGCCACCAAGGGTCGCACCGCCATTTGCCAGGTCAATCAGACTGACGGTCACCGCGCCGTCGAAAGACGTGTCCACGTTGCCGGCGGCGTCCTCGGCGGCCACGGTCAGGGCAAAGCTTGTGCCGGCAGCAGCGCCGGTGGGCGGCTGCACAGTTACCACCAACTGGTCGGCCGTTACGTTGAAGGGCAGCGACGTTCCCGCAGCCAATCCCGCAGCGGTCGCTGTGAGCGTACAGCCGCTGGACAGCCCGTTGAGCGTCAAGCCCGAGAAATGAGCCATCCCGCCCGCGGCGGTCCCCGTGAGTGTGCCAGCCAGAACCGCGCCGCCGGGATTGCTTGCCAAGGCGACGGTCACGTTGCCGCCGAAACTTGGGTCGATGTTTCCGTAAGGGTCTTCGGCCAAGGCATATAGATCAAAAGGCCAGCCGTTGAGGACGTTCCCCATCGGATCAACGACCAAATGGCTTTCCGCAGCGGGGCTGATGTCAATGTCGTTTGTCGTTGTCGCATCGAGACCGTTAGCCTTTATCGCCAGGGCATACGAGCCGGTCAAGTCCAGGTTAAGGCCGCTAAAGTTGGCAACGCCGTTCACTGCCGCCATTGTAAGCGTGCCGCCGAGCGTAGCGCCGGTGGAGGTGTCCACCAGGGCCACCGTCACGCTGCCGCTAAAGCTCGTGTCCAGGGTTCCAAACCCGTCCTCGGCCATCACGATCAGTCCGAAGCCGCTGCCGGCGGTAACATCGGTCGGCGGTTGCCCAGTCACCACCAGTTGCGAGGCCGTCCCCACAGGCGTCACGTCGATCGCTGTGCTCGTCACAGGGGCGAAGGCGGAAGTCGTGGCCTGCAAACTGTAGCCGCCACCCGGCTTGTCGATCGTCAAGCCGGAAAACGTGGCTATGCCGTTGACCGCGCTTGCCGTCAGCGTCCCGCCCAGCGCCGCGCCGCCGGGGTTGCCGGCCAGCGCCAGTGTTACGCTGCCCGTGAACGTCGGGTCGATGTTGCCCCACACGTCCTCAGCCGCAACCTCGACGGAGAACCCGGCGCCGGCCGTGACAGTGCCCGACGGCTCGCCTATCACCGCCAGCTCCGCGGCCGGCATGGCGGTCACGTCGAAGGCGTCTGTCGTGAAGGAGGCCATGCCATCGCTGCTGACCGAAAGGGCATAAGAACCGGCCTGATCCAGCGTCAACCCTGAGAACGCGGCCACGCCGTTGGCGGCCGTCACCGTCACTGTGCCGCCCAGGGTTGCCGAGTTTTCATCGAAGTCGATCAAGGCGATGGTTACGTTTCCATTGAACGAGGTGTTCACGCTCCCGTCAGCGTTCTCGGCAGTGACGGTCAGGCCGAAGGGAGTACCCGCAGTGACCCGGGCCGGCGGTTGCGTCGTCGCCACCAGCGGATCCGGGGTGGTCGCCAAGACCGGCTTCTCGTACAAGCTGGCGTACTGGGTTGTGACCCACTTCACCGTGACCTTTCCATTGACCGGGTAATAGTCGCTCACATTCGTGCTGGGTTGCCAAGCGAAATACCCGTTGTAGGCTTGAACGGCATCCTGGACAAGCATGTCCGGCGTGTAGTCCATCTCGACCGACGTATACTGCTTGCCGGCGGCCACCAAGGCGTTGAGCATATTCTGAACCGTGCTCTGGTCAGTTTTTTCGTGTGCAATTGCGGCCAGCAGCTTGTTGTCAAAGACGCCGATAGCCGCGTTCACGTTCGCCTGCCAGTCCCAGATTTGCTCGTGGTTGGAGGGCGGTGTAAGCTGCATGACCCCCACCCCGCCATCAGACGGCACTTTGCCGGCGCCCTCGTAAAGCGGCTGGCCCTGGGCGTTGAATTGCGAGAATGTGTGGGCAGACTCGACACAGGCGATATCGTAGAGCACGTCCGCATACTGGTATGTCGTCCCGGTGGGCCAATACGAGGGCGGTTGTTGCGCCGAAAAGTACGAACGAAGGGTGCTTTGGCCAGGGCTTGCGATACTGCCGTAAATGAAAAACGTGACCGGGGCGGATGGTGAAGCGATCCCGGCGGCGGAAACGGTCAACGTCACGGTTCCTCCGCGAATCACACCGTGCCACATGTTGGTGTCCGTAAAGCTGACGGTCGGACCCGTTGAGGTGCAGGTGTACGTATAGGTGATCGGAGTTGTTACGCCCCCGCCGCTCGCCGTCGTTGGATCGAAGTAGACCGCGGCGGTCCACGTGAACTGCGTCGTCGCCGGATTCTGGCTGGTGCCATCCAAGTTCGCCGTGGCGGCGATCGTCGGCATGGCGGGAGGGGCCGTCGCGGAACCGCCACTAATGTAAAAAGTGCCGTCTGCCAGAGGACTCGTGATCGTGACGGTCGGCGTTACCGCCGCGGTGACAAACGAGCAGAGATTGGACCAGAGCCCGTTGACCTGCGACGCCACGCTGCCCAAAGCATGAACGGTCCAATAGTACATGGGGCCCGCGCTGAGGGCGGCGGTCCAATTATAATTCGTCTGGTTTGCCGGCACCGTCACATTGAAGCCGTTGGCGGGCCTGCCGCCCGGCTGGGCAGGGTCGGTCGTAAGGTCCGCGGGATTCGTCGAAACGATGATCTGGTAGCCCGCGTTCCCCGGCACCTGCGACCAGGAAAACGTCGGGCCCGTGGATACCCCCGTCGTGCCGTCCAGCGCGCTGCTCGGTATCGGCTGCTGGAGGTTCGATGGCGGAGAGGTGATTTCGTAAAAGTCGGCCGAAATACCGACACCTGCAAGCCCAGTCCAATTCACGCTCTCAATGGCGCCGTTGGGGTCGGTAGTCGAGTGCTGTGCAATTTCGTTGTTTCCCAGGTAGATCGCCACGTGGAGCTGTTGGTTGGGCTCGACGAAAACGACAATGTCACCGGGAGCAAAGTTGCTGGGCGGTTCGTTCTGCCCCGCCGAATTTACCTGCGTGGCCAGCCCGCCGGTTTCAAGTTGGTTGATCAAGTCGGAGACGTTATTGTCGCCATAGCCGCCGCTCGCCGTGTCGGGTTTTATGTTCAGCCCCCCGCCCCCATCGTTCCCGATACAGGAGGACACGAAGTGCGCGCAGTCATCCCCTACCCCTCCATCAACTCCCGCACCGGTGGGAACAAGTTGCCCGGCACCCTTATAAGCGGGGTCTCCGGCTTCCCCCATCCAAAAATAACCGTCGCTACATACCGTGTAGGCATACTTCTCGGCGTAGGCCACTGCCGCCGCCGCGTTGTACTGCCCGCTCGCAGTAGTCACGGCAACGCTGAAGTACAATGGCGTCGAATAGGCGGTGCTCCAGCCGGCACCGCTGTGGCTGTTCATGTTCCAGCAGTAGTAGCCGCCGTCCTGTAGGAATCCGCTGGGCGGGACGTACATGGTGCTGGAACCTGAAATCGTAACGCCCGCGGTTTGCGAGTTGAAGACGATGGCGCCTTGCGACCCATCGGCGTTCATTTGCCGGACGTAGAGGGCGTACTGGTCCGCGCCGGCAACCGCCTGCCATTGGAAGGTCGGCTGCGTGACTGTCACCGGCTGGCCGGGAAAGGCAGCGCTACCCGGCCCAATCAGCGCCGGCGCGGCCAGGCAGGCTGCGGCCGTAGTAAAACTGTAGACGCTCGACCAGGTGCCAAACCCTGTGGCGCTGTATCCGTGAACCTCCCAGTAATACGTCGTCCCCGCATTCAGCGCCGGACTTGGCGAGTTCGATGTCCAAGTGGACGTAGCCGACCAAACCACGCTCGAACCGCCGGTGGTTGCGGTCGGGTTTGTAGGCAGGTCCGCCGCGCTGGTTGCCACCAGAATCTCGTAAGAGGTTGCGCCGTTGACCGGTGTCCAGCTGAACGCAGGCGTCGTAGATTGAGCCGTGCTGCCGTTGGTGGGATTGGACAGCGTCGGTACCGGCGCCAGGTGCGTGAAGATCGTTCCCGCACCGCCCTGTTGACTGCCTAAACCCCCGGTCGCCGAGATCGTCCCGGTAAAGGTGTCCGTCTGGAAGTAGATCGCGATTCGTCCACCGCCCCCACCGCCCGCGAAATTGTCACGGTCGCCACAATTGCCACCGTCGGCTGCAATAGTCCCTGCCCCCGCCAGGGTCCCCGCCGTCACGTAAATGCTCCCACCAGAACCGGATCCCCCTGCGTAGTTTCCGTTCCCCGATCCCCCACTACCGTCGGCGGTTAGGCTTCCGTTTACCTGCAACGTACCGCCCACCGTCAAACAGATAGCGCCACCCCCGGCACCACCGCTCCACCCGTAAGAAGCGCTGCCGCCCCCACTGCCCAGATCAGTCGGCGCCGCAATCGATCCGTACGTCCCGCCACCCACGCTTGCGCCATATCCGCCGCCGCCCGCACCGCCATATCCGCCGCCGCCGCCGGAGTACCCACCGTTGCCGCCCGCTCCCAACCCTGCTCCCCCAGCGTTGCCCATCCCATCTGCCGAAATCGCGCCCCCTGCGTCCACGGTCAAGTTTCCCGTCACCGTCAATAGGCCCGCCGCCTGACCCGCCGCACAGGTCAGCAACCCGCCCGAGAAAACCTCCATTTGCCCTACGGTCGCTGCCTGGTCCAATTCCCAAGTCCCTTGCGCCTGCAATTGTACCGACCCCGCCTGAACGTTGCCTTGGTCCACCATATATCCGCCGCTGTCGACCACCAGTAGGGTGACGTTCAAGCTCTCGTTGGCCGGCAAGCTCAGAATCGCATTACCTCTCACCTCTAGGTAATGAAACTGATAGGCTGCGTCCGGCAAGGGCGTCGCCGCCCCGCTGTTCCCCCCATTGTCTATCCGCACCTCCCCGTAACTCTCGCTCGCTGATTTCGTGAAGACCGTTCCCGCACCACCCTGTTGATTGCCCGAACCCCCGGCTGCCGAGATCGTCCCGGTAAAGGTGTCCGTCTGGAAGTAGATCGCGATTCGTCCACCGCCCCCACCGCCCGCCAAATTGTCACGGTCGCCATAATTGCCACCGTTGGCTGCAATGGTCCCTGCCCCCGCCAGGGTCCCCGCCGTCACGTAAATGCTCCCACCAGAACCGCATCCCCCTTCGCACAAGTAGTAGCCGTTCCCTGATCCTCCATTGCCATTGGCGGTCAGGCTGCCGTTTACCTGCAACGTACCGCCCACCGTCAAACAGATAGCGCCACCGCCGGCACCACCGCTCCACCCGTAATAAGCGTTGCCGCCCCCGCTGCCCAAATCGGTCGGTGCCACAATGGACCCATACGTCCCACCACCCACGCTTGCACCACCGTAATCCCATCCGTCGCCGCCCGCCCCGCCATATCCGCCACCCCCGGCGGAGCCTGCGTTGCCGCCCGCCCCCAGTCCTCCCGCTGCACCGTTGCCCCTCCCATCCGCCGAAATCGCACTCGTCGAATCTACTATAAGCGTGTTGCTGATCGTCAGGTTGAGCGAGGCCAAGGCAGAATCAGTCAAGACGGCGTCGTCGACGAGTTGCAGCGAGTTAAAGCTGTGCGCGCCGTTGATGGTAACCGTCGTGTCATTGACGATAATGTCTTGGCCATCGTAGCTGTAGTTACCCGCGCCAATGGTGATTGGGGTCGTAAAAGTCGTAGTCAGCAAACGCCGATCTTCCAGTCCCTCGAACCTCAGACGGCGGAAACGGGCAGAAAGCCCAGATGCGATCGGTCGCGGCTTGCAGGCACGATGGCGGGATGATCGTTCCGTCGCTTTGTGACGGCCGTGACTCATGCTGAACCCCCCTATGATTCCTCGGCCCAAGCTCGGTCACGATTTCTCGGGCCTTGGTACACGTTTCGGCGTTACAAGCAAGCACACACGAGCACTACGTAGGTCCGTTACGATCCCGCCTCAAGTTGTTCGCCGCTAACATCCCGGACCACGCCGCGCGTTCGCGTGGCCCATTCCCAAAAACGAAGAGATCGAAACACGATTGACCCCCGTCGCAGCCAAAGCGTATTCGCATTCCGAGGTCGGCTCGGGACTGCCTCCGCCGCCGGTGTCTCGAAGCGGATTGCGGAGAGGCATCGCGCCACGCACTGGCCTGCCGCTACCCGGCAGCCCGGTCCCGTCACGCCCGTCGTACCCGCCACACCGGGCCCCAGTTCCTTAGTTCCGCATTATCCCCATAATGGCGGGACATGTCAACCAAATTCGGCAGAATACATGGCGATTTGTGCCAGCCGATCCAGACATAAATGACGTGATGGCTGCCTAAACGCCGGTCGAAAGCCTGGTAGTTCTGCACCTCAAAGGCCCGGCCCCGGTCGGATTGGTTCCTTATGTATCGTTTCCACGCCGACCAGGCGAAGGACCCCACCGGCTACAACACGCTGAAGGCGATCCTGGGCCGCGACGACATGGACGCCTTCAAGAAGGAGTGGGAGGCGTGGGTGATGAAGCTGCGGTTCCCCGACCCGTCGCGGTAAGGGCGATTTTCACCTCGCCCCGTCGAGCACTTCGATCCGCACGCGCTCGATGCGGCGCCGCGTGGCCTCCAAGATCGTGATCCGCACGTTGCGCCACACGAGCTGCTCGCCCACCACGGGAATGTGGCCCAACGCGCTGAAGACAAAACCGCCGATGGTGTCGAAGTCGGCGTCCTCGGGCAGTTCCAGGCCCAGCCGCTCGTTGAGCGTGTCGACGTGCACCCGGCCCAGGGCCTCGCAGACGCCGGGGCCCAGCGGGCGGAGCGGCTCGACCTCGTCGGCGTCGTACTCGTCGACAATCTCGCCCACGATCTCTTCCAGCGCGTCCTCCATGGTCACCACGCCGGAGACGCCGCCGTACTCGTCCAGCACGACGGCCATGTGATGCCGCCCGCGCTGAAAGTCCTGCAAGAGGGCGTCCACCGGCTTGGTCTCGGGGACGAAGACCGGCTGCCGCAGCAGTTTCGTCCAGGGCTCCGTGCGCTCGTGCGGCGGCTTGGCCAGCTCGGGCAGCAGGTCCTTGATGTAGAGAATGCCCACGATGTCGTCGCGATTCTTGCCGAAGACCGGCACGCGGGTATGGCCGGCGGCGATGACCTGCTGGAGGGTCTCGTCCCAGGAGGCGGCGGCCGGCAGCGAGATCATGTCGGTCCGCGGCGTCATGATCTGCGAAACGTCGACGTCGCTGAGCTCGATCACGCCCTCGATCATTTCGCGGGCGTCCTCTTCCAACAGGCCCTCGCGGTGGCCTTCGGAGACGATGGTGCGGATCTCCTCTTCGAACGACTCTTCGTCGGGCTCGGCGGGCGGGCGGCCGGCCAGCCGATGGCAGACGGCGTCGACGAAGCGGGCGGCCAGGCCCAGCGGCGCCAGCAGGAAGCCGAGCCCTCGCCAGGCGGGCCAGGTGTAATAGAGGAAGGGATCGGCCCACAGCCGGGCCAGACCCCAGGGGAGCCAGATTTCCGCCGCCAGCAGCAGGAGCACCCCGCCCGCCATGCTCCAGACCAACAGTGCCCGCGCCCCGGCGGGTGGCCCGGCCCAGTCGGACCAGACCCAGAAGGTCGCAGCCCCGACGAAGACGGCGGTGGCCATGACCTGGAGGCTCTCGGCGGCCAGGCCGACCTGGTCGCGGTGTTTGAGGATCTGGCCCAGCCGATCGGGATGGCCGCGCCGCCGGCAGAGTTCCTTCAGTTCATGGGGCGAGAATTGGGCCAGCGCGCGGGCCCCCAGCGCCGCGAGGCATGTGACCGCCAGCCCGCCCGCCGCTATCCAGAATATGGCCGTGGCACTCACGCGGTGTTCCTTTTGATTCCCAAACGGGCCAGATGCCTCGTCTCCTCACTGCGCATCGCCGCGCGCTCGGCGGGCGTGGCATCGTCGTAGCCGGCCAGGTGCAAGGCGCCGTGGATCACGTAGAGGAGCAATTCCTCGGCAGCCGACCAGCCGAACTCCGCCGCGGCACGCTGGGCCGTCTCGGCGCTGACGACCACCTCGCCGTCGAGAAATTCATCGCCTTGCTCCAGGACGAAACTGAGCACGTCGGTGGGCCCCTGGTGGCCGAGGAACTCCTCGTTCAGCTTGCTGATCGCGTCGTCGTCGACCACGGCCACGCTGATCGTCGCTTTGCCGGGGATCTCGTCGGCCAAGATGGCACGGACCGCCCGGCGGATCGCCCCCTCGTCGATCGGCAGCAGCG
>JBKQVT010000219.1:0-7123 GCA_052139835.1 Thermoguttaceae bacterium
CTGGCGACATCGGCAGAGGTTTTCGCAGTTCATGGTGCGTCTGGAAGAACTTGCAAAACCTCCTCAAGCCCGTTTCCCTCGCGCACGCGCCCTCGCCCATGCCGCCTAAAATGTTAGAAACTACTGATTTTGCATTCTTCAATTTGCATTGTCCGAATATACGCGTAACGTGCACGGAAGTCTCGATCTAAGATTCCAATCCCTGATCCCCAGTCCCTAATCCCTCCCATGATCTGCGTCAGCATCGGCCGCGGCCGCCATCGCCACGTCATCGCCGAACACCGCCACCTCGTCCAACAGGGCGCCAAGCTCGTCGAACTCCGCGTCGATTACATCGACGGCGAAGCGAACATCAAGCGGCTGGTCGCCGACCGGCCCTGCCCGGTCATCATCACCTGCCGCCGCACCGCCGACGGGGGAAAATTCGCCGGCAGCGAAGATCAGCGCCTGATGCTGCTGCGGACCGCGATCGCCGAGGGGGTCGAGTACGTCGATCTCGAAGAGGACATCGCCGCCAAGATCCCCCGCTTCGGCCAGAGCAAGCGGATCATCAGCCACCACGACTTCCGCAAGACGCCTGACAACCTCGAAGAGATCCACCGGCGCCTCGGCGGCCTGGACGCCGACATCATCAAGATCTGCACCATGGCCAACCATCCCCGCGACAACCTGCGGATGCTGCAACTGTCGCGCCAGAGCAAGATTCCCACCGTCGGCGTCTGCATGGGCGACATCGGCGCGCCCACCCGGATCCTCGGCGGACGCTTCGGTTCGCCCTTGAGCTTCGCCACCTTCCATCACGAGCGGGCGCTGGCGCCGGGCCAGCTCAGCTTCCAGCAGATGACGGAAGTCTATCACTACGACCAGATCGACGCCCAGACCGAGGTCTACGGCGTGGTCGCCGATCCGGTGGGCCACAGCCTCAGCCCGCTGGTCCATAACGCGGCCTTCGCCCACCTGAAGCTCAACAAGGTCTACATTCCCTTCCGCGTGCCGCGCGAGGACCTCGCCCAGTTCATCGAGGATGCGCCGGCCTGGGGCATCCGGGGACTCAGCGTCACCATCCCGCACAAGGAAGAGATCATCAAGATGCTCACCGAGGCCGACGGCACGGTCCAGGGCATCGGCGCCGCCAACACGGTGGTCTTCCACGGCGACGACCGCAGCGGCTACAACACCGACTACCGGGCCGCCATGAGCAGCCTGGAGGTGGCCGTCGATGCCGGCGGCGAGGAGAAGCACCAACTCCTGAAAGGCAAGACCGCGCTGGTGCTCGGCGCCGGCGGGGCCGGCAAGGCCATAAGCTACGGACTGTGCCGCCGCGGCGCCGAGGTGATCGTCGCCGACCTCGTCGCCCGCCAGGCCAACCTGCTGGCCAAACGGCTCAATTGCCGCAGCGTCGATTGGTCGCTGCGACACAACGTTACCGCCGACGTGCTCATCAACTGTACTCCGGTGGGCATGCACCCCAACGTCGACGAGTCGCCCTACGACAAGCATTACCTGCGCCCCTCGATGGTCGTCTTCGACGTGGTCTACAATCCCGAAAACACCCTGTTGGTTAAGGAAGCCCGTAATCGCAACTGCACCGTCGTCACCGGCGTGGACATGTTTGTCCGCCAGGCCTGTCTCCAATTCAAGCTCTTCACGGGCCAGGACGGTCCGGCGGAGTTGATGCGGGAAGTGATCCGCCGGGCCATCGGAGCGGCAAAAAATTAAAGGGATTAGGGATTAGTGCGAAACCGCAAGCGTGTGGCCACGCGGCTTTGATCCTTCATCCTTTATCCTTCATCCTTCCTTTATAATCCCCAATCCCTAATCCCTATGTTTTTGAGCCTCATCGGATACCGCGCGACGGGAAAGACCACCTTAGCCCGGTTACTCGCCGCGCGACTCGGTTGCCCCTGGATCGACGCCGATACCGAGATCGAGCAGAAGGCGGGCAAGTCGATCGCCCGGATATTCGCCGAAGACGGCGAGCCGGTCTTCCGCGACCTCGAAGCCGAGGTCGTCGCCCAACTCTGCCGCCGCGGACCGTTGGTCCTGGCCGCCGGTGGCGGGGCGCCCCTGCGGGCGGAAACGCGCCAAGCGATGCGGGCCGCCGGCAAAGTCGTCTGGCTGACCGCCCGAGCGGAAACCATCCTCGCCCGCATGGCCGCCGACGCCACCACCGCCGCCCGGCGGCCCAACCTGACCGCCCAGGACCCCCTGGCGGAAATCATCGAACTCCTCGCCCAGCGGGAACCGATCTATCGAGAGTCGGCCCACCTGGTGATCGACACGGAAGGAAAATCGCCCGCGCAACTGGTCGAGGAGATCCTCGCCGGGCTCGGCATGCAAGAGTAGGTTACGCTTAAGCACCTACGGACTGAGTGCAAAATGCAAAATGTAAAGTGCAAAATGCAAAATGGAGGGAGAGCCCCAGGTCGTCGCCGCGGCAACCTCGTCCTTTGCATTTTGCATTTTTCACTTTGCATTTTTCATTTTGCATTGTACGAACGTGCCCGCCACTCGCGCAGAAGCCTCAATCCGAGGCTCTCACCTTATCCCAAAGGGAGAGGAGAGCTGAACACGCCGTGAACCTGATCCTTGCCATGCCGATGGAATTGGCGGCGCTCGTGCTCCTGGGGGCGTGCACGGGCAGCCTGGTGAACCTGGGCGTCTACCGCTTGGGCTGGCGGCGGCGGGCGATCAGCCCCTGGTCGCCAGCGGACCCCGCCGCCCCGCCGCGGCGGCCGTGGGACCGCGTGCCGATCTTCGGCTGGCTCACCCTCCGCCGCGAGGCCCCCTTGCACGGCGGCGGATTCTGGGTGCGGCCCATGCTGGTGGAAGTGGCCGCCGCAGTGGGCCTGGCCGCGCTTTATCAATGGGAGATCGGTTGCGGCGGGCTTCTGCCGGCCGGTTTTTCCATCACGCCCGGCATCGGCCAATTCCTCGCCCACGCCGTGCTGATCGCCCTGATGCTGACCGCCTCGCTGATCGACCTGGACGAGCGGACGATCCCCGATGCGATCACGGTGCCGGGGACCCTGCTGGGGCTGCTGCTGGCAGCCGCGTACCCCTGGTCGCTGTTGCCTGGTTTTCACGTCCTGCCCGACGGGACGCGGGTGTTTGGCCCGCTGCTGTTGACCGCGCCCAACGATTGGCCGGCCTGGCTTGGCGGTTATCCACGGGGGGCCCCGCTCGTCATCGCCCTGGGCTGCTTCGTGGCATGGTGCGCGGCGCTGATGCCGCGGACCTGGTACGCCCGGCACGGCTGGCGGCGGGCGCTGAGGCTCTCCCTGGCGCGGCTGGCCCGCAGCCGGGCCACCTACTGGCTGCTCCTGCTGGCGCTAGTGGGCTCGGCCGCCATCACCGCCGCCTGGCAGTCCGGCGACGATCTTGTCGATAACTGGCAGGGCCTACTCACCGCCCTGGTCGGCATGGCAGCCGGCGGCGGCCTGATCTGGCTGGTGCGCCTCATCGGCGGCGCCGCCCTGGGCCGCGAGGCCATGGGCTTCGGCGACGTCACCCTCATGGCCATGATCGGCGCCTTCCTCGGCTGGCAGACCTGCTTGATCGTCTTCTTCCTGGCCCCGCTGGCCGGCGTCGTGCTGGGAATCGCGCAATTGATCCTGCGCCGCGGCTCGGAAATCCCCTACGGACCGTTTCTCTGCCTCGGCGCCCTGGCCGCCATCGTCGCCTGGGCGCCGCTTTGGGACCGTCTGTCGGCCGTCTTTATGCTCGGCTGGCTCGTGCCCCTGACGATGCTCGGCTGCCTCGTCTTGATGGGCCTGATGCTGCTGGGGTGGAAGGTGGTCAAGGAAGGTTTGAAGCGGCCTTCTAAGCTCTAAGCACTAAGTACTTAGTTCTTAGATCTTAGTTCTTAGCTCCGTACTCCCCGTAAAACCGCTTGATGTAGTGCCGGTGCCAGCGCGAGGGAC
Organism: Thermoguttaceae bacterium; assembly: GCA_052139835.1. GTDB lineage: Bacteria > Planctomycetota > Planctomycetia > Pirellulales > Thermoguttaceae > JBKQVT01. The sequence goes on from JBKQVT010000219.1 coordinate 3,924, forward strand.
AATGCGGCACCCAGCCAAAGCGGTTCAAAAGCTTCGTGGTGATCCGCCAGTTGCCCACGTCGCAGAGGATGGCGTCGCTACGCTTCAGCCGGGCGATCTCGTCCAAGACGGCCAAGGCCCGGCAGACCGTCGCCATGGTCGTCTGCCGCGCCGAGACCGCGTAGCGCAAGACCAGGAAATTGCGGAATCGCCAGGGCTGGTTGTAGTAGAGGCGGACGCGATCGCCCGAGCGGTTGCGGTGATACATTCCCCCCAGAAGCATGGCCTCGGGGGCGGAGGCGATCTTGGGCCACGGGCGCAGGCGGACGCGCCAAAGGCGGCCGTCGGCCACCTCGATGACCCCATAGGGGCGTCGGCGGAGCGTTTCGGCCCCTTCAGCCAGGTCGGTTACGGTCTGAAACAAGGGCATAGGGACTAGGGATTTAGGGGCTGGGGACTGGGGACTGGGGACAAAGGCGGAGGGCGGAAGGACGAACACATGATGCCACCTTCCCCTTTTCCTTCCGCCTTCCGCCCTCCGCCCTACCCCCTAAATCCCCAAATCCCTAAATCCCTTCTTCCAACTCTAGCACTGAATTGGCCTTGCGACCCCCCGGCAACCTTGTTACCATCCGGCCCACTTATCGTGGTAGCGCCCCCCATTCCCCTCCTGCGGGGAGGCCGGGTGCTGCCGTCCTTGCCCGTTCCCCGACGGGTTGGCATTCTGGTGCGGAGTTCAAAGGCCATGGCAAGCGGTGCGCGGATCGCCGGGCTGTCGATGTTGGCACTTCTGGCCCTTGCCGGCTGCGCCGAGAATCCCATGATGCTCTCCGGCCAGGTCCAGCAGTACCAGAAAGAGCAAGTGGCCATGAACCGGCAATACCAGCAGCTCCAGGACCGGGCCCGGACCCTCGACCAGGCCAACCAGGACTTGAGCAGGCGGCTGGCGCTGGCGGATCAGCAGACGCAGTTGGCCGATGAACGACTCCGCGCGGTGCAAGATCAGCTTCGCACGCTGACCACGCAATTGGCCGACTCGCAGACCGAGCAGCGCAACAGCGAGCAGAAGTCGCAGGCCCTCAGCGCCTCGCTGCACCGACAGACGGGCGTGTCTATCACCCCCAACAACAGCTTTTTGCAGACGCTGCCGGCCCTTTCGCAGCCGGGCGTCCACGTGCGCCGCGACGGCGACACGATCCGCATCGAGTTGCCCGCGAGCCAGTTATTCGATCCCGGCGGGGCGCAGTTGCGCGCCGGGGCCGCGGGCCTCATCGCCGAGGTGGCCAGCGAACTCCGCCGCAACTATCCCGACCAGATCATCGGCGTCGAGGGACACACCGACAGCGACCCGCTGCCCGGTGGCCAGTGGCGAAGCAATCACCAGTTGTCGATCGTCCAGGCGATGGCCGTCTACGAGGAACTCAGCAGCCGGATGGGGCTGCGGCCGGAGCAGCTTTTCGTCGTCGGCCACGGATCGAACCATCCGGCGGTCTCCAACGCCACTGCCGAGGGAAAGCAGCGCAATCGCCGCGTGGAGTTGGTCGTCTACCCGGACCGCTGGCGATAGCCGCGGGTGGCGCCGGCCATGCTGCCGGCTAGCATCGGGGAATCAATAAGTGTCGCCTTTCGCTCCGCGAAAGTTGCGGCTTTCGCGGAGCGAAAGGCAACAAAGTCAAAGGTTATTGTTTCCCTGATCCTTAGCGGGCGATCTTGCAGCGGGGCAAGGCCGTTTGCAGCCGCTTCAGGGCCGCGTCGCTGAGCTGCGTGTCCTTGAGGCCCAAGGCCGTCAGGTGCGCCAGCGCCTTGAGGTCTTCCACGCCCGCATCGCTGATCTTGCACCCCTGAAGCTCCAGGCGCCTGAGCTTGCCCAGCGGCTTGAGCCGCCCCAGGCCGGCGTCGCTGACAGCCGTCTCCTTCAGGTCCAATTCTTCGAGCTGGACCAGGCCGGCCAGGGCGGCCAGGCCGGCGTCGGTCAGCCGGGTGTGCCAGAGGTCCAGTCTTCTGAGCGACGTCAAGTCCTTGAGGTTCTCCACGCCCGCATCGTTGACCTCGGTTTCGTCGAGATCGAGGTGCTGCAAGTTGTGCATCCGCTTCAAGTGGGACAGGCCGGCGCCGTTGATCGGCGTGCCGCGGAGCGAAAGCTGCCGCATGGCGGCCAGGCCGGCCAGCGCGGCCAGGCCGTCGTCGCTGATGTTCTGGGAGCGGAGCACGTCGAGAATTTCCAAATGCGGAAACGACCGCACGACTTTCAAGCCGTCGTCGGTGATGGTGGCGTCCTCGACGGCCAGTTCCCTCAGGTTGACCAGGCCCTTGAGATATTCCATCCCGGCGTCGGTCACGGCCGGGTTTCGCAACTTCAGGCTCCGCAGGTTGGTCAGGCCCTTGAGGTGCCCCAAGCCCCCGTCGCCGATGCTCGCGCAGCCGCGGATGTCCAGCGCCCGCAGGTTCGCAAGCCCCTGGAGCTGGGCCATGCCGTCGTCGTCGAAGTTATTGAACAAAAGGTGGAGCGATTCCAGGCTGCGATAACCCTGGAGATATTCCAGGGCCTTGTCGGTCAAATAGCTGCTGCGGCGCAGGGCCAGCACCTTGAGCCGGGGCAGGGACTGGAGCGCCCGGAGCGTGTCGTCGTGGATTTCGGTGTTCTCCAGGGTCAACTCGGTCAGGTGCGTAAGCGCCGCGATCTGTTTGGCCCCCTGGTCGTCGATGTCGGCGCCCCACAGCTTCAAGCTCACCAGGTCCGGCAGCGCATGGACCAACTGCTCGACGTCGGCATTGGTGGCCGGGCACTCGAACAAATCGACGGCGACGACCTGATTGGCGTCGTTGCGCTGGATCGTGCCGTGGAGTGTTTCGATCCTGGCCAGCGCGGCCTTGGCTGCCGGCGTGTCGGCCTGGGGCGGCGAGGTGTCTGCCGCTGAGGCCGCGGGCCGACCGCCCATCATCCAGGCCGCCCCCACGATCGTGAACCCCACAAGCCAAGCCTTCATCGTCGAAGCCCTCCGCGGTGCGAGCAGACCAGCCATCCAGTTTAGCCAGCACCCGGAGCGAACGCAAACACCGGGGCGCGGCGCGCGGCAGGTTTTCCGGGCCAGCGGCTGTCATTCACAGATAGAATTGACCCCTATTGTCACCGATAGAAATGTCCCCATGCTGGGACCTCTGAAGGAGGTCCAGAATGGAGACAATTTCGATGAGTCGGCGGGAGCGACATCGCCTGGAGG
>JBKQVT010000220.1:0-39583 GCA_052139835.1 Thermoguttaceae bacterium
TAACAGCAACGCGAAAAATCCCAGGGGGTCTGGGGGACTGGTCCCCCAGAATGCGCCCCAAAGAACCGTTTAACCCTACACTAACCCGACGCCTGTGCTTTCCATTTCACGCTGAACCAAGACAAAAACCCAGTCCGTGTTCAGTGTTCGGTGTTCAGCCCCCCAGCCCCCAGTCCCGAGCCCCAGGCCCCCAGCCCTCACCCTGACCCTCTCCCGGAGGGCGAGGGGAGGAAAAGCCTGGCCCTCTCGCGGAGGGAGAGGGGAGGCGGAGCCATGCCTTGCCGCGGCGGCCGCCGCGCCTTATGGTGAGATTAGTGTTAGGGACGGCCAAGGAGCGAACCAAGGCGATGGTGGCGGCGTATGTCCTTCCAGGGCCTTCCTGGGCCAGGGGGAGGGGATTGCCTTGTCGTGGCCGAGGGAAAAAGGGGACCGGGTACCCTCTGGGTGCCATTTGTGCCGCGACCAACGCTGCGCGTCGGTGCCCGCCCACGGGCGGGCACCGGCCGAAGGCTGGTCACGGCAAATGGAGCCAGTCCCCTTTTTCCTGCGGTCGTAACGGCGCAGGGGCCGGACCCAACCGCGGGGGTAAACCCCGCGGCTCGCTGCTGCGGTCGTAAGGGCGGAGGTGCCGGACCCTAGCTTAGGATCAGGGAAACAGTAACCTCCGACTTTATTGCCTTTCGCTCCGCGAAAGCCGCAACTTTCGCGGAGCGAAAGGCGACATTTATTCCGGTCCTTATGCGGGCTTTTTTCCCGTCTTTCCACGCATACCACGAGACACTGCATGGATTCCGACATTGTCATTGAAACCCGGAATCTCACCAAGGTTTACCGGGATTTTTGGGGCCGGCAGAAGGTGCGGGCCCTGAAGGCCCTGGACCTGGAGGTCCGCCAAGGGGAGATTTTCGGACTGCTGGGCCCGAACGGCTCGGGCAAGACGACCACGCTGAAGCTCCTCCTGGGGCTCTTATTCCCCACCAGCGGCGAGGCCCTGGTCTTCGGCCGCGAGGCCACGGAAGTGACCAAGAACGAGCGGATCGGCTATTTGCCCGAGGAGTCGTACCTCTATCGTTTCCTCAACGCCGAGGAGACGCTGGATTTCTACGGGCGGCTGTTTGACATGCCGCGGCGGGTCCGCCGGCAGCGGGCGGCCGACCTGATCGACCTGGTCGGGCTGGGGTGGGCGAAACGGCGGCAGTTGAAGGAATACTCGAAGGGCATGACCCGCCTGATCGGCCTGGCGCAGGCCCTGATCAACGACCCGGCGTTGCTCTTTCTCGACGAGCCCACCAGCGGGCTGGACCCCATCCACACCAGCGAGATGAAGGGGCTGATCCGCCGCCTGCGGGACGAGGGGAAGACGATCGTGATGTGCAGCCACCAGTTGGCCGACGTGCAGGACGTCTGCGACCGCATCGGCGTGCTCTACAAGGGCGAGTTGAAGGAGTTGGGGCGGGTCGATGCCCTGGTCAAGGTCCGCGATGCCACCGAGATCCACACCACGCTGCTGGGCGCCGAGGCCGAGGCCGAGGTCCGCGGGGTGGTCGAGCGCCATGGGGGGCGGGTGCTTTCCATGGGGAACCCCACGACCACGCTGGAGGAGTTGTTCTTGAAGATCATCGACCAGAGCGAGGCGCATCCGGGCCGCCGCGTCCGCGGGGTCCAGAGCGACGGCCAGCGGTTTGCCTCCGAGGGACCGCCCGCGGCGTCCGGCGGACCTGGGGTGGCGACCGGCCAGTCGGCGGAGTAAGCCCTGCGATGCCCATTGAAACCAACGATCTGGTGCCGTTTCTGGAATGGCTGCTGGGGCCGGGCTGGCAAGAAGGCGGCCTCTTTCGGGCGTGGGTGTTCTGGCCGCTGGCCTTCCTTGCCGCCGTGGCGCTGGCCGCCTTGGTGGTGTGGTTGCGACGGGGTTCGCAACGGGCGCCGCGGATCGCCGGCCGGGTGGCAGCGCTGGGGTTGCTGGCGACGGCGGTTTGCGCCGGCCTGCTGGCGGGGGCCGGGTGGTGGGCACTCGGCGGCGGCGGCGGCGAACCTGCACAACCGCTCTCGCCCCTGGGGATCTTGTTCGCCCGCCTGTTGCATGGCGCCGCCATGCTGTTGGGAGCGGAGTGGTATCGGGGGAGCCTCTATCTTTGGCTGGCGCTGGTGGCGGGCCTGATGTTGGCGTGCCTGGTGATGGGCTCTCTGGCGGCGCTGTTGCGGGGCGGGCTGGGTTATGCGGTGCGCACCGTCGACGATGCCCTGGCGTCGCTGGTGGCCGACCTGACGCAGCTTTCTTCGCGGCGGACGTGGGCGCTTTCCGGGCTGGCGGTGAAAGAGGCGATTCGCCGCAGCATCGTGGTGGTGTTCGTGGTTTTCCTGGTCCTGCTCCTTTTTGCGGGCTGGTTCATCGATCCGTCGAACCCCGATCCCGCCAAGTTGTACATGGACCTGGTGCTGACGTCCACCGGCTACCTGGCGCTGTTCTTGGCGCTGTTTCTCAGCGCGTGGAGCCTGCCGGAGGACATTAAGAACCGCACCATTCATACGGTGGTGACCAAGCCGGTGCGTCCCAGCGAGATCGTGCTTGGCCGCATGGTGGGGTTTACGCTGGTGGGGACGGTGCTGTTGGGGGTCATGGGGGTGCTGAGCTACGTTTTCGTGGTCCGGGGCGTGTCGCACACCCACGAGCTGAGGGCCGCCGATTTGCACCAGGTCGGCGCGACGGTTGCCGGCGAAGCGCCGCTGCTGAAGGGCTTCACGAGCATGGCGCGGAACCATCAGCACGAGGTCACGGTCGATGCCGAGGGGCAGGTTCACGTGGAGACGGCGCAGGGGCATTGGCACAACGTCACGGTGGAGGGTTCCGGGAAGGATGCCCGCTATACGGTCGGTCCGCCGGAAGGATTGCTGCTGGCCCGCGTGCCGATCTACGGCAAGTTGCGGTTTAAGAACGAGCGGGGCGTCGACGTCGAGAAGGGGAAGAACGTCGGCGACGAGTGGATGTATCGGAGCTTCATCGAGGGGGGCGGGCGGGCGGCGGCCATCTGGACCTTCGAGGGGATCAAGGAGGCGGAGTTTCCCGACCGCCTGCCGGTGGAAATGACCATCGAGATCTTCCGCACCTACAAGGGCGACATCGAGCACGGCATCCCCGGCAGCCTCCTGGTCCGCAAGCCGGACAGCGACGAGAAGCCGGTGGAAGTGCTGATCTTCGCCGCCAAGAAGTTTGCCACCGACGTGCAGTTCATCCCCCGCTCGTTCACGGGCAGCAATGGCAAGACCTTCGACCTGTACCGCGACTTCGTCAACCACGGGAAGCTGGAGGTGTGGCTGCAATGCGTGCCGCCGGCCCAGTATTTCGGCATGGCGCAGGCCGATCTCTATCTTCGCCGCCCGCAAAACTCCTGGTTCTGGCTGAACTTCGCCAAGGGCTACCTCGGCATCTGGTTGCTGATGGTGCTGGTGGTTGGCATGGGGGTGATGTTCAGCACGTTCCTCAGCGGGCCGGTGGCGCTGCTGGCCACGCTGGCCGCGTCCGTGGCGGCCTACTACGTGGGCTTCCTGGCCGAGGTGGCTTCCGGCAAGCTGATCGGCGGCGGGCCCTCGGAGTCGTTCAACCGCATGATCACCCAGCAGAACATGACCTCGGAGCTGTCTCCCGGACTCCGCACCACGGCGCTGAAATGGATCGACTCGGTGTTGGAGAAGCCGCTGGCGGTCTTCGCGGCGGTGCTGCCGGACTTCAGCCGCTTCAACTTCGCCGATTACGTCTCCTGCGGCTTCGCCATCAACGGCGACGTCCTTTTGCAGTGCGTGGCGCGGGCCGTGGGCTTCCTGCTGCCGGTCTTCGTGGTCGGTTATCTCTTTCTGAAGATGCGCGAGGTGGCCGAATGAATGCGCAACGTGCCTTCGTCCGCAAGATCATCTACCTGGTCGCCATCGTGCTGTTGTTGGGTCCGCTTTTCCTGCTGGGCCACCCGGCCACCAGCGCGACCAAGGCGGGGAAGGGGCGCAACGGCGGCTGGCTGGCCCAGGTGCGTCAAGATGAGCACATCACCTCCGCCGATGTCGGCCAGATCGACATGACCAACGAGACGATCAAGCTGGCCACCCTGGGCATGCGGGGCGTGGCCGCCGACATCCTCTGGCTGAAGGCCGGCAGATACCAGATGAAGAAGGACTGGACCAACCTCTCCGCCACCTTGGAGCAGATCACCAAGGTGCAGCCCAACTTCATCGAGCCCTGGATCCACCAGGGCTGGAACATCTCCTACAACGTCTCCGTCGCCTTCGACCTCCCCGAGGACAAGTATTATTGGCTGATGCGCGGCGTCCGCTTCCTGGAAAACGGCGTGCGGCACAACGATCGCGAGCCGCGGCTGCTGGCGGAGATCGCCTGGTATCTTTCCTACAAGCTCGGCAAGGACGACCCCTGGAGGCAATATCGCCGCCTCTTCAGGGCAGACGACGCCTTTTTCAGTGAAGAGCACGTCTTCAACGTGGCCCTGCCCCTGGAGCTGCGCGACAACTTCCTCGTCGGCAAGGAGGCGTATAAGAAGGCCGAGGAATTGGTTTGGCGGTTAAAGCTGAAGACCATCAAGAAGGGCAACATCCTCTTCTTCTTCTCCCGCAAGCCGATGTGCCAGATGGACTACGCCGACTACTTGGAGAAGGACGGCATCTTCGGCGAGAAGGCCCGCATCGCCTGGCGGCAGGCCGGCGCCGAGTGGTTGGAATACGGCGATGAGCCCATCCCTTCGCCGCCGCCGGAGGACGCCGTCGTCCACCTCAACGCCAAGGAAACGCACGATAAGAAGGCGGAGGCGCTGCGGGCGGAGTTGGACGCGATGGCGCCGTTGGTGCGGGCCGAGATTACCGAACACAGAATCGCCGCCTTGGAGCCCGCGGAACTCGCCGTTTTCAGAACTCCCGAGGCGGCCCAGACCCCCAAGCAACGCGAGTTGGCCCGCAGCGTCGCGGAGAAGCTGGTCGTCACGCCGCATGCTATTGCCCTGCAGATCCCCGACCCCCAGCACGCCGCGGCCATGAAACTGGCCGAAAGGATCGACGACCAGGTCAAGGAGAGCGCCACGATCGCCCTGAACCGCCAGATCGTCAATTTCGACTATTGGAAGCTCCGCCCCGAAGTCGAGCAGACCCAGGACTTGCGCGACGCCCGGAAGTTCATTTTCGAGGCCGATCAAGCGTTGCGGAAGGCCGATCTCAAGGCCGCCAGAATCGCCTACGACCAGGGGTTTGCCGCTTGGCGCAAGGTGCTCGACCGCTTCCCGCAGTTGAAAGACAACCCCACCACGCCCGCCGACATCATGGACGTGATCAAGCGGTATCGCGAACTTCTCAAGCAACGCGACGAGCCCTTCCCCAAGCCGTTCATCCTTCAGGACATCCTGGACCAGTCCGAGCGGAAGTAGCGGCAGCGGTGCGCGGGATTGGGGGATCGGGGAAACGCCCCTCGACTGCGCCGGGAGGGGCACTCAACGCGACCCTGTATTCCCCCCGTCCTGGGGATAACGGGCGGCTGCACCCCGCCCCGTGCACCGCCACTAACCTTGACTCGCCGCGGCGCAGCCGCTATCTTCCCCCCTGCCGCCGGCCTGTCAGGTGCAATCATGAACTCCACCCCCTGGATTGTCTATCTGGTCCTGGCCGGGGTGTCGCTGGTGCAGGCCGTGCTGCTGGCGCTGCAAGCGTGGGAACACCGCCGCTACGCCCGCTCCTGTCTCCGCGACGTGGCGGGCCAGCGGCCGCGGGGTCGGGCGATGATCCTGGCCCCCTGCAAGGGCGCCGAGCTGGCGCTGGAGGAGAACCTCCGCGGGCTGCTGCGGCAGGATTACGACGATTATGAAATCACCTTCATCGTCGAGGATGCCGGCGACGCGGCCGCCGCGGTGATTCGCCGCGTCCTGGCCGAGCATCCGGCCGCCGCGGCCCGGCTGCTGGTGGCCGGCCTGGCCGCCGAGGGGGGGCAAAAGGTCCACAACCTCCGCGCTGCCACCGCCGCCGTGTCGCCGGCAGTCCGCTACCTGGTGTTCGTCGATTCCGATGCCCAGCCGCGGCCCGAGTGGCTGCGGTCGCTGCTGGCCCGGCTGTCCGCGTCGGAAGCGGCGGTGGTCACGGGCTATCGCTGGTTCATGCCCTGCCGCCGCTCGCTGGCGCAGAAGATCGTCTACACGATCAACTGCACGATCATGTCGCTGTTGGGGCGGAGCAGCCATTACCTGGTCTGGGGCGGTTCCTGGGCCATCCGCCGCGACACCTTCGACTCGCTCGGCCTGCACGCGGCCTGGAAGGGCACGCTCAGCGACGACCTGGTGGCCGCCCGCGTGCTCCGCGAGGCCCGCTGCCAGGTCTCCTTCCAACCGGCCTGCGTGGTGGCCTCGCCGCTGGACTTTTCGGCCGTCGAGGCCATCCGCTTCATTCGCCGCCAGTACCTCATCGGCCGGCAGTACGCCGACTTCTGGTGGCTGGCGGCGGTGGTCTCGGGCGCGGTCCGCACCGCCGTCTGGTTGGGCACGCTCTTCGCGATCGGCTGCGGGTTGGCCCGCGGCGCGCCGTCGCCCTGGATCCCTGCCGCGCTGGGCGCCGTGCTGTACGCGTTGGGGGCGTATCGCGCCTGGCTCGTGCAGGACCTGGCCGCCGTTTACTTTCCCGATCGCCTGGACCGCCTGCAAGCGTTTCGGCGTTTCGCCGTTTGGGCCGCCCCGCTGGCTGCGCTGGCCGAGTGGCTGCTGCTGGTGAGCACGGTGCTGGGGCGGCAGATCGTCTGGCGCGGCATCCGCTACCGGTTCTTGCCGCGTGGCCGGGTGGTGCTGGCGGGGCGGGATTTCTGCGAAACCGCCAGCGGCCGCTCCCCCGCGCCCCACTTTATGTCCCCCAGTTCCCGCCGGACGCAGCCGGCGGGCGTGGATGCCTCTAATCCCTAATCCCCAATCCCTAATCCCTCTTCCTCCCATGCACATCGTTCTCTGGGATACGCGAAAGAATGACGTCTCGAAGGATTTCGCCGGCGGTTTCGGCATCGGCCAATACACCGGCGACGGCACGCTCCGAAGCCGTGTGATTCGCTGGTTTTACACCCGCGACCGCCGGCCGGTGGCGCTGCTGTTTGCCTACCTGGCGGCGATCTTCGCCCGCCTCGGACACCGCGTCGAGTATGCCGAGGACCGGCTTCCGGGGGGCGCGGATTTATACGTCTTCAATCCTTCGCTGCTGACGCTCGCGCTGGAGCGCGACGTGATGGCCGCTTTGCTGCAGCGCGATCCGGCGGCGCGGGTGCTGGTGGTCGGCACGGCGGCCTCGGTGCTGCCGGAGTTTTTCGGCGACCTGGGCGTGACCGTGGTCAAGGGCGAGGCCGAGCAGTTGCTGTGGAAGCTCGACGAGGTGCTGGCCCGGCCGGGGACGGCGGTGCAGTTGGGCACCTTGGAGGACCTCGACCGCCTGCCGCTGCCCGACTGGACGCCGTTTGGGCCGGGGCAGTTCCGCATCGGCTACGACTTTTCGCGGTTTCCCACGGCGCTCATTCAGGCCAGCCGCGGCTGCGCGATGAAGTGCGACTATTGTCCCTACATCGTGCTGGACAACTCGACCCGCCTTCGCAGCCCGGAAGCGGTGGCCGAGGAGATGCGGCAGGACATCCGCCACTGGGGTTTCCGTTCCTTCAAGTTTCGCGATCCGCTCTTCGGCTTGCACCGCTCCCAGGTGGCGGGGTTGGCCGAGCAGATCGGCCGCTTGCCGCGGAAGATCCAGTTCTCCATCGAAACCCGCACCGACCTGCTGCCGCCGGAGACGCTGCGGTTGCTGCGCTCCGTGGGGTTGACGAGCATCACGGTGGGCATGGAGCGGCCCGACGCCGACATCTTGCGCCACCACCATCGCCCCTTGATCGCCGACGACCGCCAGCGGGAATTCATTCTCCTCTGCCGCAGCCTGGGCATCCGCACCGTGGCCGGCTTCCTCCTCGGCTTTCCCGACGACACCGAGGAGTCGATCCAGCGGGTGCGCGAGTACGCCCAGTCGCTGAATCCCACCTATGCCAACTTCAACGTGGTTACGCCCTATCCGGGCACGGCCTTTTTCCAGCAGATGCGGCCGCAGATCGCCGACACCGACTTCGGCCATTACACGGTCTACACGCCGCTGCTGAAGTACGAGCATCTCACGCGCGGGCGGATGGAGCAACTGGTGGCCAAGTGTTTCCACCGCTTCTATTTCCGCTGGCAATACCTGCGGGAGAACGCGCCGTTGTTGTGGCCGGCGCTGCGGAGGCTGGGCCTCGGGCCGCGCCCGGCGGGGACTGTCCCCCTCACCCAGCCAAGCGTTCCCCGGCCGCTGGCCGCCGGCGAAGTGCTGCAGCGCAAGGGTCTCCGCTCCGACGCCCCGCACTGGCGGGGCATGGGCCGCGAAGAATCGGGCGACCGCCGCGGGGGCGGGGCGGAAGCGGCGGAATAATCGTTTTCATTCACTCAGTGACCTCAAGAACGATCACGGCGAAAGCAGGCAGGTCGATCCGCAACGTATCGGAGGCCGGCCGCCGCCCGGCCAGAGCCCCGGTCGCTCCGAAGACGCCGCGCAGTTGATAGGCGCGGCGGCGCTGCGCCGCGGACAAGTCCAACAAGTCGGCCAATCGGCCTTCGAAGCGGCGCACCTGGCCGCTGGGGTTTCGCAGCGCCAGCGTGCCCGCGCCGGCGTCGAAGGCCGCGAAACCGTAGACCTCGCCTTTTCTCGGATCGCCGCCGATCATGCGGCCGAAGCGGAAGACCTTCTCATGGGCTTTGGCCCATTTCGCGGCCTGCGCTAGGAGTTTCCACTGTTGGGTTGTCAGGTCGCCGGCTTCGACATACCAATCATGGTGCAGCGAGGTTCGGGCGGCCAGCCACCACGCGCCGCGCTCGAAAGCCGCGCGGCTGCTGCTCCGCGTGCGCCCCTGCACGATGTCGAAGGTCACGAACCCGGAGATGGGCATTTCCGAGTCGCGATGCAATTGCAGGCAGTCGTCCACGAACGTATGGTAGCGATCGAACGGATCGCCCGTGCCCGCATGGTCATCGTCCGTTCCGCCGCGCCAGACGTAATCGCAATGTTGCAGCCAGAACGGCGAGGAATTGGAGCCGGAGGTGTAGCCGATGACGAGCTGGGGACTGGCCTTGTGCCACGCCGCAAAGACGCGGATCAGCGCATCCATCTGTTGGATTGCACGGTCCATCTTGCCCCAGTCGGGCCAGAAGCCATCCACCTTGATATAGTCCATGCCTGCGGCGGCCCATCGCGAGAAGCTCTCCATCACCTGCTTCTGATAACGAGGGCCGGTCAGGCACAGTGCATCGCCGCTGACCTCGAAACCGTGCCTCCGCGCAAACGCCACCCGCTGGTTCCGCGAGTCGTAGCCGCCGATGGGGCTGAACCAGAGCGAGACGCCGATATGGGCCGGGTGGCCGGCGGCCCGGAGCGCCTCCCAGCCGCCGGGGAAGCGCTTCCGGTTGAGGCGTCCCCACAGTCCCGTCGCCTGGTCCAAATCGTCCCAGCCGTCGTCGAGCGTGAAGGAGTCCAAGGGCACGCCGGTTTCCTGCTTGATCCGCACCAGCGCCTGCATCGCCTCCAAGGGGCGGCTCTTGTTGCTCCAGTACCAATCGTTGACCAGAAAGATCATGTGCGCGGCGACCGGCCGCGTGGCGTCGAGATACCCCCAGAAGCCGCGGCGGGCGGCGCCGGCCTCGCCGGCGCCGAGCACGAATTCCCGCGATTGGACGGGAGCATCCGCGACGACCTCGTCGTGCGCCGCCAGCCGGCACGATACGCCGCTTGCCGTCGCGAAATTGCCGGCGCCCGGATGGGCGATGGCCAGGAAAAGGTCGTCTACATAGAGCGGTTGGCCGCAGCCGTTGGGGAAGCCCGCTGCGGAATGACCGCGCGCCGCTTGGCAATCCCAGCGTGCAAAGGTCACGCCTTCCAGTCGTCCGGGGCCCGTGCGAACCGTGAGCCAACGCCGCGCCCACCACTGGCCGGGTTTCATGGTGGTGGTGAGCTGCGCCGTGGAGTCCTTGTGCGTGAAGTCCAGGACCAACTGCTTGCCGCCCTCGAAGGGCTGCTCCCGGACGCTCGCGACGCGAAACTCGCTAGCGGCGATCTTCCGGCCGCCGGCAAACTCCAAGACGAAGTCCTCGCCCTGGAAGGTCGTGACCTTTCCCGTGCGGCGATTGGTGACCGACGCGGTGCCCATGCGCCCGCTGTGCAGCTTCATTTCCCAAGCGAGGAATTCATTGCCGATTGTCAGCTTGTCGGGCTCGATGCGGACGGCTACGCCCCGGGCGTCCTCGGCAGCCGATCGCGCTGCTGCCGGAGCAAGTAAAAAGCAGAGCCCGATGGCGATTCCCAAGAGATGGCGTTGCGTGGCTGACATGTTGACCTCCTCTAGCGGATGCGCAGACGGATCAGGCCGGCCAGGCCGCAGGCCAACAGCGTGGTGACCGTGCAGACACCGGGGGCGGGTTGTCATTATACAGACCGGCAAAGCCCAGAGGAAGCCGCCGCGAGACAAATGCCAAGGAGTGGTCGTCGGCTGCGACGATCTGGACGGTAACGGAATAATCGGCACTTTCCGCCCCCAAGGCCGGCAAAGGGGACAGTCGCATTTTTGCGGCGACCACGCTTCGCGTGGTAGCGGGCCACAAAAATCGGGACAGTCCCCGATTTGCTTCCCGCCGCTTTATGACCTAGGCTTATCTTGGCGAGCCATTCGGCTCCGGGCGATTCCGCCCCCGGCAACCTTTGCGACGCAGCGGCGACTCATGGCAACCAACGGCTGTGCCGAAATATCGGAACATCGCGCCCCGCTCGAGGCCGTTCAAGACGCTTTGAGCAAGCTGTCGGCCGGCCGCCACGAGTTCGAGGAGTTTCTCACCGACCTGTTCGATCGCTGGCGCGACCTGCGCGAGCAGTGTGCGTTGTTGGAGCGGGAGCGGGCGATGTTGCAGGCGCAACTGGAGGCCGCGGGCCGGCATCACGCCGGGTTGGCTGCCACCCTGGCCGCCCAGCAACGCCGCAACGCCCGCCTGCAAACCCGCTGGACTACCGAGCTCAGACGCCTGCGCCGGCTGCTGGAGGGGCAAGTCCCGCCGCAGTCAGCGGCCGGCGAACCATTGCCCCCCGCTCCCCTGACCGACCTTGGGCCGGTGCCCGGAGAAGGGACGCAGGCGGTGCCTGGGGTGAGCGGCTGAAGCCCTCGAAGGCTGAAGTTATTTTTGGACGCCCGCTGAGGTTGACATGACCCTGATCGAGCAAGCGATTCTTGCTTCCGTCGGCGAGGAAGACGCCGGCGGCTGCCGCGTGGTGGCGGCCAGCGCGGGCCTTCGCGCCGACGACCGCCGCGAATTGGCCGCCTGGGGGCCGTCGTGCGACGGGCTCTGGGAGCCCGACGCCGGCAGGCGCACGAGCATCAATTTTCATCCGCTGCCCAGCGGCAGCTTTTGCATCTCGCGGACCACGCTGGCCGGCTGGGAAGACGGCGGCCGAGTCCCGCGGCGGGCCTCGACGCACTGCCTGGTGGTCGCGGCCGCGGGTCTGCGGCCCTTCGCCAACAACCCGCTGGCGCTGGTGGAAGAGGCCGCGGCCGCCGGCGCCTTCGACGCCCCCGCCTACGCCCCGGCCGCCTTGCAGCCCTTGCAACTCGACGGCGGCGCGCCGGTCGTCGACGCCGCCTTGCTGGAAGAGGTGGCCGGCCGGCTCGGCCCCGAGCGGCTGGCGATGCTGGTGCAAGCGGCCCTGGAGTCGGTCTGCCTGGCCGTGGCGGGCCAGCCGCCGGTCCATCAGCTTGTGGCCGCGGTGCTGAACTGTCTCCCCCTGGAATGTCGCGGCGAGTTCTCCTTTTCCACCGAGTTGAGGTTCGCCTCGCGCCGCCCCTTCCGGATCATCGGCCTGCCTCGCGGCCGGGCGGAAAGGGAGTGGCTGGCGCACCATCCCAACGTCACCCTCCTGGACCTCGACCAGTCCTGCCCGAGCGGCGCGGCGTTGGGCGGCTGGGCCCGGTTCATCGAGAGGGTCGCCGGCAGGGGCGACTTCGACTTCCTGGCTGCCCAGTTGGCCCAGCCGCGGCCGGCGCTTGCACTGGGCGACTTGCCCGCCCTCGGCTTGCAGCTCTGCGACGAGCTGGACCTGTCGCCGCTGGAACGAGGCGACCCCAACGTCGCCGCCGAGGGGCCGGGAGAACCAGGGGGCAACGCCTTGCGGGCCCACGCCGCCCATCATCGTTTCGAGAAGAGCGCCGAGGCCGCCACCGCCGTGCGCTCCGCCGGCGCGGTCCCCTCGAAAGACCTCGCGACCGAATCGCCGGAAGTGCTGGAGACGCTGGAAGCCCTCGATGACGCCGTCTACGACGCCATCCATGGCCACGCGGCCGCGCTAGAGCGGCTGCAAGCCTTATGGCCGAGCGCCCTGGCCCACCTCGGCGAGCAGTTTCTGGCCGAGTCGCGGGTGCAATACCTCCGCTATGCCCTGACGGTCTGGGAGAACTGCGTCGACGCCCACGGGGTTCACGACCCGGCACGGGCGGTGCAGGCCCTGGACGTCCTCTGCATGCTCTTCGACGAGCAGCCGTAGGTTATGCTTCAGCATAACGAAACCACTGTTATGCTAAAGCATAACCTACTTGCTCTGCATGCCCTTCGACGAGCAGTAGCACCCTCAGGCCACGACCTTGAAGACCTTGTCGTGCTCGTGGGCGTGCGCGCTGAGGTGGATGCCCACCGACTCGCCGGGCTTCGCCACGGTCACCGGCTGGTGATCGACCTGCATCGAGTCGACGTTCTGCGTGAAGTCGCTGGTGTGGCCCTTGACGTGGATCGTGTCGCCCACGGCCAGCGAGTCGTGCTGGATTTCGATTGCCGCCACGCCGATCTTGGCAAAGTAATGCGTGACTTTGCCCAATTCCACTTCTGCCATCGGACTGCCCTCCTTTGGTAACGTCGCGTTCGAGCGGGTGTGGCCGCTGCGGAGGTCTTCGCCGGGGAACGACAAGTCCGCACCGCAGTGGCATCGGACCCGGTGCCCGAACTGGAACAAGGTGACGTCAAAGCCCCTGCCGCATCGGGGGCAGGTAATTGCCATGGTTTCTTCCCTCCGCCATTGTACAAAATGCCGGGAAAGAGGGACAGGCCCCAGAAGAAGTTAGGAGTTAGGAGTTAGAAGTTAGAAGCATCGAGGGCCCACCGCTCCGCGATTCTAACTCCTAACTTCTAACTCCTAACTCCTTATTTCTATTCCACCAGCAGGACCACGAGCCGTTTCGGGCCGTGCACGCCCAGGATGAGGATCTTCTCGATGTCGGCGGTGCGGCTGGGACCGGTGACCAGGACGAATTCGCCCCGCCGGCCGGGCTCTCCGCAACGCCGGCCCAGGTCGGCCCAGGCGGCCGGCAGGTGCTCGGCCAGTTGGGCCGTGCGGGCGATGATGACGCACGCCGGCGGCAGATAGCACATCAGCCGCTGCTGGGTCGTGCCACAGGCGATCACGCACGTGCCGGTGTCGGCCAACAAGACCTCGGCCGTCACCAGCCCGGCCGGAAGCCCCGCAATCTGCTGCGGGGTCCACTGGGCATCGACCCAGCTTACGCGGTCCGGCGGCATTGCGGCAGCGAGTTCCCGCGCCGCGGGACTCTCCACGGCGCCGATGCTTGGCCAGGGGGCGGTCTCCATCAAGCGGGCCAGGTGTTGCTGTGCCTCGGCCATCGAGCGGCAGCGGATCGGCTCGCCGAAGACCGCCTGAAGCTCCGCCGTGAACTGTTCGGCTAAGAGGCCCTTGTCGGAAGTTCGCCGCGGCCAGACCTCGGGGACCGGCGGGATTGCCGGCGCCGGACTGCCCGCTAGGCGGCTGCGGATGCGCTGCAAAATGGCTTCCCGGCTGCTCATGGCTTCTCTCCTTCTTGCGGCTTTGCGCCTGGGGTGCCACTGCTGGGTGCCACTGCTGGCTTGTCCAGCAGTGTTGAACTCCCGCGGCCCGCAGCACTGCTGGACAAGCCGGGCACCGTGCGAAGCATGGTCGTGGCACCCGCCGCAGCACTGCTGGACAAGCCAGCAGTGGCACCCGCCGCAGCACTGCTGGACAAGCCAGCAGTGGCACCCGCCGTTTTGCTTCGCCGCCACCAGGTGCGGAAGGCGGGGCCGGGGACCTTGGGCAAGGCGCGGCCGCGGGTCCAGGCCCCCAGTTTGCCCGGATGCCAGGGCAAGAGCGGCGCCAGGCGGACCCCTTGCCGGACCGCCCACATCGTGAGCCGGTAGCGTCGCGGGCCGCCCATCGCCCAGGCCCATAGCCGCCACAGCAGCCGCTCGCTGGCCGAGCGCATGGGCGAGGGCTCGTTGACGGCCCGGTGGCGCAGATGGACGAGTTGATGGGCGATGTCGATTTTCACCGGGCAGACTTCGCTGCACGCCCCGCAGAGCGACGAGGCGAAGGGGAGCGTGCCGGCCTGTTCCAATCCCACCAGGTGCGGCGTGAGGATGGCGCCGATGGGGCCGGGATAGACCCAGCCGTAGGCCCAGCCGCCCACGCGGCGATAGACCGGGCAGGCGTTCAGACAGGCCCCGCAGCGGATGCAGCAGAGGGCGTTCCAGGCCGCCGGGTCGGCCAGCACGTTGCTCCGTCCGTTGTCGAGGAAGATAATGTAGAGTTTCTGTCCCGCCGTCGGGCCGTGGATGAGGTGGGTGTAGGTGGTCAGTTTCTGGCCGGTGCCGCTGCGGGCCAGGAGGTTCAAGAAGAGCGGCAGGTAGTCGATCCGCGGCAGCACCTTTTCGATCCCCACCACGGCGACGTGGATCGGCGGCGTGGCGGTCGAGAGCCCGGCGTTCCCCTCGTTCTCGATCAGCACGAGCGTGCCGGTGTCGGCGACGGCGAAATTGGCCCCCGAGACGCCCATGCCGGCCTGGAGATACTCGTCGCGGAGGTGTCGGCGGGCGATGGCCGTCAGGGCCTGGTGCTCCTCGGTGAAGGGCTCGCCGAGTTTCTCCGCGAAGAGCCGGCCTACGTCGGCGGCCGACATGTGGATGGCCGGCGTGACGATGTGGATTGGCCGCTGGCCGGCCAACTGCACGATGAATTCGCCCAGGTCGGTCTCGACCGCGCGGATGCCCGCGGCGGAGAGCACGTCGTTGAGTTCCATCTCCTCGCTGACCATCGACTTCGACTTGACCACGCTTTTGACGCCGTGCTGGCGGGCGATGTCCAGGACGTAGCGGTTGGCCTCGGCGGCGTTTTCGGCGAAGAGCACGGTGGCCCCCTTGGCGGTAATCCGCGCCTCGAACTCGACCAACAGCTTGTCGAGCCCCGCGACCGCGCAGCGCTTGATCTGGCGAGCCGCTTCGCGCCACTGCTGGAACTGGGGGATGGCGTCGGTCACGCGGCGGTTGCTCTGGCTGGAAAACTGCGCCGTCTTGCCCAGCGCGTCGAACCCCGCTCCCGGCTCGGAGAGCCCTGGGGTGTTTGCCTTCAGGAACGGGGCGCCGTCGAGAGACATGGAAGTAAGGATGAAGGATGAAGGATCAAAGCGAGCCGCGGGGTTTATCCCCGCGGTTTCGTTGCGCCGCCAATAGGCGGTTTTGGTGGGGCTCGCTTCGCTCGACCCACCCTACAAAACTCGAAGAACCAATTACCAAACAAGACAAC
This sequence comes from Thermoguttaceae bacterium, assembly GCA_052139835.1. Lineage (GTDB taxonomy): Bacteria > Planctomycetota > Planctomycetia > Pirellulales > Thermoguttaceae > JBKQVT01. Next base: position 15,655 of record JBKQVT010000220.1, read on the forward strand.
ATCGTTATCTATTTCTCGTCGGCCACGAGGACCTCGGCGATGTGCATGGTGCGGATGTGTCGCATGGCCGGATCACGCCGCAGGATGCCGCCGACGTGCATCAAGCAACTGATGTCCGGCGAGACGACCACCTCGGCGCCGCTGCGGACGACGTTGGCGGCCTTGGTGCGGCCCATCGCCAGCGAGGTGCCGGGCATCTTCACGCTGAAGGTGCCGCCGAAGCCGCAGCACTCCTCCACTTCGGGCAACTCGCAACAAGTCAGTCCGCGGACGCTCTGCAAGAGCGTCCGCGGGGCGTCGGCCACCCCCAGCTCGCGCCGCCCGTGGCAGCCGACGTGCAGGGCGACCTTGTGCGGGAAGGCGGCGCCGGTGTCGGTCACGCCCAGGATATCCACGAGGAACTCGGTCAACTCGAACACCCGGCGGCCCACGGCGACCACGCGGGGGTCGGGGTCGACGTGGCCGAAGAACACCCGGCACATCGCCGTGCAGGAGGCCGAGGGGCAGACGATCCAGCGCTCGGCGGCGAAGACGTCGGCGAAGTGGCGGACCACCCGGCGGGCCTCTTCCCAGTAACCCGAGTTGAAGGCCGGCTGGCCGCAGCAGGTCTGCGCGGGCGGAAAGACGACGGGCACGCCCTGCCGGGTGAGCAATTCCAGCGTCGCCCGGCCGATCTCGGGATAGAACTGGTCGATATAGCAGGGGAGGAACAGGGCCGCCGGCTCGCCCTTGGCATAGGGCGGCTGGTCCTGGCGCGGGGCGACCGGGCAGGCGGTGGGCGGGCGGTTTTCCGTGGAAAGGAACTGGATCATCGCCCCAGCATCTTACCACGGCGGCCGCGGCGGCGGAATGAGGGGTCCGCTTAGGATCGGGGAAACAATAAGCTCCGACTTTGTTGCCTTTCGCGGAGCGAAAGGCGACATTGATTGATTCCCCGATCCTTACCGCAACTCGGAGAGCTTGCTCTTGTTGGCCAGTTGCTCGAAGTGGGCGGCCTGTTGCACGTTGCCGAGTTGGCGGTGCATCCAGGCAAGATTGCCGTAGGGGACGCCCAAGGTGGAGCGGGGCAACAGCCCGTCCTTGACGGCCTGCTCCATCAGTTCGAGCCCCCGTTCGGTCAGATCGAGGGCCTTCTTGTGCTGGTCGGTCTCCCAGTAGGACACCCCCATGCTCACCAGCGATTCGCCATGGCGGCCCAGGTCGGCGATTTGTTCGGCGGGCGTCTTCTCCAACAAGGGCAGGGCCTTGTCGAACCACCCGGCGGCCAGGCGATGATTCTTGTCGCCCACGGCATGGATGGCGCCGAGGTGGTAATAGAGGCGGCCCAAGAGGTAGGCGCTCTCGGCGGGGATGGGTTGCGGGCTGCCCTTCTCCAGGAAATCGGCCGCCAACTGGCCGTAGCGGAGCGCGTCCTGGCCGTCGTCCCGCGCCTGGCAGACCTGCATGGCGTCGTAGAGGGCCATGCCCAGGTCCCATTGCAGGTGCGAGCGGCAGACGGGATCCGCCGTGGCGGCGATCAGTTCCTTGCCGGCGTCTTGGGCCTGGGTGATCCAGGGGATGGGATCGAGTTTGCCCCGCAGGCCGACGCAGGCCGCCAGGGCCCGGTTGGCGACGCGGAAGCGAAACTCCTTGCCGCCGGCCTCGCTCTTGATCAGGTCGTCGGCGAAGGCCTGGGCCTTGTCCAGCCACACCGGCACCGCTTTCTCCTTTTCCCGCCAGGTTCCCCAGGCGATGTCGTGGGCGGCGCCCAGGTGGGCGTCGAGCATCACTTGCTTGGCGGCGACGCGAACCGCCGGGTGCTTGCTGATCACCAGGGGCTCGGCGAGGGTTACCGCCTGCGAATGGAACTGGAGGGCCCGCTGGTAATCGGGCTTGGCGCCCGAGGCCGCGATGTCGCCCAGCAGGCACAGCGCGCGGGCCTTCACGTGCGGACGCTCCGCGCTGAGATCGACGCCCTTCTGCGCTTCGCCGGCCGCTTCCTTCAGCGCCCCGGCGCGGGCCAGCACCTCCGCTTGCGTCACCCGGTAATGACCCTCCTGCGGCTCCAGGCGGATCGCCTCGGCGCCGTCGACGACCGCCTTCTGATACTCGCCGAAGGAAGCCAGCACGCGGCAGCGCAGCCAGTGCGCCCGCGCGTTGCCGGCCTGAAGCTGCAAGGCCTGGTCCAGGTCGCGGAGGCTGAAGTCCGGCCGCGTGTCCAGGTTCGTCTCCGCCCGCAATACGAACGGTTCGGCGCTGAGGGCCTCGAGGATGATATGGCTGACTTTCATCGACGGTTTGGCCGGCGTGTCGCTGGGCTCGAAGGAGAAGAGCACGCCGCGCTCGGGATACGACTGGCCGAGGATTTCACCCAGCTCGTTGCAGATCAACACCGGCTGGACCTTGCTCAGTTGGAGTTGCTGTGCCACGGTGTTGGCGGGAAAGGCCTTATCGAAGCGGATGATGATCGACACGACCTTGCCGCCGCTGCAACTGGCCTCGACGCGATGAAAAGGCTCGACCGAGTGCAACTGCATCAACGTCTTGCCTTGCTTGTGGATCTCCTTGGGCGCGCCCCACGCCTTCTCCATCTCCTCCACCGTGGTCACGCCCGGCGTCACGCCGTGAAAGCTGGTGGCTTCCAGTTCCGCCGGCCCGAGCTGCTGCGGGTCGGGGATCGGCTCGAGCTTCCCTTTTCCCTTGTCGCCGCCGGCCGGCTTGTCGCTTTCCGTCTTGGCATTGTCTGGTGTCCCCGGCGCCGGGGGCGGCGGCTGCAGCGCCTCCTTGGCCTGATCGACCGGGTGCAGACTGGCGTCGGAGGTGGGCTGCGGCGCCGAGTCGCTCGACTTGTCGCCGGAGGCCGTGCGCACTGCGCTGGCCGCCCCGTTGTCGGCGGCGACATCGGTGGTGGTGTCGATCAGCCGCACGCCGCCGGATTGCTCAGACGGCTTGTCGGTCTGCGCGGATGGTTTGTCGTCCTGGGCAGCCTGCTGACCGCGAGCAACGCCCCAGCAAAGCACGGAGACGACCGCGAACGAGAAAACGATCCTGAGAAGTCGGATCGGCTGGGTCTGCATGGCCCGTTCCTCCTTGAACCTAGACAATGGGGGACAGCAACAAGAGGGCCGTAGTGTACCCAGAGGAGCGGGGGCAAGTCCAGAGGGAAAGTAGTGAAGAAGCTAGGAGTTAGGAGTTAGGAGTTAGAAGGTAGGAGGCGGAAGCCGGTGAGGGGACTGGGGGGAATGCGTAATCCAGGTAGCTATTGGCTGGACGGTCAGTTCCGAATTCTAACTCCTAACTTCTAACTTCTTCGTTCTCCATCCGCCGCAACGTCGCCACTTGCTCCTCGGTAAACGGCACCGCGACGCCGGCCGGCGGCGGCTGCGGCACCAGACGGCGGCCGATCTGCTCGACCAACGCCTCCAGACCCTGCCCGGTCAGGGCACTGAGCGCCAGCCCCGCCGGGCGGGCTGCCTCGGCTGCCAGGGCCGCATCGCTCTTGTTGTGGACCACCAGGGCCTCGGGCCAGGCGGCAAGCAGGGCGTCGTCGGCCGCCGTCCAGTGTACGCTCAGATCGAACAGCAGCAGCACCAGGTCGGCCTGGGCCATCTGCCGGCGGGCCAGGGCGATGCCGGCCCGCTCCACCGTGTCGCCGCCGGCGCCCAGACCCGCCGTGTCGGCAAGCTGGACCGGCCAGCCGTCGATGGCAGTCCGTGCCGTGACCACGTCGCGGGTGGTGCCGGCCGTGGGGTGCACGATCGACCGCGGGTAGCCCACCAGGGCGTTGATCAGGCTGCTCTTGCCGACGTTGGGGCGGCCTGCCACCACGACCTGCCACGGCGGGACCAGGTGCCGGCCCAGCGACGCGCGGGCCAAGAGGGCGGCGATCTGCTCCCGGGCCAGCGCCCCTTGCCGCTGGCCGATCGCCGCGCGGATCGCCTCCATCGCCCGGCGCAGCGCGCCATGATACTGGTCCAGGAGGATCGCGGCGGTCCGCTCGGTGCGGGCCTCGCTCAAGGCCAGTTGCGCGGCGGCGGCCAGCGGATCGGTCGCCTGAGCGGCCAGCCACTCCTGCCATGTCGCCGGCCGGCAGCCCGAGCCGACCAGCACCTGCCGGATCATCTCCACCGTGGCCTGGCCGCCGTGGCAGTGCAATTCGACCGCCTGGTCCGAGCGGCAGCGGACCACGACTTCCTCGCCTGGGTCATCGCCGAAGCGGCCGATGGCCAGCCGCTGATCGCCGTGCGGCTTGAGCCGGCCGCCGCTGGGCGTGCGGAAGTGCGCGGCGACGGCCCGCAGGGCCCCCGGTCCTTCGACCAGCAGCGTGGCGACCGCCCCGCGTCCCGGCGGCGTCAACAAGACCACGTTGGGAAAGTTCTTCGGCGGCATGTCGATATGTTAACCGGGCCCGCGGCGTAAGGGGAGGGACGGGGATTTCGGGATTTCGGGATTTCGGGATTTCGGGATTTCGGGATTTCGGGATTTAGGGACTGCGGGGTGGGGACTGGGGACTGGGGATCGGAAAGGCGCGGCTGATAGTTTGCGGTTTCGCAAGCGCCGGTGTCCGCCGCCCCTGGCCCCCATCCGGGCAACTTGGTAGGCTGGTGGGCATGGGCCACCTGAAATGAATTGCTGGCCCACGCTGCACAGCGAGAGAGCTTGACGGTAGCCGGGCCAAAGATGCTCGAACTGGCACTCAAACGAGCCCACCGTACGGATGTTGAGTCGGAACAACGAGGGCAACACGCATGGGTGGGATTACTGTGGAAGTGTTCGAAGGTTGCCTGCTCGGCTTGGCGCTCGGCGATGCCCTCGGTGCGCCGTATGAAGGAGGCCCAATCGAGAGGCTTCTATGGTGGTTCATCGGCACGACCAAGCAGGGCGAGATGCGTTGGACCGATGACACGCAAATGGCTGTGGACGTTGCCGAATCCCTGATCTTGAAGGGGACACTGGACCCCGACGACCTGGCGGCCCGATTTGCAAGCAGCTACCTATGGAGCCGAGGCTACGGGCCCGCCGCGGGCAAGTTGTTGAAGCGAATCGCTCGAGGAGATCATTGGCGACGGGCGAATCGGTCGGTCTACCCAGAAGGTTCATTTGGCAACGGCGGCGCAATGCGTGCGCCGGTGGTCGGCCTCTATTACGCCGAAGCTTTTGACAGTCTTACGGACGCCGCACGCCTGTCCGCGAGTGTCACGCACGCGCATCCTTTGGCCATCGAGGGGGCCGTGTTGGTAGCAACAGCCACGGCGTTTGCAGGGCAGGGGAAGCGACGACTGGAGGTTCTTCAGGGCGCAGCCGTGCAGTGCGAGCTTGACCCGTTTGTGAAGCGACTCGAGATTGCGGCAACGTGGTTGCAGTCTGGAACCGAGCCACCGGTGAAGGAAGTCAGGCGGCGGCTCGGCAACGGCATCGCAGCAAGCGAGTCTTGCGTTACCGCCATCTACATCGCACTACGCTTTGTGGAGAGACCGTTCGAGGAGATGCTGCGCTTCGTAGTGGGTTGTGGCGGCGACGCGGATACAATTGGCGCCATGGCCGGCGCCGTGTGGGGGGCTGCAAACGGCGCGGCGAGACTGCCCTCGGATAAACTCGCGAAGCTTGAGCAATGTGCGCGGTTGAAGACGTTGGCCGCCGTTCTGCACAAACGGAAAGGCTGATGTGGCGCCACAGCCGCACACCTGGGTATTTCGCCGCAACGGAGCCGCCCCCTGGCCGCGCGTGGGGCGACTTGGTAGGCTGGTGGGCATGGGCTACCTGATTGGAACCGATGAAGCCGGCTACGGCCCCAATTTGGGGCCGCTGGTGATCTCGGCCACGGTCTGGGAAGTTCCCGACGACGTCGGCAGCGCGGACCTTTACAGGCGGCTCACGGCGGTCATCGCGCCGGCGGCGGAGCGGAACGGCAATGGCAACGGCCGCGTGGCGATGGCCGACTCGAAGGCCCTCTACCATAGCGGCGGAGGGCTGCGGCTGCTGGAGCGCGGCCTGTGGGCGGCCTTCGCGCTGTTGGGTCACCGGCCCCGCAACGCCGCGGAGGTCTGGGAGCTGTTGGCGCCGGGCAGCGGCGCGGCCTGCGGCCCGGAGGCCGGTTACTGCGGCGACGACCTGCCGCTGCCGCTGGACGCCGCCGCCGGCGAGTTGGACGCCCTGGGCCCGCGATTGCAGGCGGCGTTTTCCGCCGCCGGCGTGCGGCTGCTCGGCGTGCGGAGCCGGGCGATCTTCCCCGGCCAGTTCAATGACCTTTTGCAAGCGTGCGGGTCGAAGGGCCTGCTCTTGTCGCGGGCGACGCTGGGCCTGGCGGCCGCGGAGGTCGAGTCCTTGCCCGGCGGGCCGGTGGCCGTCCTTTGCGACAAGCACGGCGGGCGGGACCACTACCTGCCGCTCTTGATGGAATGTTTTCCCGGACCGCTGGTGGAGATCCACGGCGAGGGGCGGCGGCAGAGCGTCTATCGTTTCGGTCCCGTCGGGAGGCGCGTGGAGTTCCGTTTTCAGGCCAAGGCCGAGGCGCACCTGCCGGCGGCCCTGGCCTCGATGGCCGCCAAGTATCTCCGCGAGTTGGCGATGCGGGCGTGGAACGCCTTCTGGCTCGGCCGGCTGCCCGGCCTAACGCCGACGGCCGGCTATCCCCAAGACGCCCCCCGCTTCAAGGGCCAGATCGCCGCCGAGCAAAGGCGGTTGGGTATCGACGATCACCTGCTTTGGAGGACCAAGTAATGGACCTGTACATCATTCGGCACGCGTGGGCGTGGCACTTTGGCGATCCGGCCTGGCCCGACGATTCGCAGCGGCCCTTGAGCGAGGAAGGCCGCCGGCGGTTTGCCCGCCTGGTCGACGAGTTGGCCGACCGCAGCCTGAAGCCGGACTTGATCGCCACCAGTCCCATGACCCGCTGCGTCGAGACGGCCGAGGTGCTGGCCGAGCGCGTGTCGGGCCATGCGGAAGTGGTCGTTCGCGACGAACTGCTGCCCGGCGGCAACGTGGCGGAGCTTGTCGCCTGGACCGCGCGGCAGGCGGAGCGTTATCAGCGGATCGCCTGGGTGGGTCATGCCCCGGATGTCAGCCAGTATGCGGCGGCGCTAATCGGCCAGGGCGAAGCGAGCATCCGCTTCGGCAAGGGGGCGATCTGTGCGATTCGCTTCGAGGGTCCGCCGCAACTCGGCGGCGGCGAGTTGCGCTGGCTGGCGACGGCGAAGCTGCTGGGGTGCTAGCTTTTGCGATCAGCCGCGGAGGCCGAAATCGCCCCACGAGCGCGGCAGCGAGGCCTCGAAACTAAGCGGCTGGCCGCCCACGGGATGGGCAATCGCCAGGCGGCGGGCGTGCAGGGCGATCCCCGCGGCAAAGGTCCGCCCGCTGCCGTACTTCCGGTCGCCCAAGAGCGGATGGCCGTGATGGGCCATCTGCACGCGGATCTGATGTTTCCGTCCGGTCTCGGGCGCCACTTCGACCAACCAGACACGGCCCGCGCGATCAAAGGGGACAGTCCCCGACAACTGCTGATAGTCGAGGCGGGCCTCCTTGGCCCCCGGCTGCTCGGCAGCGGCGATCCGCACGCGGCGGTGCCGCTCGTCGTGGACCAGCCAATCGGTATACGAGCCGCTGGGGGGAAGAATAGGGGTTTCGACCAACGCCCAATAGAGCTTCTGGACCGTGTGCGCGTGGAACTGGGCCGTCATCCGCGCGGCGGCCTTCGAGGTCCGCGCCAAGAGCACCACGCCGGTGACCGGCGCGTCCAGGCGGCTCATCACGCCCAGGTAGACATTGCCGGGCTTGCCGTAGCGGTGCTTGATGTAATCCTTGGCGAGCGCCAACAAGGTGGGCGTGCCCTCGGGGACGCCCATGGTCGGCAGGCCCGCCGGCTTGTTGACCACCAGCAGGTGATTGTCCTCGTAGAGGATTTCCAGGGGAGGTGTGGGCATGCGGGGGTCCGCGGGCGTATAGTAAGGAGAAAGGAGTTAGAGGTTAGAAGTTAGAAGTTAGGAGTTAGGAGTTAGAATCGCGGAGTGGCCGAAATCCAATGCTCCTGTCTTCTAACTTCTAACTCCTAACTTCTATCTTCTGGCTTCTAACTTACCACAACGGTGAGACAGCGTCATGTCGGATGAAGCGGGCGACGTGCGGCCCAAACTGATTCTGGCCAGCCGGTCGCCGCGGCGGCGGGAGCTTTTGCAGGAAGCGGGCTATCAGTTCGAGGTCCGCGTGCCGGCCGGTGCGGTCGAAGAGGGCCTTCGCCCGGGAGAGACTCCGGCCGAATTGGTGGCCCGCCTGGCCTATGAGAAGGCGGCCGACGTGGCGCGGCAGGTGACCGAGGGGTGGATTCTCGGCTGCGACACGGTGGTGGAGTGCGAGGGGCGGATTCTGGGCAAGCCGGCCGACCGGGCGGACGCCCGGCAAATGCTCCTCGCGCAAAGCGGCCGGTTGCAGCGGGTGTTGACGGGCCTGTGCCTATGGCGGGCGCCGCGAGGCCGGCCGCAGGTCCGCGTGGCCGCCACCACGCTCCGCATGGATCCCCTCTCGCCGGCGCAAGTGGAGGAATACTTGGCCGGCGGGCAATGGGAGGGGAAGGCCGGCGCCTTCGGCTACCAGGATCGGCTCGGCTGGGTCCACGTGCTCCAGGGGAGCGAGTCGAACGTGGTCGGCCTGCCGCTGGAACTGTTGGCCGAGATGCTGGGTTCCGCGCCCGCGCCATGACCGCGGGGGTGCCACGGTTGGCTTGCCCAACCGTGCTGCGGCACTGCTGGACAAGCCAGCAGTGGCACACGGCGCAGGCACCGAGGCAGCCGCTCGTCCGCAAAACTCCCTGCGCGGAGCAGGTTGCTTTCACGAACGAGCGGCCGACCGAGTGCACTCGCGGGGCGCTGAAGGCGCGATCAGCCGACCATCTCCTTGAGGCTCTTCAGGGCCCGCACCTTGACCTTGACCGAGGCCGGCTTGGCGGGCCGGTCTTGCAGTTCGCCGGTGAAGGGGTTCTTGACGCCCTTCTGGGCGGGCCGCGCGGGGACCTTCTTGCGCTCGATCTTCACCAGCCCGGGAATCGCGAAGATTCCGGGGCCGCGGGCGCCGAGATTCTTTTTGATCTCGACCGCCAGGGCTTCCATGACATTGGCCACGTCCTTCTTGTTCAAGCCGGCCGCGGCAGCAATGTTGCTGAGGATCTCGGTCTTGCTCGGGGCTTTCTTCGCTGCTTTCGCCATCACTAACTACCCTCCCTCAGGGTTTTCTAGGGTGAAAAAGTGGTCCGTCCGATACAGTGGACCTGATGATTAAAGTCTCTTTGGCAGAAAAAGCAACCCGTAAAAGGCCTCGAAAGGCCAAAAAAAGGGGAAATTTCGAGGGCCGCCGCGTTTTTACCCCTGTTTTGGGGCAGCGGCGACGGGCCGGGCCGCCAAATTCGGCCGTTTTCCCGCCCAAATGTCGCCGCCGCCCGGTTCCCCGTCAGCCGGCAGCAGTCCCGGGGAACAAATCCGGGCGTGGGGGCGTCCTAGGATCAGGGAAGCAGTAACCTCCGACGCAAGTTGCCTTTCGCTCCGCGAAAGCCGCTACTTTCGCGGAGCGAAAGGCGACATTTACTGCGCCCGATGATCGGGACATTCCCCGAAAATAGGACTGTCCGCTTGGCCCGTGGGCGGAGTCCGATCTGGAGAGAGCGGAAGGGGAATCGTTCTTGGGGGTGTTAGCGAATCATCCATAGCGAGGCTTGCCCCCATTTTGGCGGGGACATGGCCGTAACTTGTCAGTGCGGCCGCCTTCATTTATCATAGAAAGTTGTAGAAACTGGGTTTGGTCCGCAGACTTTCCGGCCTGGGGAAGCGGCTTGGTGGGCTCGCCTCTTTGGAGGGGGCTTCGGGAATCTGTCTCCCCAAGGCAGCGGCCGGCCGGTGATGATCGCAACGCGGCGGAACACGAGGCGCACGATGGATCGAGGGGTCCGGCATTTTCTGCCGAGCATCGGCTCGCTGGCGACGGCGCTGCTGCTGGCGGCGGCGATTCTGTCGGCCGACGGTCCGGCGATGGCCCAGGTCAGGGTGCGCCACGCGCAGATTCGCAATGGGCGGCAGTTTATCAATGGCAACGAGACGGATCCGCAAAACGGCGAAGAACTGATCGAGAACGTCTTCCTGCCCGCCGACCGCTCGATCGCGCAGCTCATGAGCAAGGCGCGCAAGTGGCTGGATCAAGGCCATTACAGCGATGCCATCGAGTGCCTGGACAAGATCCTGGAATCGCCCGACGACTACTTCTTCCAGCCGGACAAACAGGCGCCCGTGCATCGCAGCTTGAAGGCCGAGGCGCAACGGCTGCTGGGGCAGATGCCGGCGGCCGGCCGCGAACTGTACGAGTTGCACAGCGGCGGCCGGGCGCGGCGGATGTTGGACGAGGCGCTGGTGGCCGGCGACGGAGAGAAGCTGGCGGAGGTTTCCGGGCGCTATTTCCACACGCGGGCCGGTTATGAGGCGACCTTCCTCCTGGGCCTTTACGATCTGGATCACGGTCTGCCGCTGGCCGGGGCGCTGACGCTGCGGCGTTTGCGCGACGCGCCGGACGGCGGCACGCGCTTCGAGCCGGCACTGACGTTGGCCATGGCCTCCGGCTGGCTGGAAGCGGGGGTGCCGGAGGAGGCGCAGCGGGCCTTGGTGGGCCTGAAAGAGCAGCGGCCCGTGCTGGAGTTGAGCGTCGGCGGGCGGCAGGTCGCTTGGTTCGACAAGGACGCCGATGCCGTGGCCTGGCTGGCGCGGCTGACGGGCCCGCCACGGGCGAGCGAGGCCGCCCGCGCCGATCGCTGGCTGATGTTTCGCGGCGACCCGGCCCGCAACGTGGCGGCCGCCGGCAGCGCGCCGCTGCTGAGCATGTGCTGGCGGGTGCCCGCCCTGGAGGACGTGGAGCATCCCACGGCCATCGAGGATACCCTCCGCCAGTGGCGGCAGGACTACCAGGAGCGAGGCGAAGCCGTCCTTTCCGGACTGCATCCGCTGGTCGTCGACGGCCTGGTGCTGGCGCGCGACCTCCGCACCCTCTGGGCGATCGACTTCCAGACGGGCAAGCGCCTCTGGTCGGTGCCGGCCGACGATCCCGTGGAGGCCGTCAGCAAGGGCCAAGAGGGCGAAGCGGCCTGGCGGCAGTCGTTCCCCTGGGTGATGGCGATGGTCGCCCAGCGGGTCTGGGAGGACGGCACCTACGGCACGCTCAGCAGCGACGGCCGCTATGTCTTCAGCATCGAGAACCTTGGCCTGGGAGGGAACTTCAACGGCAACTCCGGCGGCGTGTTTGTCGTCGGTCCGTTTGGTGGCCCCTGGGGAGGATTCGGGCGGCAGCGGGGGGCGGGCAATCATGGCCCCTCCAATTGCCTGGCGGCCCGCGACCTCCATGCCGGCCACGGCAAACTGGTGTGGCAGATTGGCGGGCCGACCGGCGGCGCGTTTCCCTTGCCGCAGGCCGGCTCGATCTTCCTCGGCCCCCCGCTGCCCCTGCGGGGCCAACTCTACGTGCTGGCCGAGGCCAACGACGAAATCCGCCTGCTGGCCCTGGATGCGGAAACGGGCGCCACCCTCTGGTCGCAGCAACTGGCGGTGGTCCAGCACAACCTCTTTCCCGACGCCGTGCGGCGGATCGGCGGACTGTCGCCATCCTATGCCGACGGCATCCTCATCTGCCCCACCGGCGCCGGCGCCGTGGTGGCCGTCGACCTGGCGACGCGCTCGCTACGGTGGGGCTACCGCTACGGCCGCGACAAGAATCCCAATTTGATGCGCCAGCAACAGATGATGGCCATGCGGTTCGGGGGCTACTCGGCCGGCGCGCCGATGCCGCGGTGGCTGGACGGCACGGCCACCATCGTGGAGGGCCGGGTGCTGATTACGCCCGCCGAATCCGACGCCCTCTACGGGCTGAACCTCGTCGACGGCACGCCGCTGTGGGATGCGCTGCCGCGGCAGGACGACCTCTACGTGGCCTGTGTCCACGCCGGCAAGATCGTGCTGGTGGGCCGGCGCGAGCTGCACGCGGTGAATGTGTCCGACGGCAAACCGGCCTGGGAAGGGCGCGTCGTGGGGCTGCCCCCCGGCAGCACCCCCAGCGGCCGCGGCTTCTCTACCGGCAGCCGTTACTATCTCCCCCTGAGCAGCGCGGAAGTGGCGGCGGTCGATCTGGACGCCGGAAAGATCATCCAGACCTCGAAATCGCGCGAGGGAAGGGTCCCCGGCAACCTGGTCTGTTACCAGGGCAAGGTGATTTCGCAGAGCTGGGACGGGGTGGAGGTCTTCTTCCAGGCGGATGCGCTCCGCGAGGAGATCGGCCGCCGCCTGGCCGCCAAGCCCGAGGACGCCGAGGCCCTGCGGCTCCGCGGCGAAGTGCTGCTGGACGAAGGGAAACTGGTGGATGCGGTGGGCAACCTCCGCCGCGCCTACCAGTTGGTGGCCGACGAGCGGACGCGGGAGTTGCTGCGGGAGTCGCTCCTGGAGGGGTTGCGCACGGACTTTGCCGGCTACCGGGGCAAGACCGAGGAGATCGAGCGCCTGCTGGACGATCCGGCCCAGCGGGCCACCTACTTGCGGCTGATGGCCGACGGCTTGCAGAAGGCGGGCCAGCGGCGCGAGGCGATGGACCAGTACCTGCGACTGGTCGAGCTGGACCGCGGCGACCGGGGCATGGAGGTCATCGACCGGTCGCTCTCCGTGCGGCGCGCCCTATGGATTCGCTCCGGGGTGGCCGAGCTGCGCCGCCAGGTCCCCGCCGCGGCGGCCGCCGAACTCGACCAGATGATCCAGCAGCGGCTGCACGCGGTCCTGGAGAGCAAATCGGCCGATGCCTTGCGGTCCTTCGTCGAATGTTTCGACGGTCAACCGGCGGCGGCCACGGCCCGCCGCGAATTGATCGGCCGGCTGGTCGCCGAGAAGCACGCCTTGGAGGCCGAGATGCTGCTCTGGCAGGATCGGCAGTCGGCCGATCGCGCGGTGGCCGGCGCGGCCGTCGCCCAGTTGGCGGAGTTGCTCCAGCAGGTGGGACAGTACGAGGGCGCGGCCGCCTGTTACCAGGAGCTGCAGCGGCAGTTTGCCGACGTCGTGTGCCGCGACGGCAAGACCGGCAAGCAACTCGTCGCGGCGCTGAAGCGGGACGAAGCGCCCGGCCGGTTGTTGGCTGCGCCGCCGGCCTGGCCGCGGGGCCTCGTGGCCAACACGATCGCGCCGGCCAGTCAGCGCAACGACTTCTACGGACGCAGCGCCGTGCAATACCGCGGCGACCCCGGGCCGTTCTACTCCGGCACGATGCTGCGTTTCGATCAGAACCGCTCGGCCCCGACCTTGACCTTCTACGACGGCTTCGGCCGCGAGCAGCAACACGCGCCCTTGGCGCTGGGCGAGCGGGGAGGAGGCATCGCGGGCTACAACCCCAACATGACCTTCGCCTACGCCCAAGGGCATCTGCTGGTGCTGCCGCTGGGCTCGAAGCTCTTCGGGCTGGATCCGACCGGCCTGGCCGGCGCCGGCGGCAGGCTGCTGTGGACCCTGGATTTGCTGGACAGCAGCGGGGATTCGCCGCGGAAGGGCGGTCGTGCGGCCGGCCCCGCGCTTTTGGCCCCGCACCCTTTCGCGATGGGCCAATTCCAGTTCGGCGCCAACCCGGTGGGCGCGCTGAGCAGCCGCTGCTTGTGCTTCCAACGATTGCGAAACTTCGTGGCCGTCGATCCGCTCACCGGCGAACTGTTGTGGGTCCGGCATGATATCCCCCAGGGGAGCGAAGTCTTCGGCGACGACCAGTACATCTTCGTGCTCGAGCCCCCGCAGCCGGTGAACGTCAACGGCCCCTTCCGCGGGCCGGTGCGCGTCATGGGCGGGGGGACCCTGGTCGTCAACGGCCGGGTCATCCGGGGAGGTAGTCCCACCGAGGCCCTGGTCTTTCGGGCCAGCGACGGCACGGCGCTGGGCAAACGAACCGTGCCGGCGGTCAACTACCAGGGCCTGCAGGCGGGCAACGGCATGAACGGCTTCGCCATGATGGTGGCCCCCGGGGGGGCGGCCCCGATCCTCGGCAACGTGTGCCTGGCCACCTTGGGCCGCCAGATCCTCACCTGGAGCAACAACGCCACCGCCTGGCGGAGCGAAGAATTCAAGGCCAAGCTCGAATTGTTCGATCCCTGGCGACAGCAGGCCGTCTGGCCGGCACGCACCTTCCATGCCGCCGCGCGGGTGGCGCTGGCGGACGAGGAGGCCATCGGCGTGATGGAGCCCAACGGCCACTTCGTGCTCCTGGAGCTCCCCAGCGGACGGACGATCGCCGATCTGAAGCTCGAGGCCGACGATCTGAGCGAGATCTTCCTCGTCCACAGCGGTGAGCAATACCTGCTGCTGGCGCAAAGCAACGTGCAGCAGGCCGGTTTCAATGCCGGCATGAACCCCTTCAATCCCTTCCCGCCGCAAACTTCGCCGCTGGGGAACACGACCAGCCATTTCGTCCCCAAGGGCCGGCTCTACGCCATCGATTCCCAGGGGAAGTTGATGTGGCCGGCCCCGGTGAAGCTCCGCAACCGCTGGTTGCCGCTGGGTCAGCCGGGGCGCGTGCCCGTGCTCACCTTCGCCCACCAGCAGATCGAGCAGCGGCGACCGGGCCAGTGGTGGGCGAGGACGTGCGTCCGCTGCATCGATAAGCGGACTGGAGAAACCGTCTATCACAACGACCAGTTGAAGCAGACCTACTTCTTGGACGTCGTCGGCGACCCGGAAAAAAAGACCGTGGAACTGGCAATGCAGAACGAAACCGTGACGCTCTCCTTCACCGACAAGCCGATCCCCGTGCGGCCGCCCGGCCAGACCGACCCCGGCGACGACTGGCCCACGCGGTCGAAGATCGGCAACGCCTTGTGGAGGGCAGTGGACAAGTCCTTGCCGGGGGTGCTGCCATGAGAAGGGTTCGAGGGTCCGTTAGGAGCGGCGGATCAGTATCCGGCACACGCCGTGTGCCGTTTCTCCGCACACGGCGTGTGCGGAGTACATTGGCGGTCCTTGTCCTCGGGTTGGGCGTCGTCTTGTCGGCCACCGCTGCGGCGTCCGCCGCCGAAGTGCGGCAGGCCAGCGTCGATCGGGCGGTGACGCGGGGACTGGATTGGTTGGCCGTGCACCAGTCGCGACTGGGCCATTGGGTCGGACCGGACGGGCGTTACCCCACGTCGATGACCGCTTTGGCCGGCATCGCCTTGCTCTGCGAGGGTTCGACCACCACCCAGGGCAAGTACTCGCGCAACGTCAGCAAGGCGGTGCAGTACCTGGTGGAACGCAGCCGCCGCAACGGCCTGATCGGCGATCCGGCGAGCATGGACGACCGCTACACCTACGGCCACGGGTTCTCCATGCTCTTTCTCTCCCAGGTCCTGGGCGAGGAAGAGGACGTCGAGCGGCGCGAGCAGTTGGTGAAGGTGTTGACGAAGGCGGTGATCTTCACGGGCAATGCCCAGACCCCGACCGGCGGTTGGGGCTACGTCAGCGCCAAGGACAGCGGCGGCTTCGACGAGGGCTCGACGACCATCACCCAGGTGCAGGGTTTGCGGGGCTGCCGCAACGCGGGGATCCCCGTCCCCAAGGAGATCATCGAGCGGGCCGTCCGCTACATCCACGGCTGCACGGGGGCCGACGGCGGCGTGCAGTACAACCAGACGACGCCCGGCGGGCGGCCGCCCATCACCGCCGCGGCCATCGCCTGCCTGTTCAACGCCGGCGACTACGACGACAAGTACGTGCCCAAGCTGCTGGCCTATTGCCACCGGGAACTGGACGACCTCTCCAAGAACAACAACGGCCACTGGCATTACTCCCACTATTACTATTCCCAGGTGCTCTACCGCGAAGGGGGCAAGACCTGGGAAAACTATCGCGACAAGGTCACGGCGCACCTCCTCCAGGAACAGAACCAGGAGGGCTATTGGGACCAGGGCTTCATGGGTCCGATCTACACGACGGCCATGAATCTGACCATTCTGCAACTGCAACGCGGCGTCTTGCCCATCTACCAACGTTAGGTGAAAACTCCTTATGAACGACAACGGTTTGAGCGCTCGGGAAACGGCGGCGATTGAGAAACTCGGCGATGCCCGGCAAAAGATCATCGACCAACTGGCCCAGGTCATCGTGGGGCAGAGCAGCGTCATCGAGGAGCTGCTGATTTCGCTGTTCGCCCGCGGCCACTGCCTGCTGGAGGGCGTGCCGGGGCTGGCCAAGACCTTGATGATCAGCACGCTCAGCCGCGCGCTGAATCTCAGTTTCAGCCGCATCCAGTTCACCCCCGACCTCATGCCCGCCGACATCACCGGCACGGACGTGATCGAGGAGAACCGCAGCACGGGGGCGCGGGAGTTCCGTTTTCTCGAGGGCCCGCTGTTCTCCCACGTCATCCTTGCCGACGAGATCAACCGCACGCCGCCGAAGACGCAGGCGGCGCTGCTGGAGGCGATGCAGGAGCGGCAGGTGACGGTGGGCCGCGTGCGGCACGCCTTGTCCGATCCGTTCTTCGTGCTGGCCACGCAGAATCCCATCGAGCAGGAGGGGACCTATCCGCTTCCCGAGGCGCAGCAAGACCGCTTCATGTTCAAGGTCTTCGTGAAGTACCCGGACTTCAAGGAGGAGTTCGAGGTGGCGCGGCGGACCACGACCACGCTCCACGACACGGTGGAACCGGTGATGACGGCGGCGGAGATCCTGGAATTGCAGCGCATCGTCCGCGAGGTGCCGGCGGCCGACCACGTCATCCGCTACGCGCTGGCCGTGGTGCGGCAGACGCGCGTCCGCGAGCCGGGGGTGCCCGAGTTCGTGAAGGACCAGATCGCTTGGGGCGCGGGACCGCGCGCCGTGCAGTTTCTCATCCTGGGCGGGAAGGCCCGCGCCCTGCTGCAAGGACGCACCCACGTCACCTGCGATGACATCCAGGCGCTGGCCAAACCGGTCTTGCGCCACCGCCTGGTGCTCACCTTCACCGCCGAAAGTGAAGGCGCCAGCCCCGATCAAATCGTCGATCGGATCCTCACGATCACTCCCACCCGCGAAGACGAGCTCACCGGCGATGCACGATTCCAGAAAATTTTTGCATCCTGAGGCGATTCGTCGGATCACGCGGTTGGACCTCCGCGCCCGGCACGTCGTCGAAGGATTCCTCTCCGGCATGCACCGCAGCCCGTACTTCGGGCAGTCGGTCGAGTTCCGCCAGCACCGCGAGTATACCTGGGGCGACGACCCCCGCTACGTCGATTGGAAGGTCTGGGCCAAGCAGGACCGCTACTACGTCAAGCAGTTCGAGGAGGACACCAACCTCCGCGGCACGTTGCTGGTCGACGTCTCCGGCAGCATGCGCTACGGCCGCGGCCCCATGACCAAGTACGAGTACGGCTGCACCATCGGCGTCAGCCTGGCCTACCTGCTGCTGCGGCAGCAAGACGCCGTGGGCTGCGTGGCCTTCGACGACGCGGTGCGCATGACGGTCCCCTTGCGCACCCGCCGCAACCACCTCGACTCCATCATCCAGGCCCTGGAAGTCAGCGCGCCGCGGAACAAGACCGACATGTTCCAGATCCTCCGCGAGGTGGCCGAAACCTACCCGCGCCGCGGCTTGATGGTCCTCATCTCCGACCTGCTGACCGAGCGCGAGGGCTTGTTCCGCGGGCTGAAACTGCTGCGGAGCCGCGGCCATGACGTGCTGGTCTTCCACCTGCTGGACGACGACGAACTCGATTTCCCCTTCACCGGTCCCACGCGCTTCGACGGCCTGGAACTGTCGCAGATGCTCCGCTGCAATCCGCGGGCGCTGCGGGAGGGCTACCTGGCCGCGCTGGGAGAATACCTGGAGGAAGTGCGGCGCGGCTGCACCGGCAACGCGGTGGATTACGCGCTCTTGCGCACCAGCCAGCCGCTGGACGCCGCCTTGGCCGCCTACTTGACCAGTCGGCTGGGCATGAATCACGGGAACAGGGGCTAGGGAGCGGGGATTTAGGGATTTAGGGATTTAGGGATTAGAACACCACGCCCGCCGGC
Source organism: Thermoguttaceae bacterium (assembly GCA_052139835.1). Classification (GTDB taxonomy): domain Bacteria; phylum Planctomycetota; class Planctomycetia; order Pirellulales; family Thermoguttaceae; genus JBKQVT01. The sequence continues at coordinate 33,645 of JBKQVT010000220.1, forward strand.
TGTGTCCGGGGGGATTCGCAGAGATAACAACACGGTTCGGCAGTTCGCCCAGAGGAGATCGTTTTCGCTTTCGCCATGCACGCATTTGTTCATCCCATCTTGCTCTGGGGACTGGCGGCCGCCGCGGCGCCCGTGTTGATCCACCTGATCAACATGCTCCGTCACCGGCGGGTCGATTGGGCGGCCATGGAGTTCCTCCTGGTCAGCCAGCGGAAGCACCGCACCTGGATCATCCTCAAGCAACTTCTCCTCCTCTTGCTGCGGATCATCGCCGTGGCCGTCGTGGTTCTCATGGTTGCTCAGCCCGTGCTCCACAGCCAGTGGGGCAACCTGCTGGGCACCACCAGGACCCATCACGTCGTGCTGCTGGACGACAGCTTCTCGATGTCGGACCGCTGGGGCGACACCAGCGCCTTTGCCCAGGCGAAGGCGGTCGTGGGGCGGATCGCCGCCGCGGCTGCCCGCGAGACGCAGCCGCAGAGCGTGACCTTGCTGCGATTGTCCCGCGTGAACCGTCCCGGCGGCGCCGAGGCCGACCTGGCCAATCAGCCCGTGGGCCCCGACTTTCCCGCGAAGCTCGCCGAGCAGCTCAGGGCGATGGAGGTCTCGCAGTCGGCGGCCGAGCCGCTTCCCGCGTTGGCCGCGCTGGACTCCCTGCTGCACGACGCCGAGGGGGAGCGGCGCATCATCTACCTCGTTTCCGACTTCCGCACCCGGCAATGGGACAAGCCGACGGCGTTGAAGAAGCGGCTGGCGCAACTCAATGCGGCGGGGGCCGAGCTGCGGCTGATCGACTGCGTGCGCGCTGCGCGGCCGAACCTGGCGATCGCCTCGCTGGAGCCGTTTGAAGGCATTCGCGCCGCCAAGGTGGAATGGTTCATGGAAGTGGGGGTGCAGAACTTCGGCCCGGCCACGGTCAAGGACGTGTCGGTGCTGCGCAGCGAGGACGGCGGCGCGGCCCGCGGCGGGGTGACGATCGCCGAGATTCCGCCGGGGGAGGTGGTGAAGGAGACGTTCCGGGTCAACTTCCTTACGGCCGGTCAGCACTTGATTACCGCCCGGCTGGATCGCGACGCCGTCGAGGCGGACAATTCCCGCTACGCCGTGGTCGATCTGCCCGCCGAGGTGCCGGTGTTGCTGGTGGACGGCGATCCGGCGGCGGCCGACGCCGGCTTCCTGGACGTGATTTTATCGCCGGGCGGGCAAGTGATCACGGGGCTGAAGCCGGAGATCGAAATGCCGGCGTTCCTTGCCACCAAGCCGTTGGCGCGGTTCCAGTCCATCTGCCTGTGCAACGTCGATCGGCTGGAGCGGTCGGCGGTGGCGGCCCTGGAGCAGTACGTCCGTGACGGCGGCGGCGTGGCCTTCTTCCTCGGCCCGCGCTCGGACGACCGCTTTATCAACGAGGCGCTCTATCGCCAGGGCAAGGGGTTGTTTCCCTTGCCGCTGGCCGGCCCGGCCGAGTTGTTGCCCGATCGGCTGGAGAAGACGCCGGACTTGGACGTGGACGCGGCCCATCCGGTGTTCCGCGTCCTGGCCAAAGATCGCAACAGCTACCTGGGCACGGTGCTGGTGGAGCGGTACTTCGCGGCCGACGCGGGGTGGCGGCTGCCGACGGGCGCCGGGGCGCGGACCCGCGTGTTGGCCCGGCTGAGCAACGCCGCACCGCTGGTGGTCGAACGGAGTTTCGGCAAGGGTCGAGTGGTGGCGTTTTTGACCACCGCCGCGCCGACGTGGAACAACTGGGCCCGCAACCCCAGCTTCGTCGTCGCCATGCTGCAATTACAGGCCTACTTGACCGACCGGCCGGAGCAGGGGGCCCCGCGGCGCGTGGGCGCGCCGCTGGAAGTGCCGTTTTCGGCCGCCGAGTACCAGCGGCAGGTCCGTTTCGTCACGCCCCAGGGCGACGCCGCGGCGGCGGTGGACGCGGCCCGCAGCCCCGATGGTCAATGGCTGGCGACCCTCCCTGCCACCGATCGCAGCGGTTTCTACGAGGCCCGTTTGACCAACAAGAGCACCGGCAAGACCGAATCACGTCACTGGGCCGTGAACGTGGATGCGGCCGAGGGGGACCTGCGGGCGCTGTTCGGCGAGGAGTTGGCCGCCCGCTTGAAACCCGAGGTCCGCTACCAGTTCTTCCCCTTGGACACGTTCGAGGCCAGTGTGGGCCAGCAGGCCGGCTATAACCTCGGCCAGTCGCTGCTTTTCCTGTTGGTGGCGCTTTTGATCGGCGAGCAGATCCTCGCCTGGTCGGCCAGCTACCATCCCCCGGCCCGCGCCACGGCGACGGCCGTTGCCGGGCGGGCGCGAGTCGCGGGAGGCGCCCCATGATTTCCGCTTCCGCGCTGCTCCTGGCCGAGGGCACGCTGCACAGCAAATTCGAGCTGGGCGGCATCCAGAACAACTCCGACTGGATCCTGCCGCTGGGCGCCTGCCTGGTCATCCTGCTGTTCGTGCGGGCGATGTACCGCCGCGACGCCGCCGAACTGCCGCGGCTTTGGGGATGGTTCTTCACGCTGTTGCGGGCGGCGACCTTCCTCGGGCTGCTGTTTCTCTTCCTCCAGCCGCAATGGCGGACGGAACTTGAGACCACCCACAATAGCCGCGTCGCGCTGCTGGTCGATACGAGCCTGAGCATGGGGCTGAACGACAGCGACAGCGACAGCCGCTTGTCGCCCAGCGCGCCCAGCCGCATCCAGCAGGTGGCTGCCGGCCTGGCCGAGACCGAGTTGCTCTCGCAGCTTCGCAAGACCCATGACGTGGCCGTTTATAAGTTCAACAACAACCTCGACCGGGACCTGGTCTGGCTGGACAAGCTGGCGTCGCGGCCGGAAAAGGCCGCCACCGACGGCGGCCCGCCGGCCGGCGGCGCGGCGGCCGCGCCCGAGCGGCGGACGCCGCGCAGCGGGGCCGAGTGGCGGAAGTTTCTCACCCCGGCGGGCACCGAGACCCGGCTGGGCGAGGCCCTCCAACAATTGCTCCACCAGGAGCGCAGCACCCCCTTGGCCGGCGTCGTGCTGCTGAGCGACGGCGGACTCAACGCCGGCGCCGGGCCGGAAGGCGCCATCGAGTTGGCCCACGAGGCCAACGTCCCCATCTTTACCGTGGGCCTCGGCTCCGACAAGAAGCCCCAGGGCGTCCGCGTCAACGACCTGGCGGCGCCGGTGCGGGCCTATCCGGGCGACCGCTACCCCGTGACCGGCTACCTCCAGGCCCAGCGGCTGGCCGGAAAGCCGGTGACGGTGCAATTGCTCTCCCGCGAGTTGGACCCCGCCGGCGACCGCTCGCGCCACGGCACGGGAGCGGTCGAGGGGATCCAGCAGGTCCTCCTCGGCGGCGACGGCGAAATCACCCCGGTGCGCTTCGAGTTGACCCCGAAGAAAGAGGAGGTCGGCCGCCGCATCCTCTGCCTCCGCATCCAGGCCCTGCCGGGTGTCCGCGACTCGGCCGACATGATCCGCGAGACGGACATCGAGATCGTCGACCACAAGAACAGGGTGCTGCTGCTGGCCGGCGGGCCGATGCGCGAGTACCAGTTCGTGCGGACCCTGCTGCACCGCGACCGCTCCGTGACGGTCGATGTCCTCCTGCAGACCGCCCAGCAGGGCGTTTCCCAGGAAGCCAACAAGATCCTCGGCGAGTTTCCTTCCACCCGCGAGGCGATGTCGCTCTACGATTGCGTGGTGGCCTTCGATCCCGACTGGCAAGCCCTCACGCAGGTCGAGGTGGAGGTGCTGCACGACTGGGTGGACGGCCAGGGGGGCGGGCTGATCGTCGTGGCCGGGCCGGTGTATGCCGGCAAGGGGATCGATAGTTGGCTGCAAGACCCGGCGATGGCCAAGATCCGCAACCTCTATCCCGTGGAGTTCCTGCAGCAGTTTGCGCCGGGGGTGGATTTCGCCTATACCAGCAAGGAGCCGTGGCCCTTGAACTTCACCCGCGAAGGCCAGCAAGCCGATTTCCTCTGGCTGGGCGAGGGCGTGACGGCCTCGCGGCAGGCCTGGACGAGCTTTAGCGGCGTCTTCAGTTTCTTCCCCGTGCACGGCCCGAAACCGGCCGCCACCGTGCTGGCCACCTACTCCGATCCCCGCGCCGCGGAGGTGGGCAAGGAACCGCCCTACTTCGTCGAGCAGTTCTACGGCTCGGGGCGGGTGTTCTACATGGGCAGCGGCGAAATGTGGCGCGCGCGCCGCCTCGATCCCGACTATTTCGACCAGTTCTACACCAAGCTCATCCGCCACGTTTCCCAGGGACGGCTGTTGCGCGGCTCCAGCCGCGGCGTGCTCCTACCGGGTCAGGACCGCTACCTGCTGGGCAACACGGTCGAGGTCCGCGCCCAACTGACCAACGCCCGGCTGCAACCGCTGGCCGACAAGAGCGTGGTCTTGGAAGTGATTCCCCCCGGCGGCGCCGTGCAGATGGTCACGCTGGCCGCCGATCCCACGCGCGCGGGCAACTTCGCCGGCCAGTTCCAGGTGCTCGAAGAGGGCGCCTATCGCCTCGAATTGCCCGTCCCCGAAAGCCAAAACGAACGCCTCACCCGCCGCATCCAGGTCAAAGTGCCGGAACTGGAACGGGAAAATCCCCAGCTTAACGCCGTCCTCCTGCAGCGCATTGCCGAGCAGACCAGGGGCAGGTATTTCGAGGGCATGCCGGCGCTGCTGGGCAGCGGGGGCAAGAAGAAGTCCCCACCGCTGGTGAAGCTCCTCGAGGACCGCACCAACGTCGTGAGCAACACCGTCGCCCCCAATCCCCTCTGGGACGAGACCTGGTTGCGGTGGCTGATGATCGGGCTGTGCAGCCTGCTGTGTCTGGAATGGTTGATCCGGCGCTTGTGCAAACTGGCATGACCACGATGAAAAGGGACGCGATTCACGACGCACTGTCCTCGAACCCCGCCGTGCGGGCGACGCTGGCCGCGCTGCGCCGCCGCATCCGCGCCTACGTCTGGATCGAGGCGGCGGCCGCGGCGGTCGCCTGGCTGGGCGTCATATTCTGGGCCAGCCTGGCGGCGGATTGGTTCTTCGAGCCGCCGGCCTCCGTCCGCGCGGTGATGCTGGCAGCGGCGGCCATCGCCACCGCCGTGGTCCTCATCCGCCTCATCGGCCGCTGCGCCGTGCTGCCGCTGGGCGACCGCAACGTGGCCGCCGTGTTGGAGCGGCGATTCCCGCTGCTCAACGACGGCCTGCTCACGGCCGTGGTGCTGGCCGAGCGCCGGCCGGAGGAGGCGGGCTTCAATCCCGACATGCTGGCCCACACCTGCGCGGAGACGGCGCGCCGGGTCGAGGGCCTGAAGCTCTCCGCCGTGTTCAACCCCGTGCCACTGCGGCGGATGTTGGCCGCGGCCTTGCTGCTCTCGGCCGCGATCGTGGTCTTCGCGCGCATCCAGTCAATCGCCCTGGACATTTGGGCGCGGCGGACCTTCGCCCTTTCCGCCGATCTCTGGCCGCGCAGGACGCAACTGACCGCCTATGCCGTGGGCCGGGTTAAGTTGCTGGCGTTCCAAAGCGACCCCGTCAAGGTCGCCCGCGGCGCCGACCTGGAAGTCGTCGTCCGCGCCGACACCAGCAAGCACGTGGCTCCGGAGCGCGTCGAAATCCGCTATCGCGGCGAGGACGGCGCCCATCGCCCCACGATGAAGCGCATGAGCGGCAGCCGGAGCGGCAAGCAGAAATTCGAGGAATACTCGTACACCTTCCACAGCATCCTGTCGACTACCCAATTCGACGTGGTCGGCGGCGACGATGCGGTACGCGATTTGCACATTGAGGTCGTCAATAGTCCCACGCTCACCGAGATGACCCTGGACCGCCATTATCCGGCTTATATGGAGCTCAGCGACGCGCCGATCCCCGTCACCGGAGTGATGCAAATCCCCATGGGGACGCAGTTGACGCTGCATGCGCGGGCAAACAAGGAACTGGTTCAAGTGCAGATCG
>JBKQVT010000221.1:0-2888 GCA_052139835.1 Thermoguttaceae bacterium
AGCAACATCGCATCGCCCTGGCCGCCGCTGCGGGACGCTTCCCCGGCCGGCCGGTTCCTGTGCTTGATCCATTGGTCCTGGACGACCACGGGCAGATAGGCGATCCAGGGCGAGCCGCCGGCCACGAGAATCGGCAGGTAATACCACCACGGCGCGTGGCCGTGGCGCTGCGTGCCGGTGGCGAAGCCCTTCAGGTGCCGGTCGATGAAGTAGTAGTACAAGTAATGCGGGTTGCGGAGCTCGACGGCGATGTACCAGGCCGCGGCGATCAAGCCGCCGATCCCCAGTGCCGCGGTCCCCACCAGACATGCCTTCCGGCTCAGCCGCCGCGCGAGCAGGAGGTAGCCGCCCTGGGCGACGCCGACCAGGGCCACGCCCGCGAGCCCCTTGGTGAGGATGGCCAGGGCCAGCACCAGGCCCAGCAGCAGGGTGCAGAGCAGCGTGGCCCGTCGCGTCGTCGTGCGCTGGGACTCCCAGCAGAGGAGGACGGCCAGCGTGACCCAAACGACCAGGGCGACGTCATGCGCCGGCGCCTGGGCCAGGGCCGCCGGCAGGATCATGGTGGCATAGAGCACGGCGGCGAGCACGCCCGCGGTGCGGCCGAACATCCGCAGCCCGGCCAGCCCGGTGGCGATCATTCCCAACAGCCCCAGCATAAGACCCGGCAGCCGCACGGCTGCTTCCGACATGCCGAAGAGTTTCAAGGAGGCGGCTTCCGCCCAGAAGTAGAGGATCGGCTTGTCGAGAAAGGGTTTTCCCATCAGCCGCGGCACGAGCCAGTCGCCGCCGGAGGCCATTTCCTGGGCGATCGAGGCGTGCAGGCCCTCGTCGGGGTCCAGCAGGGGGATCTTCGAGGCCAGCAGCAACGGGCAGAGGAAGATGATGGCGGCCAGGGCGACGGCCAGCAGCAGGAGCCCCCGCAGCGGGACCTCGTGGTGAGCGTTCATAGGCCGGGATGGTATCCGAACCGGCCGCCCGGCGGAATGCCGAAACCAGCGGGCCGCCGGTTTATCCGGGCGGTTATCTTAGCCGGATTTGCTGGCAGTCACCTTTCCGCGCGCTTGACAAGTAGTGTACATGTGTTCAAGTGAAGGCTGCCCCGCCCACGTCCCGTGGCTGGCCTTCACCGCATGGCGCCGTCCGTCGAGCCGCTGTCGCTCTACCGCCCGCGCGATCCGCGGGCGTCCGGCCTGTGGCAAGTGATCGACCGGCATTTCCCGTCCTTCCAGCAGCTTTACGAGGAACGCTTTGCGGCCAAGTACGGCTTCTGGCGGCCCGTCATCGGGCGGTCTGTGACCGCGTTTCTCCGCTGCGGCGATCTCGGCGAGGGCTTCGCCCGCGTCCGTTGCCCCGACTGCCGGCACGAGATGTTCGTGGCGTTTTCCTGCAAGCAGCGCTGCGCCTGCCCGTCGTGCCATCAGAAGCGGGCGCTGCTCACCGCCCGGCATGTGGCGGAAGAGGTCTGTCTTCCCGTCGCCCATCGGCAAGTGGTGTTCACCATCCCCAAGCGGCTGCGGCTGCACGCCCGCTTCGACCGCAAGCTCCTGGGCAAGCTGGCCGCGTGTGCATGGCGATGCCTGCGGGACGAAGTCCGCCGCCTGCTGGGGCGAGAGGACGCCCTGCCGGGCATGATCGTCGCCATCCAGACCCACGGCGAACTTTTGCACTGGCACCCGCACATCCACGCCCTGGTCACCTGCGGTGCGTTCACCCCGGAGAAGCCAGCGGGGACTGGTCCATTTTTCGGCCAATCGACGCGATCTTCACGTGTGACCCTGACCGAAAACATGGACCTGTCCCCCTCTTCCCGCGCGGAGGGCCAGTTCCTCGAAGTGCCGCAACTCGACAAGGAGCGGCTGCGGGCGGCCTGGAGGGAAGAGGTGTTTTCGCTCTACTTGGCTGAGGGGAAGATCGATGCGGCCGTCGTCGAGAACATGCGCGGCTGGCCGCACAGCGGCTTCGGCGCCCATCCCTCGCTGCCTTTGGCCGCCGACGACCGTGCGGGCATCGAGCGGCTGACGCAGTACATCACCCGCTGCCCGTTGAGCCTCTCGCGGCTGGTCCGGGTGACGCGGGGACTGTCCCGATTTTCGTCCGACGAAAATGGGACTGTCCCCCTCGGCGCGGGCGAAAGCGTGATTTACCGGGCGGAGAAGGACGCGTGCCGGGCGTTTCCCGATCCCCGCGACGCGGGTCTGGCGGCCGGGACGAAGCGGAATTTTCAGGTCCTTTCGGCGCTGGAGTTCCTGGCGGAGTTCACGCAGCACATTCCGCCCAAGGGCGCGCACCTGATTCGCTATTACGGCTGGTACTCGAACAAGTCCCGCGGCATGCGCCGCAAGGCGGCGGAGCGACTGGCTCCGCCAGTGGTGCAAGCGGCGGCGGCGAGGGGCCGCTGCGACCAGACCTGGGCGATGCTCATCAAGCGGGTGTACGAGGTCGATCCGCTGGCGTGTCCGCAGTGCGGCGGGACGATGAAGGTGATCTCGTTCATCGAGCCGCCGCAAGGCAAGGTGATCGAGAGGATCTTGCGGCACTGCGGCCTGTGGCGGGAGCGGGAGTCTTCGCCGCGCGGCCCGCCGGACCACGACGCGACGGTCTGCGTCCCGGAGGCGGACGGTCCCGAATGGTGCGAAGACTGCGACTGTGCCGTTTCGGCGGAGCGGACGTCGGGGCCCGGCGAGCCTGGGGAACTGACGTTCGTGGACGAGGACACGTTTTGGGCGACGTTTTGAATTTCCCGACGGGCGTCTGCGTGGACGGTGCGCGCGTGGGGCGCGGATCGGGCATGATTTGCGGCCGACGCATCGCGGGCGGCTCCATTCACGGGCGGGAATGGGGCATTTAGGCGAAGGGGGGCAGGAAGCAGCAAGGCGGCCATGGCCGCC
>JBKQVT010000222.1:0-14630 GCA_052139835.1 Thermoguttaceae bacterium
CTGGCGACATCGGCAGAGGTTTTCGCAGTTCATGGTGCGTCTGGAAGAACTTGCAAAACCTCCTCAAGCCCGTTTCCCTCGCGCACGCGCCCTCGCCCATGCCGCCTAAAATGTTAGAAACTACTGACTTTGCATTCTACATTTTGCATTTTGCATTGAGTCTGTTCGCTTGCTCCGACGGCTGCGTTAGGGATTAGAGAGAGGGATGAAGGATGAAAGCCGCGTGGCGGTACGCTTGTGGTTTCGTCGCCTTCCCCCCTCCGCCCTCCGCCCTCCGCCTTTCCCTAATCCCTTTGCTTCTCATCATCTGGATGATCGCCGGCGCCGCCTCGGCCGGCAACTGGCCCGCGTGGCGCGGCCCCAACGGCGACGGTGTCTCCACCGAGACCGATCTGCCGGTCGCCTGGAGCGAAGGGGCCGGCGTCGCCTGGAAGTGCAAGCTGCCGGGCTGGGGCAATAGCACGCCGGTCGTCTGGGGCGATGCCGTCTTTCTGACCAGCCACGTCGACAACCGCCAGTTGGTGCTGATCAAGGTGGACGCAAAGACGGGCCAGGTCGCCTGGGTCCGCGAGGTCGGCCAGGGCTCGATCGTGCCGGTGGCCCGCGAGAAACCCGACCGATCGGCCCCGCAGCGGGGCCATCAGGAGTTTCCCCAGTGGCAAAACCTCGCCGGCCCCTCGCCAGCGACCGACGGCCGGATCGTCGTGGCGCATTTCGGCAACGGCGAGCTGGCGGCCTATGATTTCGACGGCCGGCGGCTCTGGCGGCGCAATCTGCAAAAGGATTACGGCGAGTATTCCGTCTGGTGGGGACACGCCAATAGCCCCGTGCTCTACGAGAACCTCGTCATTTCCGTGTGCCTGCAGGACTCGTTGAGCGACCTCGCGGACCGCGCGCCGGCGGCCAGCTACGTGGTGGCCCACGACAAGAAGACGGGCGAGGAGGTGTGGCGCACTCCGCGGACGACCGCGGCCAGCGGGGAGAACTGCGATTCGTACACCACGCCGGTCTTCCGCCACACCGACGACGGGACCGAACTGGTGGTCATGGGCGGCCAGATGTTGGACGCCTACGCGCCGCAGAGCGGACACCGCTTGTGGTACTTGCCGGGACTGGTCGGCGGCCGGACCGTCGCCGGACCGGTGGTCGCCGACCGGATGATCTTCGCCACCGAGGGGATGCAGCACGCGCTCGTGGCGGTCCGCCCGGACGGGCTGGGCAAACGCCCCCGCAGCGACATCGTCTGGAAGCTCGACCAGGGCGCCCCCGACGACGCCACGCCGGTGGTTTGGGGCCAGTCGCTCTTCCTGGTAGCCAACAACGGCGCCGCCCGCTGCCTGGACATCAACAGCGGCCGGCTGCGTTGGAAGACGCGGCTGAAGGGCCAATATCGCGCCTCGCCGGTCGCCGCCGAAGGCCGCATCTATTTTCTCAACACCAAGGGCCTGTGCACGGTCCTTTCGGCCGCCTTGCGGCTGGACCGCCTCACCGAGAACCAGCTCGACGACGACACGCTGGCTTCCCCGGCCATTTCCGGCGGCAAGCTCTTCATCCGCGGCCGAAAATCGTTATACTGTGTGGGCAAGTGACGAGAAGCAAGGTCTTGGGTCTTGGGTCTTGGGTCTTGGGCCTTAGGATGTAGGTTGTGCTTTCCGCATAACATAACGTCTTACGGCGCCGAGCGTTATGCTAAAGCATCACCGAGACTACCCCTCTCTCGCAGGGACACTATGCTGCCGCTGGACACCATCGAACACCAGGACTGCATCGCCGGCATGAAGCTGCTGGGCGACGGCACGGTCGATCTGGCCTTCGCCGATCCGCCCTTCAACATCGGCTACGACTACGACGTCTACGAGGACCAGCTCGAAGGGGAAAAATACCTCGGCTGGTGCCGGCAGTGGACCGCCGAGGTGGTCCGCCTGCTCAAGCCCCACGGCACATTCTGGCTGGCCATCGGCGATGAATATGCCGCCGAGCTGAAGGTCATGCTCCAGCGGGAGCACGGGCTGTTTTGCCGGAGTTGGGTCGTCTGGTATTATACGTTCGGCGTGAACTGCAAGATGAAGTTCAGCCGCTCCCACGCCCACCTCTTCCACATGGTGAAGGACCGGGAGAAGTTCACTTTTCACGCCGAGGCGATTCGCGTGCCATCGGCGCGGCAGTTGGTCTATGGCGACCGCCGGGCGAACCCCGCCGGCCGCTTGCCCGACGACACCTGGATCTTGCGGCCCCAGGACTTGCCCGAGGGGTTTGGCCCCCAGGAGAACACCTGGTATTTTCCCCGCGTGTGCGGGACGTTCAAGGAACGGGCCGGCTGGCACGGCTGCCAGATGCCGGAGCAGTTGCTGGGGCGGATCATCCGCGCGTGTAGCGACGAGGGTCAACTGGTGCTGGATCCCTTTGCCGGCAGCGGCACCACGCTGGCGGTGGCCAAGAAGCTCGGCCGCCGCTATCTCGGCTTCGAGCTCTCCAAGCGTTACGCCCAGCAGATTAAGAAGCGGCTCGCTGCGATCGCAGCGGGCGATGCCTTGGACGGCGCGGCGGAGCCGCTCCTTAGTGTCCCCAACACGGCCAACGGGCGGCGCTTGGACGAGGTCCACGCCGCCCCGGCCCGCGCGAAGTCGCGGCGGAAGGGCAAGGGCGGCGCAAAACACGCCCCGCCGAACACGCTACTATGGGGCGACAGTTAACTTTTAGGGTTGTCATCCTCCAAACCACGAGGTGAATACCATGGAACTGAAGGGTTCCCAGACCGAACGCAACCTGCTGCTGGCCTTCGCCGGCGAGTCGCAGGCCCGCAACCGCTACACGTACTATGCCAGCCAGGCCCGCAATGACGGCTTCATGCAGATCGCCGCCGTCTTCGAGGAAACGGCCAACCAGGAGAAGGAACACGCCAAGCGGTTTTTCAAGCTCCTCCCTGGGGGCGACGTGCGGATCGAAGCCGCCTTCCCCGCCGGCGTCGTCGGCAGCACCGCCGAGAACCTGCTCTCCGCGGCCGACGGCGAACATGAAGAGTGGACGGCCATGTATCCCGGCTTCGCCGCCACCGCCCGCCAGGAAGGCCTCCTCGCCGCGGCCATGATCTTCGAGAAGATTTCCGTGGCCGAGCGGCAGCACGAGCGGCGCTATCGCGGCCTGCTGGAGAACATCACCAGCGGCCGGGTCTTCAAACGCGCCCAGCCGGTGAAGTGGCGGTGCATGAACTGCGGCTACGTCCATGAAGGCCCCGAGGCCCCCGCCGCTTGTCCCGCCTGCGCGCATCCGCAGGCCTACTTCGAGCTGCTCGCGGAGAATTGGTAAAAGGGGACCCAACAATGCCGGTCGCCACCCAGGCTTGGCGCTGCACCGTCTGCGGCTACGTTCATCGCGGAGCGGAGCCGCCCTTGCAATGTCCAGTCTGCGGCGCGCCGCGGGAGCTCTTCGAGCCGTGGAACGAGCCGGCAAGCGAGGAACACCCCACTCTCTCCCAAGGGGAGCGGGGAGCGACAGCCGCGGCGCTCCGCGTGGTGATCGTCGGCGCGGGGATCGCCGGGGTCGCCGCCGCGGAATCGCTCCGCAGCGCCGCGCCGGAGGCAGAGATCACCCTGGTCTCCAAGGAAGCCGAGCTTCCCTATTACCGGCTCAACCTGACGCGGTATCTGGCCGGCCAGCTCGACCCGCGGGCCTTGCCCATCCACCCGGCAAGCTGGTACCAAGCGCGAAGGATCCGGGTGCTGCTGGGCACCGAGGCGGCGGCCCTCGATCTGCAAGGGCACGTGGTCGAGTTGCAGGGCGGCGAGAAGCTGCCGTTCGACAAGCTCCTCCTGGCGGCCGGGGCCCAGCCGTTTATCCCGCCGCTGGCCGGAACCGAATTGGCCGGCGTGACCACGCTGCGGACCGTGGAGGACGCGCGGGCCATCCTCGCCGCCGCCCGCGCCGGGACCCGCTGCGTGTGCATCGGCGGCGGCCTGCTGGGCCTGGAAACCGCCGCCGCCCTCGCCCGCCACGGCGCCAACGTCACCCTTCTGGAAAGCCACGACTGGCTGCTGCCCCGGCAGACCAACCGCCGGGCCGGCGAAATCCTCAACCGCTATGTCGCCACCGCCGGCATCACGCTGCGGACCAAGGCCGCCACGCAAGCCATCGTCGGCGACCGCCGCGCCGAAGGCGTCCTGCTCCAGCAGGGCGAACGCATCCCCGCCGACCTGGTCGTCATCGCCACCGGCATCCGCTCCAACAGCCAATTGGCCGCGCAGGCCGGACTGGCGGTTAATCGCGGCGTGGTGGTCAACGACCTTTTGACCGCTTCGCACCCCGACGTTTTCGCCGCCGGCGACGTGGCGGAACATCGCGGGCAGGTCTACGGCATCTGGGGACCGGCGCAATACCAGGGGAACATCGCCGGGCTGAACATGGCCGGCCGCGGCGTCGAGTTCGGCGGCCTGCCCCCTTCCAACACCCTCAAGGTGCTGGGACTGGACCTCTTCAGCATCGGGCCCATCGAGGCGGAGGCCGGTTGGCAAGTCATCGACGAAGAAGGGGACGAGCGTTACTTCCGCTTCGTCTTCCGCGACAGCCGCCTCGTCGGGGCGATCCTCCTGGGAGACGCCCGGCTGACCGCCGTGGTGCAGAAGGCCGTCGAGGGGCAGCGGGAATATTCGGCGCTCTTGGCCCACGGTCCGACGGCCGCGCAAGTGGCCGAGGCGCTGGGGAAAAAGGCCGGCGCGTAAAGTAGTCGGCACTCGCCGTGTGCCGACACTCGAGGGCGACACACGGCGTGTGTCGCCTACGAGTTGCGGAGAAACCACTTGACGGCCGCGGCGGGGAGATAGAAGATGGCATCGTGACCACCGACGACGATTCCCTGGAGGCCGTGATTCATGCCAAGTTGATGGGCATCGCCCAGGCCCTGCCCGAGCCGCCGGAGTGGTACGAGGACTGGAACCGACTGGGCCCCGAGTCGTCCGACGAGCAGCGCATCAGCGTTTGTCAGGCGATCCGCGCGTCCGGCTGCTTGCCGGTGGAGGCGGGTTTCTCCCTGGTCGCTTGGCAAATCGACGCCTTGACCGAGAAAGAAGCGGAAGCCAGCCTGCACGACCTGGACGAGCGGATGCGGGCCGTCGAGGAGGCGTACCAAGGGGAGACGGGCCAGCCCTGGCCGCTGGACCAGGTCCCGGAGGGATACCCACAGTACGAAGAACTGCTCGGCCGTTATCAGGCCGCCTGGGACCAGATCTTCGTCAGGCGATTGGAAGATTGCGGCGAGCGGGAAATGGCCGATCTGTATGCCCGCGATCCCGAGGCGTTCGAGAGGCGATACCAGGCCGGCTGCCGCTACTTGCGGGAGCCAGTCGTGTTTCGCAGGCCGTCGGCGCCCGACGACCTCGTGGCCGTGGCATCTTGTCTGGACCCTCCGCGCGCCGACCTGGTCCGGATGGCGCTGGCCAGGGAGGGGATCCCGACGGCGCTGGGAAACGCCAACTACCTTTCCTGGTTCTGGCATTGCAGCAACGCGGTGGGCGGCGTGCCGGTGTATGTTCGCTATCGTGAGGCCCAACGTGCCTGCGAGGTGTTGGCTGCCGCCCGCGCCAAACTCGCCGAAAGCCTGCCCCCTTGGACGTGCCCCTCCTGCGGTCAGCAGGTGGCGGGGCGATGGTCGGCCTGCTGGCAATGCGGCCGGGTCGCCGACGGCACGCCGGGCCAACCGCTCGCCGAAGACGCGGCGGCGCCGCCCGGCGGTGAGGCCGAGGTCGCCGACACGTCGGGCGCCTCCAGGGTTATCGCCGTGGCCGTGGCAATCGTGATGATCGTACTGCTGGTAACGTGCAGGCTCAAGACCATTGCGTTTCTGGCGCCCCTTGCCCTCATCTTGCTCGTCTTCCAGCGGCTGTTTCAACTCTCTTCCACGGGGCCGTTGGAGCCACAAGCCCCGGCAGAGCCGGACGTTCCGCCGCCGCCCAAGTGGTCGGCCACGCGGAGCCAGCTCAGCCGCGCGATCGTCCGCCGGGCCTGGCAGAGCGCCGTGATCGGACTCGTCGTTTTTCCTCCGCTGAACTTCTACTCGATGTGGTTGCTGTTAAAACTCATGCAGAGAGACACGCCCCTGGGTCGCGCCGACCGTTGGCGCTGCGGGATGGCCCTCCTGCTCAATATCGGCATCATTCTTTTCTTTGCGGCGTTCTGCGGGCTGCTGCCTTTCCTTTACGTTCAAGTCGGGTGGAATTACTTTCAGTTTGTGCCGACTGTCGTCATGCACCGGTTAACAGACATTCAGCACGCCATGGGACGCTAGCCGCTCAGATCTCCTTGCCCACGGCGAAGGCGTGCCCCAGCGAGGGTCCCACGCCGTAGTACATCCGGTTGCCCGGCGAAAAGATAATCGGCAGGACCTTGGCGAGGTCGGGCATGCCGGCGGCGTCCAGCACCTCCTCGTCCGCCTTCACGTCGAGGATCTGGCCGACGAACTCGGTGTGCAGGCCCAACTCGATGACGTGCAGGACCTTGCACTCCAACACCAGGGGGAACTCGGCGACGAAGGGGGCATCGACCAGTTCGCTCCGCACGGGCGTCAGGCCGGTGGCGGCGAACTTGTCGACGGTCCGGCCGCTGACGAGCCCGAAATAATCGGCCTGCTTCACCTGGCCCTGGGCGGGCACGCTGACGGTGAAGGCCCGCCGCTCCAACAGATTGCCGTAGCTGTAGGTGGCCTTGCGGAGCGAGACGGCCACGCAGGGCGGATCGCTCGAACAGATGCCTCCCCAGGCGACCGCCATGCCGTTGGGCTTGCCTTGTTTGTCGTACGATCCCACGATCCAGGTGGGCGTGGGGCAGATCAGCGTCTTGGCGCCGAGCGAGCGTTTCATGGATGGGCTCCTGGTGGGAAAGTTTTTCGCGGATCTTGCGGCTATTTGGCGGTCACGGTGGGGAGGTGGAGGAGCTTCAGGAGGCCGGCGAAGCGCCGATCGCGGCGGATGCCGTCGAGGCGGGGATCGACCGCGAGGCCGCCCCGCGAGGCCGAATGCTCGGCACATGCCCGCCGCAACCAGGCGAAGGCCCGGTCGGCTTCCCCCAAGGCCGCATAGACGGTGGCGATTTCGTAGGCCAGGGGTTTCTTCGGGGATTTGGGGTCCAGGCCGGCCAGGGGCTCCAGCTCGGCCAAGAGGCGGTGGGCCGTGGTGACGTGTCCGTTGCGGGCATAGGCGTAGGCCCGGCCGCTGAGCACGTCGCTGCCGTCTTCGGTCAGGCCCTTGGCCCGGCCGAACTCGCGCAGCGCGTCTTCGAGCCGGCCCATATCGGCATAGACCAGTCCCAGGTCGCGGTGGGCCTTGCAGAAATGGGAATCCAACTCCAGGGCTTTTTTGTGTTTTTCCACGGCCTCGGCGTAGCGGCGTCGCAAGTAGTAGATCTTGCCGACGTTGTTGACGATGATGACATCGGTGGGGGCCAGGGACTGCGCCTTTTCCATGTGGACGGCGGCTTCGTCGGGCCGCCCTTGCTGGACGAGAAACCAGGCATACCAATGGTGGGCGTTGGCCAGTCGCGGGTCGAGTTGCAGGGCGCGGAGGTACTCGGCCTCGGCCCCCTTCCAATCGCCGTCGTAGGCCTCCAGGGCGAAGGCCAGGGCCAGATGGGCGTCCGCCCGGCGCTCGTCGACGGCCAGGGCCTTGGCGGCGGCTTTCTTGGCCTTGGGGAAGACGACGTCGGCCATTTCCCAGCCGTAATCGCCGCCGAGGTTGTAGGCATCGGCCAAGGCGGTCTGCGCGGGGACGTAGGTTTCGTCGGCGCGCACGGCGCTGCGGAAACGGTCGATCGCCAGCCGCCACTGCTTCTCCTGCCGCTGCGCCAGCAGGGGCAGCCCCTGGAGGTAGAGCCGGTTGGCCTCGACGGACTCGGCGGTGGCGTGGGGCCGCGGCCACCAGTGGGCGGACAGGCCGCCGGCCAAAACCAGCGCGCAGGCCGCCGCGCCGGCCACGGCCAGGAGCCACGCGCGGCGGCGGCCCCGCGGCGCCGCGCCGCCCTCCGGGCCGCTGGCAAACGGCGCCAGCGCCGCGGACAGCTCCCGCGGCGTCTGGTAGCGATCGGCCGGCGACTTGGCCAACATGCGGCCGATCACCTGCGACAGTTCCGTGGGCACGTCGCCGCGGAGACTCTCCACCGCCGGCGGCGGCTGCTGGGCATGGGCCTGCAGCTTCTCCCGCAACGTGGCCGCGGGAAAGGGCGGCCGCCCGGTCAAGAGGAAGAACAGCGTGCAGCCCAGGCCGTAGACGTCGGCGCGGACGTCGGCCGAGTGCGGATCGACCGCCTGCTCCGGCGCCATGAAATCGACCGAGCCCAGCAGGGCAGCCGGGGCGCCGGACGGATCGCGGGAGCGGGCCTCGCGGACGAACTGCGCCAGCCCGAAATCCAGCACCTTGATCTGCCCCTCGTCGGCGACCATCAGGTTGCGGGGCGTGATGTCGCGGTGGACCATGCCGTGCTCGTGGGCATGTTGCAGGCCGGCGGCCGCCTGGCGGATGTAATCGCACGCCCGGCCCACCGGCAGCGGGCCCTCGCGGCGGACCACCTGGGCCAGGTCGGTGCCGGCGACGAATTCCATCACCAGGAAATGCCCCTCGCCGGCGGTTTCCGCGTCGTGGACCGCCACCACGTTGGGATGATTGAGGCAGGCGGCGGCGCGGGCCTCGCGCATGAAGCGATCCACGGCCGCGGCATCGGCCAACAACTCGGGGTTGATCACCTTCAGCGCCACGGGCCGCTGCAAGACGCGATGCTCGGCGCAGTAGACCGTGCCCATCCCCCCGGAACCCAACAGCCGCAGCACGCGATAGCGGGGATGATCGACCAGGAAGGCCGGCGCCGACGCCAGGCTGGCGCGGGCCTCGCGAAAGACCAGGTCGATCAGCAGGGCGTGGGCGGGGAACCGCTGCAAGTAGGGCTCGATGGCCGGCTGCTCGCCCCGCCGCAGCCGATACTCCAGCTCCAGCGCCAGCAACTCGCGGAGCAAGGCGCTTTGCTCCAGTGCGGCGGCGGGCGCGCCGGCCAGGCCTTCCTCCAGCGACGACGGCGCCCCGGATTGCCAGGCCTCCTCGAACCGCCCGCACACCAGGTCGATCCGCTGCAGGCTCTCCAAGGAAAGGGCGGGATCGCTCCGCGGATCGGGCGCCAGGGATGTTTCCGCGACCATGATCTGCCGCTTTTCTTCAAGTCCCGCTGGCCTGCTCCCAGACCCGCCGGATCAACTCCAGCCGCCGCTCGACGGTGCGCAGGCCGCAGCCCAGCCGCTGGGCAATCTCGGCGTTGGTGTAGCCGTCGAGTTTCCACTGGGCGATTTGCCGGGGCGCCGGCTCCAACTGTTCCAGCAACACTGCGCAGTTCTCCGCCACCATGGCGGCAAACTCGGGAGTGGGCTCGCGGCTCAGCGCGGCCTGGAAACCGTCGGCCTCCGCCAGCGCGGTCCCCGCCGGCAAGCCGCCGCCACGCTTCTGCCGCCGCTCGTACTTGATCAGATCGTGCGCCTTGTGGGCCGTCAGCACGACCAGCAGGGGCCAGAGGCTGTCGCGGTCGGCCAGTTGCGGAAAGCGCCCGCCCGCCGCCCCCAAGCAAAGGCTCTTGAAGGCGCTCAGCGCCACGTCCTCTTCATCGGCGAGGCGGCGGGGGCGGGGGCCAAGCTTGTGCCGCGCCAGGCCGACCAGGCGGGGGAAGTAGGCCTGCCAGAGTTGCCCGGCAGCCGACGCCTCACCCCCCTTTAAGCGGGAGATCCATTGCGTGACCGAGCCGTCCGTATTCATCCCAGTTATTCTACTGCGGCCGCAATCCGCTCACAACTTCCCCTCGCGGCTGGCAAAAATTCGGCGGCACGTGGCGGGCCCGCCGCCGCTTTGTCGAGTTGCTGTTGGCCAATTAGATCGGCGCGGGGGGCAAGCTGCCATGCCGGTCGTGCAACGGAGGATGTCATCGTGAGCAGTTCGACCCTCTTGCTGGATAGCCCGGCAATCGACCAGGGTATCGTGGCTTTGAGCCTGGATCATGCCGTCACCATCCGCCGGATGGCCGGAAAGACCCAACACTGGCTGTCCGTGGTGGACGACCAACTCCGCTTTGTGTCCTGGCACGCCGGGGGGCAAGGGTGCCAACCGCCCTGGGCCGGGCCGCCCCTGGGACCCGCGCCGGAGGGCTCCTATGGCTTCGTCCCCGACGGCCCCTTCTTGCGGGTCTATGTCGACGCCGAAAAGCGCGCCAAGTCCGAAGACCTTGCCGGAAAACATGGCTGGTATCTCACCGCCGATTATCTGGCCAGCCCGCCGCAAGTTGTCCTGACCCCCACACCGACGGACCATTCACGCTGGACGCTGGTGAAGGCCGACCATACCTACGGACATCGTTACATCCGCAACGAGAACGACCTTGGCCGGGCCGCCTGGCTGGGCATCGCCGAGCAAGGCGCCCGCTACGAAGACGGCCTGGAAGCCCACGGGGTCACGTTGTCGCCGGAGCAGAAGCTCCTCTTCCTGGTGACCGACCTGGACGACGGGAAATAGGGCGCAACACGCCGCCTTAACGGACCAAGGCGACCACGACGACGGCGACCATCACGGCCCCTAAGAGGACCTTGCTCAAGGTGCCGGCCAGGCGTCCCCAGAAGGCCAGCTTGGCGACCCGCCAGCTTGCATCGCGGTCGCGTCCGGCCCAGGTCTCGCCGAGGATGGCCCCGGCCATGGCGCCGAAGGCGGCAAAGAGCACGGCGGCCACGACGGAGCCGACCACCGGGATGGGCAGGCCCGAGACGATGCCCAGCAGGGCCCCGACGAGCGAGCCCAGCAGGGCCAGCACGGCCGCTCTTCGGCTGCCGCCCGCATGGGCCACGCCCAGGGCCCCGGCCAGCAGCTCGACGCACTCGCCCACGGCGGCCAGGATCGCCAGCGCCACGACCACTTTCCAGGCCAGTGCGCCGTGGGCGTGGCGTGCCGCCGGGATGAAGTAAGCGTGGATCGCGGCAGCCAGGACCATCAGCCAATTGCCCGGCATCCCCAGCAAGGTCAGCACCCAGCAGACCACGAGCACGACGACCAAGAGCAGGGCAAAGAAGAACGTGATCATGCGGGGGTGGGTTTCCGGGGGGACTGTCCCGATTTTCGGGCAGCGACGCGCAGCGCCGGCCCGAAAATGGGACTGTCCCCTTTGGTCGACCTTGGCCAGCGGTTTTCGTTGTACCGCGCGGCGCGGCCGCTGTCCATCGCCGGGACTTGACTTGATGCCGCCGGCCGTGCGATGATCGTGGTTGCCTTTGAATCGCAGGCGTAGGTAAGATGCCCCCAATGTCAACAACTCAATTGATTCTCGTCGGTGGATTCCTGGGCGCGGGCAAGACCACGCTGCTGGCGGAGGCGGCCCGGCGGCTGACGGCCCAGGACCGCCGCGTGGGACTGATCGCCAACGACCAGGCCGCCGAAATGGTCGATACGGCGATCCTCAAGGAGACCGGCTCGGCGGTCGAGGAGGTGGCGGGCGGCTGCTTCTGCTGCCGCTTTCCCGACATGATCGCCGCCATGGAGCGCCTGGTCCGCCAGGCGGGGGCCGATGTGCTCATCGGCGAGCCGGTGGGCAGTTGCACCGACCTGTCGGCCACGGTCTTGCAGCCGCTGAAGAAGCTGCACGCCGGGCAATTCGCGCTGGCGCCGTTTTCCGTCCTCATCGACGTGAAGCAGGTGGGCGTGCTGGCCCGGCTGCGGAAGGCCGCGGCGGCCGAGCCGCCCGCCCGTTTCCCCGATAACGTCTTGTACATCTACGACCAGCAACTGGCCGAGGCCGACCTGATCGTGCTGAACAAGGCCGACCTGATCTCGGCGGTCGAGTTGGCCGCGTTGAAAGGGTCGCTGGCCGAGCGGTTTCCCGATGCGCCCCTGCTGGCGATGTCGGCCCAGAGCGGGGAGGGCGTGGACGCCTGGCTTGATTTTCTCAGCGGAGGGAAGCCTGCGGGCGGGAAGATTGCGGAGGTGGATTACGACATTTACGCGGCGGGCGAGGCCGCCCTGGGCTGGATGAACGCCTCCGCGCGCCTGGCCGCCCGTGGAGAGACGGATTGGCAGGCGGTGGCGGGTGAGTTGCTCGAGGCGATACGCGGCCGCCTGCGGGCCCAATCGGCCCAGATCGCCCACCTGAAGATTTTCCTCACCAGCGGCGCGGGCAGTCTGGCCGGCAACCTGACCGGCGACGACGGCCCGCCCGCGCTCCGCGGCCGCATGGCGCCGGGCCGCGGCGAGGTGAGGCTGCTGATCAACGCCCGCGTCCACGTCCAGCCCGATGCCCTGCGCGAGGCCGTGGAGCAGGCCCTCACGGCGGCGGCGGGCGAAGGGCTGGAGGCGACGCTCACCAGCGTGCGGAGTTTCTTCCCCGGCCGGCCGCAGCCGACCTATCGCTTCGGCGTCGTCGTGTAGGCACCTGCGGCGGGGCCAAGATCATGGGTGCCACTGCTGGCTTGTCCAGCAGTGTTGCCCCGCTGGTGGTTCGGCACTGCTGGACAAGCCAGCAGTGGCACCCGACGGTCGGCGTGCCGGTACGAGCGTCCATCAGGGATTTCCCGCAGTCCGCTCTCAGCTTTTCCCTTATTGTTCGCGGGCAGCCTGCTCCCTTCAATTACAGCGGTCACTGTCAGGAAAATGGCCGCCGCGCCTGGGGCGATGGTCTGGCCGTTTCCGGCGGCGATCCAGAGGGTGTCTGTTCCAAATCGGAGGGCCTTCCCGGTGCAAGAACTGAACCGGCCGGCAGCGGTTGCCGGCGTCGCGCCCCGGGGCATTTTTTAAGGAGACGCAAGCGATGAGAAGGTTATGGATGTTGCTGATCGCGTTGACGTTGTTGGGCCTTGGGGCCCAGGCCGCTGATGCGTGCTGGGGCTGCCGTGGCTGTGGCTACGGCTGCGGCTATTCCGGCGGCTGCGGCTGTAGCAGTTGTGGCTGTAGTAGCTGCGGCTATTATGGCGGCTGTGGCTGCTCGACGTGCGGCTATGGCGGCTGCTCCAGTTGCGGCTATAGCGGCTGTTCGAGCTGCGGCTATTCCCCGGCCTACACGACGTACTATTACGCCCCCGTCTACAGTGGTTGCAGTTCGTGCGGCACGACCTATACCACGGGCTACTGGGGCTGGGGCGGCTGCAGCAGTTGCGGCTGGTAGCTCCCCCGGGCCAATCGTTGCGGGATAGGTAGTCGCCTGAGAAATTGCATAGCCACGGGCGGGCGCCGGCGTTGCCGGTTCGTCCGTCCGTGGCACTTTTTTTGAGGCGGCAGGGAGCGTGGCCCAGCGATTGCCGCCCGCGCGGTGGGCGATGCCCAGTTCCAGTTTGCGTCATGCGACCGGCGTGCTGGTCGGGGCGGGGCGATTTTGTCGGCGACGCGATGAATCGCCGCGCTATTATCGGAAGCTATTCTTTCTCTTCCGCGGGTTTCAGATACTGTTTCCTTCGGCTGAGCATGACGATTCCAAGGCTGAGCATGAAGAGGCCCACAAGGCCGAGAAAATACGACAAGAACCCGCCGAACTCGAAATACGCCCAAACGGCGAAGACGAGGAACCCGATCGCCACGAAAAGGAGCAACAGGCCGATCCCCATGAGAAGGCCCGACAGGACGGCCGCGGCCCGCTGCCGTGCAGAACTTGCAGAACTCATAACCTTCGCACTGGAATCCATCGTCCGATTGATCCAGTTCACGCGGGGCTCGCACTTCCCCTTGCAGGCCAGGCCATTGGGAAGCTCGGTGAGGCAGTCCCCGCAAAGGGCCTTGCCGCAGGACTTGCACAACCCGACCGCGGGCACGGCACGGTGATTGAAGCAATTCATCTTTTCAGCGCCCCTATTGTTTCAGCAGCTTCACCATCGTGGTGAGCGTCGCCTTGGCGTCGCCGAAGACCATCATCGTCTTCTTGTCGTAAAACAGCTCGTTGTCCTCGCCGGCGAAGCCGGGCTTCAGGCTCCGCTTCAACACGATCACCGTCCGCGCCTTGTCGGCGTTGAGGATCGGCATACCGTACAAGGGGCTGTCCTTCTTGTAGCGGGCCGCCGGATTCACCACGTCGTTGGCCCCTACGACGATCGCCACGTCGGTGTTCTGGAAGTCCTCGTTGATCTGCTCCATCTCCAAGAGCAGGTCGTAAGGCACCTGGGCCTCGGCCAGGAGCACGTTCATGTGCCCCGGCATGCGGCCGGCCACCGGATGAATGCCGTAGCGGACGATCACCCCCTGCTCGCTCAAGAGTTCGCTGAGTTCGTAGACCACGTGCTGCGCCTGGGCGACGGCCATGCCGTAGCCGGGCACTACGATCACCGAGCGGGCGTCGCGGAGCATCTGCACGGCGTCTTCGGGCGTGTAGCGGATGACGGTCTTGGCCTCGACCTGGGCGGCCGTTTCGGCGCTGACGGTGCCCACGGCGCCGAAGAGGACGTTGGTGAAGGAGCGGTTCATCGCCCGGCTCATGAGGATGGAGAGGAAGAAGCCCGAGGCCCCGTCGAGGGCCCCGGCGATGATCAGCACCTTGTTGTTGATGGCAAATCCGGTGGCGGCGGCCGACAGTCCGGCGTAGGAGTTCAAGAGCGAGACGACCACGGGCATGTCGGCCCCGCCGATGGGCAGCACGATCAGCACGCCGATGACCAG
>JBKQVT010000223.1:0-46682 GCA_052139835.1 Thermoguttaceae bacterium
ATAACAGCAACGCGAAAAATCCCAGGGGGTCTGGGGGACTGGTCCCCCAGAATGCGCCCCAAAGAACCGTTTAACCCTACACTAACCCGACGCCTGTGCTTTCCATTTCACGCTGAACCAAGACAGCACCGTAGAACCGTCATCCTTCATCAGCTTGACCTTGCCAGTTGCCAGCCCGCAGAACTTCGCGTGAATCTTGTACTTGCCTGCTGCATCAGTCCACGTTCGCCACTTGGCCGCTTCAATCGCTGCCTTACGTTCCTCCTTGGCCCTGGCGCGTTCTTTGGCCGGTCGCTCCCTCGCCTCGCGTGCAGCATCGGCTACTTTCTTGAACTTGGTCTCATCGTATTCGAGCACAAGAACTGTCTTCTTGCTGCCGGAGACGGCTGTGTAGGTGTAGGTGGTTTGTATCACGACAGGATATTGAAGAACGAACTCGACGCCATCCGTTACTTTCGACATGTCCAATCCGCGAATGAGCACGGGTTCAAATGTCTTGTAGGGTCGATAGATGTTGATGGGCACCACTAGGCATTCGGTCTTGCTGACCCTGTTGATTACTCGGAACGAGGCAATAGTGCAGCCCCAGTCACCAATCGCAAAATCGCAAAACGACTCAAGAAGCCTGTGTTTCTTATCGCCTAACGTGCCAGCCACATCGCGTTTATCCCATCTCTTGTCAGCCCCAAACAAACTGCGGCCGGTCTCAAAGTCCTTCTTGCTCTTCTCTATTTCACTGGCATCAGAGTGGGTGCCTTCTTGGAATTTCTGCATCGCCTGCCTGCCTTCCGCCGAGTTGGCCTCAACCGCGTCAACTCCGTAACTCACTGTCGCAGTCAGCGCCCAAACAGCCATAGCCAATAGGATCGTCTTCATCGCTAACCTCCTGTGGATTCGGGCGCAACCAAGCCAAACCTAAGCCAGCCGCATATTCGGGTATCCTGCCACCGCGCCCCCGTTGTGTCAATCCACCTACCTCCCACTCCCGCTGACCGCTAGCGGGCGATCAATAGCCTACCCCCGGAAGATGGCAAATACTCCTTCCGAGGGACATTTATAGTAGGTGCTGTAGTGTACATGCGTCCCCTACCGGCAGCGGGCCCGAATGGCGGCGCTGGCGTGCTATCCGGAATCTGATCCACTTGGCATGAGAGTCGTAACAGCCTTGGGAGGACAAGGGGACCCTTGATGCCCAAGGAGCAACGGAGCCCGGAGCACACCGTGCGGACGCTGCGGGACGCCGACGGCAGCCCCGTGCGAGGCGGACCGTCCAAAAAATAACTTCGGTCCCGGATCGCTTCCGCCCCCTCACCCCCAACCCCTCTCCCACACGGGGAGAGGGGAGCCGTAGCAGGCTCGCCGCTTAGCGATCCACTCGGCGGTAGATGCCGAGATTCTCTTCGGCCAGGGCCTTCATGAAGCTGTCCAAGCGGCCGCCGGGCGGGCCGGGCGCAATGCCGATCGTGTAGACCGAAACCCGCCGCGCACGGTTCTCCTTCACGATGGCGTCGACGATCGCCGCCGGGGCCGTGATCTTGCCGAAGTTCGGGTCGCCGTCGGACAGGAAGTAAACCGCCTCGATGTCGAAGCCCAAGGCGGCCTCCAGGGCGTCGTAAGAGGCCGTCTCCCCGTTGGGGCGAAGGCTGCTGACGTAGAGGGCCGCCCGCTGCTTGTTGGCCGGCGTGGCTTCCAGCATGTTCCGCTGCCACACCCCCACGCGGGTGCTGAAGGCCACGATGTTGAAACTGGCGTCGCCGGGCAAGCCCTGGATGGCCTGCACCAGTTCGCGTTTGAGGGTCTGGATCCGCATCCCCTCCATGCTGCCGGAGATATCGACCACGAAGATGAGGCGGCGGGCCTGGATCGACAGGCCGTAATAGGAGGGCAGGCCCGCCAACTCCAGCGGCGGCGCCGGGGCCTTGGCGTCCGGGGGCGGGAACTCGAAGCCCTCGCGGTGCTGTTTCCACCACGTCTTCCAGGCCCCCGCGTCGAAGCCAAGCTGCTGGCGGGTGACGGCGGTAAGGTGCCGCACGATGTCGCCGCGGACTTCGCCGTCCACCTTGGGCAACAGCGCCATCAGCTCGTCAATGGCCTCCGGCGTCCGGATCATCACCAGCGCCTGCACCACGGCGCGGCGGCAACCGAAGACGTCGGTGAAGCACTGCAGTTTCACCATCTTTTGCAGGGCCGTCAGGGCCTGCTGGTCGCCCTGGTTGCCCCAGGCATCGGCCACCGTGATGACGGCCAGGGCGCTGCCGCGGCCGGTCGTCACCGTGACGTCCAGGAGCTTCTTCAAATCGTGCT
Source organism: Thermoguttaceae bacterium (assembly GCA_052139835.1). Taxonomy (GTDB): domain Bacteria; phylum Planctomycetota; class Planctomycetia; order Pirellulales; family Thermoguttaceae; genus JBKQVT01. The sequence goes on from JBKQVT010000223.1 coordinate 2,305, forward strand.
GGGTCTCGGGCGAATCGGAGGCCAGCAGCACGGCCAGCAGCGTCCCGCCCAACTCGGCCCGGCACTTCTTGCTGCGCAATTCCTTGTCGAGGAGGCGGTGCAGGAAGATGCAGACGTCGCGGTGGTCTTTCCAGGCGAGGAGGGTTTCGTAGGCCGCCCGCTTGACCTCGCTCTGGAAATCCAGCAACAGCCTGGGGGCGATCAGCTTGGCGCCGTCCAGGGGGGGCAGGGCGGCCAGGGCGCGGACGCCTTCGGCGCGTTGGGCGGGGACGCGGCTGCGGAGCAGTTTTTGCGCGGCGTGGAGGGCGTCGCGGCTGGCGTTGTCGGCGTCGTCGTCGCTACGGAGGACGGCCGGCAACGCGACCATCGCCAGGAGGACCGCCGCGGCTACGCTGGATCGCAGAATGCGCATAGTGCCCCCGTCTTTTTCCCTTCGGATTAGTTTATCCGATTTTGGGGGACAAGGGAATCCCCCCCCGCGGGAAGGGAGCAAAGGGGGCGGTCTTTCCGTTTTCAGAAGCGCAGCGGCACGCGCTGGCCGGTGCGGCTGGACTTGCGCATGGCGTCGATGATCACCGCCACGCGATAGCCGTCCTCGAAGGTGGCGTTGTAGGGGCTCAGCGGCTTGCCGTGGGCCACCGCCTCGAGGAAGTGAAACTTCTCGATGATCTGGGCATGTTCCCAGCCGATGTTGTGCCCTTGGGGCCACCAGTCGGCCACGTAAGGGTGCGTGCTCTCGGTGACGTTGATCTCGCTGAAGCCCAGCAGCGAGTCGTCCTTGGCGTTGCCGCTGAGGCAGGCGAAGAGGCTGTTGGGATGTTCGAGGTCCCAGCGGAGCGAGCCGCGGGAGCCGTTGATTTCCCAACCGAGGAAATTCTTCCGGCCCGTGGCCAGCACGGAGGACTCCAGGACGCCGACGGCGCCGTTGTCGAATTCCAGCAGGGCGGCGGCGGCTTCGTCGGCGGTCACATCGGCCTGGCAGCCGTCGCTGGGGATGGCGCGCTTGGGGTTGAAGGTCCGCACCAGCGCGGAGACGCCGCCGATTTCGCCGACCAAGAAGCGGCACTGGTCGATGGCGTGGCTGCCGATCCCCTGGAGGCTACCCGAGTGCGGCCAGGCCGAGCACCAGACCCGCTCCGGGGGCAGGGCGGGATCGTGTCCGGCCATTTGCAGGTAATGGACGCGGATGTGATAGAGCGTGCCGAGCCGGCCCTCGCTGATGAGGTCCTTGGCGAAGCGCACCGCGGGCATGAAGCGGTAGTTGAAGGTACACATGGCCCTGCCCTTGGCCGTGGCGGCCGCGTCGCGCATCCGCCGGGCGTCTTCCACGCGGATGGCCATGGGCTTCTCGCAGATCACGTTCTTGCCCGCCTGCAAGGCGGCGATGCAGGGCTCCGGATGGACGGGATCGGGCCCGCAATTGTCGAAGATGTCGATCCGCGCGTCGGCGGCCATCTCGTGCCAGTCGCTGCAATATTCCTCGTAGCCGTAGCGGGCGGCCTCGCGGACGGCCAGGTCGGCCTGCTGATCGCAGAGCATCAACAGCCGGGGGGCAATTTTGGCCGCCGGGTAGATGTAGGGGATCTTCTTGTAGGCGTTGGTATGGCACTTGCCCATGAAGCCGCAGCCCAGCAGGCCGATGGCCAGTTCTTTGGCTGCCCGGGCGGGGGTTTTGGTGATCGTCATGAGATGGCTCCAGTGTCGAATTAGTTCCTGTTTCGGAAGGCGGCAAACGGTTTTTCGGGTGCCAGGACCAACCTGCGGTCGGTGCCCGGCTTGCCCAGCAGTGTGGTGGGGCAACGCATCGGCACTGCTGGACAAGCCAGCAGTGGCACCCGGCAACGCATCGGCACTGCCGGACAAGCCAGCAGTGGCACCCGGCTCCGTTTCCTTCTAGGTGCTCAATAATCCGGCCAATTCGCGTTTCGCCCAGCGGACCGAGGCGCGGATGTCCTCGGCCTCGCGCTGCCAGGCCACCGGGCCGTCGGGCAGGCTTTCGGGCCAGGGATCGGGGCAGGTCTTGCCCCAGGCCTTCTGGAGGTACCATGCCAGGCCGTCGCCCGGCGGCGAGGGATGGCGGGACCAAAAGCCCGGATCCAGCACGTTGAGCTTGAAGGGGGCATACTGCGTGTGGATCTCCAGGTTCAGATTGATCGCGGGATTGTGCTTGGCCAGCAGCTTGGCGATGGCGGCCACGTCGATCTCGCCGTCGCCGAGGGCGCAGTTTTCCAGGGCCAGCCCTTCGCCGGTGGGAATGACCCGGTAGTTCTTGAAGTGCGTCGTCCAGGCGTGGGGCGCGAGGATCTCGGCCAGCCGCAAGGGATTGTCCAGATCGAAGGCCAGGTTGGCCGTATCGACGGTGAAGCCGAAGGCGGGGCTATCAACGCGGGCATAAATGGACGCCAACTCGCGGACCGTGAAATCGGCGTGGGTCTCCATGGCGATCTTCATGCCGAGGTCTTCGGCCGCCCGGCAGGCCTCGCGGAGGATGGCCACCACCTGGTCGGCCATGGCCACCATGTCGTGGCCTTCGTCGCGGGTCAGTAGGTTGCCGGCCACGACGCGGAGGATGGGCGAGCCGAGCTTCTTGGCCACCCGCAAATGGGCAACGACCACTTGGGCGTCGGAGCTGCCGGGGTCGAAGCCGGCGTCGGCCAGCAACTGGCGTCCCTTTTCCGCCATGGGGTGCCAATGGAGGACCGAGCCCATGCCGAATTCCACGTACAATCCCTTCTTTTCGGCGGCGGCGCGGACCTTGGCCAGGTAGGCGTCGCGGAACGAGGAGAAGGGGGTCAGCTCGAAGAGCACTCCCGAGAGCCCCAGCCTGGCCGCCAGGCCGAGCACGTCCACGGCGTCCAGGCCGCTGTTTCGCGTGGCATAGGAATCGATGCCGAGTTTCATGATGATGTACCTGGGTCTTGGGGCTTGGGGCTTAGAATCTTAGGTCGAGACTTCTGCCTGTTGCGCGCATCTTCGGACAATGCAAAATGAAAAATGCAAATTGCAAATTGCAAAGTTCAAGACCGCCGCAACGCAACTTGGAACCTCCCCCCCTTCTTCATTTTACATTTTGCATTTTTCATTTTGCATTGAGTCTTTTGAGTTGTGGGCACGGTCGCGATAGGGCTTGGGGCTGCGAGCTGCTAAGACCTAAGGCCCAAGACCTAAGACCGAAGCCGTGGCTGACAACTTGTCGCTCCTCAGTTCAAGGCACGCCCTCAGACGCGATACGATGCACTTCCTCCTTGGCGATCCGGCACCAGGTAGCCACGTGTTCCGGCTGCTTGGCCAAGGTGTGATTGTCCTTCATGATCAGTTCCACGACGCAGCCGCGGGTCTTCTCCAGGTCCGCGCGGAGGCCCTTGCGAATGGCTTCCTCGTCGATCTGGGGAACCGCCAAGGCGGCGGGATTGACCTTCCGCGAGAAGATGTACTTATCGCCGAGAAAGCCGGCCATCTTCTCCACGTCCACCCACGGCGAGCAGGAGACGCGGCGGAGGTGCGGATGCCGCCGCACCACGTGCCACCGCCCGTGCAGCGGCTCGCAGCAGCCGTAACAGGTCAGTCCGAAGCGCTCCATGATCGGCTGCTCGCGGGGGAAGATGAACTCTTCGTACATCGCCGGCGAGACGTGCAGGGTCTCCTGGCTCTCGGTGAACCCCCACATGTCGCGGGCCCGGACCGTGCCGGCGAAATCCGCCTGGGGCAACTGGCCGCTGAAGCCGTAGCCGCCCGAGCCCACGTAGGTGCCGTCGTTGTTGAGGCTCAGCAGCCCCTGGGACTCCAGGTAAGCGAGCTTCTCGAGGTATCCCCGCGAGACGATCGAGAGCAGCTCTTTCAGCTCGTCGGGGTTCTCGATGAAATCGCAGAGCATGTTCTGCAGACCGCGAAACAAGGCCACCAGCCAGGTCAGCCCCAGCGACCACCACCAGGCGCCCTTGAGGCGGACTTCCAGCAGATCGCCGAGGGTGTCGCGGGCGAGCCCCACGCAGCCGCGGGTCGTTTCCCAGTCGATCTCAAACCGCGGAGAGTGCAGCTTTTTCAGGTCCCCGGCGTAGTCCTTCACCGCGCCGTGCCAGGTATACGAGCCGGCGGGGTCGCGGCGCTCGAAATCGGCGCTCAGTCCCCAATCGTCGGGCGAAGCCGTGTAGGGAACGTCGAAATAGGGTTCGACCGGCTTGTCGTCGCCCATGACCTCGCCCCAGAAGAGTTCCTTGCGGAGGTCCATTTCCCAGCGGCGGGCGAGCGTTCCCCGGCACTGCATCTGGGCGTCGGTGATGATTTCGTTCCAGCCGTTCTCGGGGTCGCAGAAGACGATGGGCCGGGTTTTTTCCAGGCGGTTGATCCTGGTCCAGAGCCGGCGGGTTTCCGCCATCCGCGCGGAGGCGGCGATTGCCGCGACCCTCTCCGCCAGGGCCCGCAGCACGGCGCGGTCCGCGGCGGTCATGGCGACGTCCTGGCGGGTCAGCCCGGTGAAGATTTTCCCCGCCGCCGTCTGCTCCAGGCCGGTCGAGTTGCCGTTGCCGTAGTCCTTCACTGCCCGCCTCCCCCCAACCCTCTCTCGGAGGTGTCATTTTCCCTTAGCCCATCAGCGGTAATCCCACTTTTTTAGCGGAAGAACGGCCGCGATACAAGGGGCTGGCCGGGCTTCAGCCGGCGGGCCACAAGGGGGAAGGATAGACCCCGGCGGCGATCAGGCCGCGGATCTTGTCCATCACCAGGGCCTTGTCCTGGGCATAGGTCGCGCCGATCCACTCCGCCCCGGCGGCGTCGAGCACCTTGACGCGGGCGGCGCGGGAGCGGACCAGGGCGGCGACCGCCGCCGGAATGTAGAACTCGGCCGCGGAGAGCCCACCCCGGTCGCGAAGAAACTCGCCCAGCAGCCGCTCCAACTGGGGGAACACGGCCGGCGTGAAGCCCCACATGTTCATGGAGACGATTTCCTCGCCGCTGAAGCGTTGCCGGCGGCCGTCGGCGGCCGTCGTCTGGATTTCCCCCGCCGCATCCCTTTGGATCCCCGCCACCTCGACGACCTCGATCAAGAGGGCCTCGGCGTCGGCGCGGCAAATGCCGCGGGCCACGGGTCCGTGGGGCGAAACCGTGTTGCGCAAGCGGTATCCGACCATGCAGTAGTCGGTGCCGGAAGCGTCGGCCAAGGCGAAGTAGTCGGCGGCGGCCTGGTAAGCGGCGGCGCCGTAGAAGTCATCGGCATTGATCACCAGCATCGGTTCGCCGACGCACTCCCGCGCGGCCCAGATGGCATGTCCGGTGCCCCACGGTTTGCAGCGCCCCGGCGGGACCCGGAAGCCCTCCGGCAGCATGTCCAGCTCTTGCCATGCGCAGCAGACCTCCAGGTCGCGGGGGAGCCGGGCGAGAATGGTTTGCGCCAGGGCCTCTTCCAGTTCCTTGCGGATCACGAAGACGATCTTGCGGAAGCCGGCGCGGAGGGCGTCGTAGACCGAGTAGTCGATGATGAACTCGCCGTGGGGCCCGACGGGCTCGACCTGCTTGGGGCCGCCGTAGCGCGACCCCAGCCCCGCCGCCAGGACCAGCAACGTCCGACTCGGAGCCATGCGCGTGCGTCCTATCAGTCGTCTTCGTCGGGTTCCGGCTGCGGAGCAGGAGCGCCCTCGGTGGTATCCGCCTTGGGACGGGGTTCCCATTTCAGACCGGCCGCCGCACGAAACTCCTTCCGCTGCGCGAGGAACGTTTCGCGGAGATCAGGGCGGGCGACGTCGAGGTATCTCTCCGGCGAAGTCGTCTCGAATAAGTCCATGAGGAGGCGGGGCGGCGGGGCGAACTCGATCACCTTGACGACATAGGCCACGGTCTGGGGCTGGTTCATGGCCACGCCGATTTCGCCCTTCTTCAGGCCGAACACCGTCCGCATGAAGGCCTCGCCCGGCATGTCCACCCCCTCGACCTCGCTCAGTTTGGGCGGGCTCATGGAGGCGTCGGCCGGCACGCTTCCGTAGGTCATCCAACTGAACGAATCCGTCTTGGTGACGTGGAAATCGGCAAGGACCGTTTTCAGCGGCTTCCCGGCGCGGCGGGCCTCGGCGGCCAGCTTCTCGGCCGCCTTGCGGGCGATTTCGCGGGCCTGAACCATCTTCCACTCCTCGATCACCGCGGCGCGAACGCCGGGGTCGTCGAGCTTCGGAATCCGCGCCTCCGTCTCGTCGGCGAGCCAAAATAGATAGCGGCTGGTGCGGTCCGCCGATCGCGTCGGTTTCAGCGTGACCAGCGTCTGGTACGCGTACTCCCGGAACGGCGTGCCGTTCTCGATGATCGAGTTGGCGATATCATACGGCGAAATTTCCGTGTCGGAGACCAGCTTCGTCTGGCCGGAAGTCAGTCCGTATTTCTTGGCCAGGGCGGCGAAATCCAGCGGCGCCGGCGGCACATGCTCGACGGTACGCGGACCGGGGTTGTCGTACCTCACCTTCCTCCGCTGATACTCGTTCATCAGGTCTTCCAGGCCGACGAAGATCGTGTCGATCTTCTCCCAGGCCTTCCCGAGGGCCAACCGCTTGCGAACCGCCTCCTTGATCCGCTTCATCCTCGCCTCCTCGGCCTCCTTGGCCGCCTTGGCCTCCGCCGCCTTGGCCGCTTTCGCCGCCTTGGCCTCCGCGGCCTCCTTCGCCGCCTTGGCCTCCTCGGGGCTGACCGGCCTCTCCGGCGTCACCGGCTCCAGCGGCTCGACCGCCTTCTTTGTTGTTTCCGCGGGCTTCTTCCCCTCGGCCGCCTTCTTCCCCTCGGCCGGCTTCTTCCCCGCAGGTGCTTGCTTGCCATCCGCAGGCTTCTTCTCGTCCGCAAGGGCAACCAGGCGGAAGGGCGAGGCGCCAAGCGACGAGGTCTTGTCGGGCGATTTCGTCGCCGCGGGCGACTTCTCCTCGGGGCCCTTCTTGGATTTCGTTTCGGTTGGCGGCTGGCCGGCCTTGTCGGCGGCCTTGGGCGGCTCGCTTTGGGCGGCTGCGCCGCCCGCGACCGGCTGCTTCTCCGGCTCGGCCTTCTTCCCGGCGTCGGCCTTCTTTTCCGGCTCCGTCTTCTTCCCGGCGTCGGCCTTCTTCCCGGCGTCGGTCTTCTTTTCCGGCTCGCTCTTCTTGCCGGCGGCGGCCTTCTTCTGCTGCTCGGTCAGTTCGGCGTTGGCCTTCTTCGGCTCGGTGACGGCCTTTTTCGGTTCGGCATCGATGGTCAGGCGTTTCTCGTCGCGGTCGTAGGCCTCTTTATGCGCCTCGTACTCCTTGTCGATTTCCGCGTCGGTGATCGCCTTGGGATCGGCGAATTTTTCCAGGTTGACGGCGAAGTATTGGACGGCAAGCCGCTTCGGCACGCGGAAGCCCGGCTCCGGCGAGGCGGCGTGCGGATAGCGGCTCTTATATTTCTCGAAAAACGCTTCCACCTCCTCGTTGGTCGGGGCGGGAACTTTGCCCGCATACTGCGCCACCGGCACGGCGGCCACTTCCGCCCTCGCCCGGCGGTTGAGGCGGCAGAAATAATCCCAGAGCACGGCGGGCGGGAAGGCCTCGAGGCTGACGTGCATCAGTTGCTCATAGCGCTCGGCGGCAAGCACTTCCTTCAGCAAGATAAAGAGCCCCTTATCCGTCATCTCCCCTCCCCGGAAAAACTGGCCGAGGTCTTCGACCGGAATCTTTCCGTCGGTCAGCGCGTTCAGGTACGTCCGCACGTCGTCATCGCTGACGACCTGGCCCACGCGCTGGGCTTCCTGGGCCATGAGCCAGGTATCGACCGTGGCTTTCTCCAGTTCGTCCTGGTTGGAAGGGAGGCGGGTCATGCGGAGCAGGCCGCCCGCCACGGCGGTCTTGCCGCCCGACTGGTACACAGCCTTTGCGACATCGGTGGCGAAGCCGTTCAAGCGGCGGCGGTTTTGCACCTTGTTCTGCAGTTGCCAGAGGGTGAGATTGCCGAACTTGGTGGTTCTGACCCGCACCGGATCTTTGCCCCCGCTACGGGAGAAACTGTCGATGAGGCCCGCCTGGCCAAGGAAGACGAAGGCGATCATGGCCCCCACGGTGAGCACGGCCATCCAGAGCTTTTGATGCCGGCGGAACATTCTGAACGGACTGGCCATGGCTTCAGCATAACCTCCAAGACGGGGGGGAACTCTCCATGAAACGGCTAGAATCCCTCAATTCTAAGGGGACCCGGGAGAAATGCAATGCCAAACTAAACCGCGGGCGCGCTAAGGTGGAACGAGGGCAGTATCCATCAAAACTGGCAAAATGACAATTGTACCGAGGGGACGGTCTGGTACAATTCTAGTCGCTCCTTGCCCCCCCTGGAGCAGACCGCCGAGGAAACCAACTTGGCAAGGGAGCGACCAGTCGCGGAGCGATAGTCACCAGCCCACTTGAAATCCCCCAATTTAACAGTCCCCTTATGGCCAAGAAAACAGTTCGTTCCGGCGGCACCTCGCTGGTCATTGTCGAGTCACCCGCCAAGGCGCGTACCATCGGCAAGTTTCTCGGGGCCGCCTACACGATCGAGGCCAGCATCGGCCATATTCGCGATCTGCCCCAGGGGGCGAAGGAAATCCCGCCCGAATTCAAGGGCGAAGACTGGGCCTACCTGGGCGTGAACGTCGAGAAGGACTTCGATCCCGTCTACGTGATTCCCCGCGACAAGGTCCCACAGGTCCGCAAACTCAAGGCCCTGTTGAAGGACGCCAAGGACCTCTACCTGGCCACGGACGAGGACCGCGAGGGAGAGGCCATCAGTTGGCACCTCTGCGAGGTGTTGCAGCCGAAGGTGCCGGTCCACCGCCTGGTCTTCCACGAGATCACCGAGGAGGCCATCCGCCAGGCCCTGGAGCAACCGCGCCAGATCGACACCGACCTGGTGCGGGCCCAGGAGGTGCGGCGGATCGTCGATCGGCTCTACGGTTACGACGTCTCACCGTTGTTGTGGCGGAAGATCCGCTCCCGGCTCTCCGCGGGCCGGGTGCAAAGCGTGGCCGTCCGGCTGATCGTCGAGCGCGAACGGCAGCGGATGAGCTTCGTTTCGGCCACCTATTGGGACCTGCTGGCCACGCTGGCCACCGCCGGGGGCGAGGCCTTCGAGGCGGCGCTGGTTTCCTTCCAGGGACGCCGCCTCCCCGAGGGCCGCGATTTCGACCCCGCCACCGGCCGGCTGAAGGACGCGGGGTTGCTGCTGTTGGACGAGCGCGAGGCCGCCGAGTTGGCTGCGCGGGTGGGCCGGGCGGCCTGCCGCGTCAGCGACCTGGAGGACAAGCCCTACACCACCCGGCCCTATCCCCCCTTCACCACCAGCACCTTGCAGCAGGAGGCCAACCGCAAGTACGGTTTCACGGCCCGGCACACCATGCAGGCCGCCCAAAGCCTCTATGAGACCGGGCACATCACCTACATGCGCACGGACTCGACGACGCTGGCCGCGGTGGCGGTGGAGACCGCCCGGCAACTGGTCGGCTCGCAGTACGGTCCGGAATATCTGCCCGAGCGGCCCCGCTATTACCAGACCAAGGTGAAGAATGCCCAGGAGGCCCACGAGGCGATTCGTCCGGCGGGGCACCCCTTCGATTTCCCCGAGGCGCTGCGCAACCAATTGAGTCCGGACCAGTTCAAGCTCTACGACCTGATCTGGAAGCGGACCATTGCCAGCCAGATGGCCGACGCCCGCTGCCGCCGCATCACCATCAGCGTCGAGGCCGACGGCGCGGTCTTTCAGGCCGCCGGCCGCACCATCGACTTTCCCGGCTACCTGCGGGCGTATGTCGAGGGTTCCGACGATCCGGAGAGCCGCCTGGCCGACCGCGACGTGGTGCTGCCGGGCGTGGCGGTGGGCGACCGGCTGGAGTGCCGCGGCGTGGAGCCCAAGAGCCACACCACCCAGCCGCCCAACCGCTACAGCGAGGCCGCGCTGACGCGGGCCCTGGAAGAGATGGGCATCGGCCGGCCCAGCACCTACGCCCAGATCATCGACACCATCCTCGCCCGCGAGTACGTCTTCAAGGCCAAGCGCGGCAACGTGCTGGTGCCCACCTGGACCGCCTTCGCCGTCTCGCAGTTGTTGGAATCGCATCTGCCCAACCTCGTCGATTACCAGTTCACCGCCGCGATGGAGGACGAGCTGGACGCCATCAGCCGCGGCGAGCTCAGCCACCTCGAATACCTCAGGCACTTCTACTTCGGCAACGACCATCCGGGCCTGAAGGAGCAACTGAAAAACAAGGTCGAGGAGATCGACGCCCGCGACGTCAGCCGCATAAGCATCGGCACGCCGCCGGGCCAGCCGGAGGTCTTCGTCCGCGTGGGCCGCTATGCCCCCTTCCTCGAACAGGGCGACCGCCGCGCCGCCCTGCCCGACCAAATGCCCCCCGATGAACTGACCCTCGACGCCGCCTTGGAGATGCTCGACAAGGCGAGCCAAGGCGACGAACCGCTGGGTACGTGCCCCGAAACGCAGCAACCGGTCTTCGTCAAGGTCGGCCGCTTCGGCCCCTACGTCCAGCGGGGCACCGGCGACGACGACCAGAAGCCGCAAAACGCCTCGCTCCTCAAAGGCATGACCGCCGAAGACGTGACCCTCGAACTGGCCTTGAAGCTCCTTTCGCTCCCCCGCACCCTCGGCCCGCACCCGGCCACGGCCGAGCCGGTGGTGGCCCATAACGGGCGTTATGGACCGTATGTGAAGTGCGGCGAGGAGACCCGCTCACTGCCGGGCGGCCTGTCGCCCTTGGACGTCACCTTGGAGCAGGCCCTCGATTTGCTCGCGCAGCCGAAGGCGGGCCGCGGCCGCGCCGCCCGCAGGGAGCCCCTGAAGACGTTCGACCCCTCGCCCGTCACCGGGAAGCCGGTGCACTTGCTGGCCGGCCGCTACGGCCCCTATGTGACCGACGGGGCGACCAACGCCTCGCTGCCGCGGGGGACCTCGGCGGAGGAGGTCACGCTGGAATACGCCTTGAATCTGTTGAAGGCCCGCGCCGAGCGGGGACCGTCCGCGCGTCCCGCCCGTCACCGCCGCGGCGCCGCCCCGGCTGCCGCCAAGCCGGCCGCGAAGAAGGCCGCCAAGAAGGCCGCCAAGAAAAGGGCCCCGCGGAAGAAGGCTGCGAAGAAGAAGGCCGCCGGGCCCACGGCGGAGGCTGAGGGCGAATAGTCGCTGGGCGGCGGAGCGCATTCGTATGGTTGACGAACGGCAACCCGCGCGGTGGTCCACCATCATTTCGTTGTTGAGGGAGTTCGAGGCGTATCTCGCTCCCGATGCACCGCGGCTGGAGATCGTAAATGCCAACGATCGGGCCTGGTCCGACGATGAATATCGCCGCCGCAAGCGCGAGTTCAAAATCTGCTCGGGCAATGGGGTCTACCTGCTGTTCAACGCCGAGGAGCAACTCCGGTACGTCGGCGCAGCGATGAACACGTTCGACGACCGAATTTGGGGGCACGATGCGGACGTAAACCGCCATTGGACGGACGTGATTCCGTTCCCGACCGGTTGGTACTTCCTTGCCCCGGCACTCGAATTCTTCCTGATCGTCAAATTGCAGCCGCCCGACAACACGGTGTACCGAGCCTACACGATTGGCGAGCGGGGGGCTGCTGTCCCAGAAGTTGGTTCCGCCAAACCAGACACAGCAGTGGATGGGAGTCGCGCAGATGCGTAAGGCTTGCTGGCTGTCGGCCTTGGGCGTCTTGATCGGCTTGGCGGCCTTCGCAACGCCGCTGGCGGCCAAGGTCACGCTGCCCAATGTCTTCGGCAATCACATGGTCCTCCAGTGCCAACGGCCCATCCCGGTCTGGGGCTGGGCCGATAAGGGCGAAAACGTCACCGTCACCCTCGATGGCCAAGCGAAGACCGCCACCGCCAGCCAGGACGGCCAATGGTCGGTCACACTCGACGCCATCGGGCCCGGCGGGCCGCACACGCTCAAGGTCCAGGGCAAAGGCAACACCATCCAACTGAGCGACGTGCTGGCCGGCGAGGTCTGGCTCTGCTCCGGACAGTCGAACATGGAGATGCTCGTCCGCCAGGTGGGCGGGGTCGATTTCGCCCGGATCGCCGATCCCCAGATCCGCATGCTCGTCGCCCAGCGCAACCCGGCCGGGGAGCCGCAGGGCAACTGCCCTGCCTGTTGGCACGTCTCGACGCGCGAGGCCCTCGCCGCGGAGGAGATTCCCGGCATCTCGGCGGCGGCCTATTTCTTCGGCCGCGAATTGCACAAGCGGCTGGGCGTCCCCATCGGCCTGCTGAATACCTCGTACGGCAACACGCCGATCGAGGCCTGGACCGGCATCGAGGCGCAGGCGGCCGTGCCGGAATTGAAGCCGATTGTCAAAGACCTCCTGCGTCGGCCCGGCAAAGGCCAAGCCCCGCGGCCGCGGGCCGACCGGCCTTCGGGGCCGATCCCCGACTACCAGTCGCCGGGCTGCCTGTACAACGGCATGATCGTGCCGCTGGCCCCCTACGCCATCCGCGGGGCGATCTGGTATCAAGGTGAGTCGAACGCGATTCCCACTGCCAACCCCAGGCTCTACGGCCTCCAGTTGCGGACGATGATCGCCCAGTGGCGGGGGCTGTGGGGCGAGGGCGATTTTCCCTTCCTTTTCGTGCAGTTGCCCAACTTCAAGGCCCCGCAGAAAGACCCCTCGGAGACCGACGGCTGGCCGCTGGTGCGCGAGCAGTTCCTGCAAACCCTGGCCTATCCGAACACCGGCATAGCCGTCACGATCGACCTGGGCGAGGCCAATAACGTGCATCCCAGGAAGAAGGAAGAGGTGGGCCGGCGACTGGCCCAATGGGCCCTGGCGAAGACCTACCACAAGGACGTGGCGGCCTGCGGCCCGCTCTATAAGTCGATGCGCAAGGAGGGCAACCGTCTTGTCGTCGAGTTCGACTACACCTGCGGCGGGCTGGCAGCCTGCGGCGGCGGGCCGCTCAAGGGTTTCGCCATCGCCGGGGCCGACCGGAAATTCGTCTGGGCGGAGGCCCGGATCGAGGATAATCGGGTGGTCGTTTCCAGCGCGGCGGTGAAGGACCCCGTGGCGGCCCGCTACGCCTGGGCGAACAATCCCGACTGCAATCTCGTCAACAAGGCCGGCCTGCCCGCCTCGCCGTTCCGCACGGATCGCTGGGAAAAGTGAGGGGGGCAGACGCCCCTGTCTGTTCGGGCCCTGACAGGGAAAAACGTCTGTCCCCCTCTTACTGCGTCATGCTTACTTGCCCGGGGCGCGGTTGGGAAGATCGACCCCCGGCTCCTCGACGGGCGGGAGGAATTCCCCCGGCTTCAACTCGATCTTCTTGCCCTTGAGCTTCTCAAACTGAGCGCGTTGCTCCGGGGTCAACAGGGCCACGATGTCGGCCAGCACTTTGTCGCGGAGCTTTTGCATCTTCTCCATCATCTCGGCCCGCTTCTGCTGCCGCTCCTCGCGGCTGAGCTTGCCGGCCTCTTTGCGGAGATCGGCCACCTGCTGGCGGAGGCCCTTGATCTTCTCTTTTTGCTCGTCGGTCAGGTTCAGGGCCTTGAGCACGTCCGTGTCGGCCAGGGCCGCCGGTCCGGCCACCTGGACGCGGATTTCCTTCAGCCGCGCCAGTTGCGCCGTGGTGAGGATGGCCTCGATCTTCTTCTTGATTTCCTCGCCGCGGGCCTTCAGCTTGGGCTGCAATTCGGCGAACTTCGCGCGGCGTTCCTCCTGGGAGAGGTTGCGGAAGGCTCCCCGCTCGGGGAGGCCTTCGCGGAGGGTCTTGCCGAGTTCCTTGAGCTTGTCGATCTGCTCGGGGGTCAACTGGAGGTCCTTCTGGACCGACTCGTTGCGGAGGAGGAACAACAGCCCGCCGCCGGGAAACATCATGCCGGGGCCGCGACCGCGGGGGCCCTGGCCTTGTCCCGGCCCCCCCTCGGGGGCCTGCGCCGATGCACTATTCCCCCCCCAAGTAGCCAGGGAAAGCAAACCGACCATCACCAGACATGCAGCTCGCCGAATCATCGCTCGATCTCCTCTTGAACAGGTGAATCTGGAAAGACAGGGCCAACCAAGGGGGACAGTCCCCTCGCGGGTCCCTACGTCAGTATTGGTCAGCCTGCTCCCCTGGGCAACCACCCGATTTAACCCGCCGGCCGGGAAAAGGTTTCGCCGCCCCGGCAGTTTATCCTTTCGACAACCTTTTTCGCCGCTGGACTTTTGGTACAATATTCGCCTTGAACCCCGATGGTACAAGCTTGTAGTGTTTCTGGTGGGGCTCGCGATCATGCTGCCCATGATCGCTCGACCCACCCTACCATGCTTTTGGTACAATAGGCCCCCATGTCGAACGGCGACAAGACCCTGATCACGGTGGCGACGTACAACGAGCTGGAGAATCTCCCCCGGCTGGTGGAGGAGATTTTCCGCTACGCCCCGGCTGCCGACTTGCTGGTGATCGACGACAACTCGCCGGACGGCACCGGCCGCTGGTGCGACCAGAAGGCGGCCGCCGACGCCCGCGTCCACTGTCTGCACCGGCCGGGGAAACTGGGGCTGGGGACGGCCATTTTGGCGGGCATGAAATACGCCGTCGAGCACGGCTACAAGTACGTGCTCAACATGGACGCGGATTTCAGCCACCAGCCGCGTTACCTGCCGGATTTGATCGCGGGCATGGACCCGCCCGGCGGCACGCCGGTGGACGTGATGATCGGCTCGCGCTACGTTCCGGGCGGCGGGGTCGAGGGCTGGCCGCTGCGGCGGCACCTGATGAGCCGGGGGGTGAATTGGTACGCCCGCTGGCTGCTGGGCCTGGGGCCGAAGGATTGCAGCGGCGGCTTTCGCTGCTACCGGACGGCGGTCTTGAGCAAGCTCGACGTCGCGGCCGTCCGCAGCGGCGGCTATTCCTTCCAGGAAGAGGTTCTCTGGCGTCTGAAGCGGCTGGGGGCGCGGTTCGGAGAAACGCCCATCGTGTTTGTCGACCGCCGGCAAGGGACCTCGAAGATCGACAGCAACGAGGCGATCATCGCCTTGTGGATCATTTTGGGGCTGGGGATTCGCAACCTGCTGGGGCGGCAGCCGCCGGGCACGGCGGCGGCGGGGCCCAGCGTGTCGCCGCAGTTGATCGAGGCGGCCCGCCGCGACAAGGACGGCCTGCTGGCGATGCTGCGGACGACCGCCGGGGGCTTGAGCGAAGAAGAGGCGGCCACCCGGCTGGACGAGGTGGGACCCAACAACGTCGCCCAGGAACGGCAGCGCCACTGGGCGTTCCGCCTGCTGCTGACTTTCTGCGATCCGCTGAGCATCCTCTTGATGATCCTGGCGGTCATTTCCTCGATTACCGGCGACCCGGCCACGGCGATCATCATCGGCGTCATCGTGTTGTTGAGCGTGCTGATGCGGTTTTTCCAGGAGACGCGGGCCGACGCGGCCGTGGCCAAGCTGAAGGCGATGATCAACATCACGGCCACGGTGGTGCGCGGCGGGCAGCAGCGGGAGGTCCCGCTGGATCACCTCGTGCCCGGCGACGTGGTGGCCCTGGCGGCCGGCGACATGGTTCCCGCCGACGTCCGCCTGATCGCCGCGAAGGACCTGTTCATCAGCCAGGCGAGTCTCACCGGGGAGTCTTTTCCGGTGGAGAAATTCGACGCCGTCGAGAGCCGCACCGGCGTGGCCCCGCTGGAACTGAGCAACATCTGCTTCATGGGGACCAACGTGGAGAGCGGCTCGGCCACCGCGGCGATCGTGACCACGGGGCGGAGCACGTATTTCGGCGGCATGGCCCACAGCATCGTCGGCCGCCACCAGCCCAGCAGCTTCGACCAGGGGGTGCAGCGCTTCACCTGGCTGATGATCCGCTTCATGGCGGTGATGGTGCCGGCGGTGTTCTTCATCAACTGGATCGCGAAGGGCGGTTTGTATCAGGCGTTCTTCTTCGCCCTGACGGTGGCCGTCGGGCTGACGCCCGCCATGCTGCCCATGATCGTCACGGTCTGCCTCTCCAAGGGCGCGCTGGTCATGGCGCGGAAGCGGGTGATCGTCAAGCGGCTGGGCGCGGTGCAGAACTTCGGCGCCATGGACGTCCTCTGCACCGACAAGACCGGCACGCTGACCATGGACCGCGTCATCCTGGAGAAGCATTGCGACGTGGTCCGCGAGCACAGCGACGCCGTGCTGCGGACGGCCTATCTGAACAGCTACTTCCAGACCGGCCTGAAGAACGTGCTGGACCGCGCCATCCTGGCCCATGGCGAACTGCCGCTGGACCACACCCGCAAGGTCGATGAGATCCCCTTCGATTTCGGCCGCAAGATCATGTCGGTGGTCGTGGAGATGGACGGCCAGCATCGGCTGATCGCCAAGGGCGCGCCGGAAGAGATCATGAGCCGCTGCACGAAGTTCGAGCTGGACGGCCAGGTGCTGCCCATCGAGCCGGTGATCGTCGCCGATCTCCGCGAAGAGTACCTGGACCTCAACACCGACGGCTTCCGCGTGCTGGCCCTGGCCTATCGCGATTTCACGCCGAAGGCGGCCTACAGCAAGGCCGACGAGTGCGACCTGGTGCTGCACGGTTACGTGGCCTTCCTCGATCCGCCCAAGGAGTCGGCCCGCGAGGCCATTGCGGCGGCCCAGAGGCACGGCGTGCGGCTCAAGGTGCTCACCGGCGACAACGACCTGGTGACGCGCAAGATCTGTCACGAGGTGGGACTGGACGCCGACCACATCGTGCTGGGCAATGACGTGGAGAAGATGAGCGACCAGCAACTGGCCGAGGCGGCGGAAGGGGCGTCGATCTTCGCCCGGCTCTCGCCCGCACATAAGCGGCGGGTGATCCTGGCGCTGAAGAGCCGCGGCCACGTGGTCGGCTACCTGGGCGACGGCATCAACGACGCCCCGGCGCTGCGGGCCGCCGACGTGGGCATCTCGGTGGATACGGCGGTCGACATCGCCCGCGAGGCCGCCGACATCATCCTCCTGGAAAAGAGCCTCATGGTGCTGGAGGACGGGGTGATCGAGGGGCGGAAGATCTTCGCCAACATCGTCAAGTACATCAAGATGGGGGCCAGCTCGAACTTCGGCAACATGTTCAGCATGTTGGGCGCCAGCATCTTGCTGCCCTTCTACCCCATCCTGCCGCTCCAGTTGCTGACGAACAACCTCCTTTACGACGTCTCGCAGGTGCCCATTCCCACCGACGAGGTCGATCCCGAGTTCGTCGCCCGGCCGCGGGCCTGGAGCATGGGCGAATTGACCCGCTTTATCCTCTTCATGGGCCCGGTCAGCTCGATTTTCGATTACACGACGTTCGCCATGATGTGGTGGTTTTTCCACGCCCACGGCAGCAAAGAGGGCGCCATGCTGTTCCAGACCGGCTGGTTCGTGGAATCGCTGCTGACGCAGACGTTGATCATCCACATCATCCGCACCAACAGGATTCCCTTCATCGAAAGCCGCGCCAGTTGGCCCCTGATCTGGACGACGGTCCTGGTGATGGCCTGCGGCATTGCCCTGCCGTTTTCGCCGCTGCGCGGATACCTGGAAATGGTGCCGCTGCCGTGGTCGTATTGGCCCTTGCTGGCCCTGACGTTGCTCGCCTATGCGGTCACCGCCCAGGGCGTTAAGATATGGTTGTTACGAAGAAAGTGGATCTAAACAAGGATGAAGGATAAAGGATCAAGGATGAAGACAGCGGCGGACGCCCTTTCCACTTCATCCCTCATCCTTCATCCCTCATCCTTTATCCTTCATCCTTGATGCTTCGCCACGTCCAACGCTTCCGCGTCCGCTACAGCGACGTCGACCAGATGGGCACCTATTACAACGCGCGGGTGCTGGAATGGTTCGAGTGGGGCCGCACCGAGCTCTGCCGCAGCCTGGGAAAACCCTACCGCCAGTGGGAAGTCGACGGCGTGCGGGTGCCGCTGGTGACCGCCCACGTGGAATATCAGGGCAAGGCCGAGTATGATGATGAGCTGACGATGACGACCACCGCGTCGATGGGCGGCCGGGCACGGCTGCGATTCGACGTCCAGTTGGAAAATGCCCAGACCGGCGCGGCGGTCTGCCGGGGATATACGATTCATGCGATTACCGACCCGTCGGGCAAGCCGATCCGCCCGCCGCGATGGTTGTTGGATTTGATGGAGCCGGCCCGTGACGCAACCTGAACGCGCCTTGCTCAGCGGCAACGAGGCGGTGGCCCTGGCCGCACGTCACTGCGGCGTCGCCCTGGGCACCGGCTACCCCGGCACCCCGGCCACGGAAATCCTCGAACACTTCTCCGACCTGGGTGGCCGCGGACAATGGGCCCCCAACGAAAAGGTCGCCTTGGAGGTCGCCCTCGGCGCGTCCTTCGGCAGCGTCCCCGCCTTGGCCGCCATGAAGCACGTCGGCCTGAACGTGGCGGCCGACGTCCTCTTCACCGCGGCCTATATCGGCACGCCAGGGGCCTTGGTGATCGTCTCCGCCGACGATCCCGGCATGGCCTCCAGCCAGAACGAGCAGGACAACCGCCGCTATGCCGTGGCGGCGTCGGTGCCCATGCTCGAGCCGGCCGACTCGCAGGAGGCCTACGACTTCACGCGGGCGGCCGTTGAGCTTTCCACCCGCTGGCGGCTGCCGGTCCTGCTGCGGATGACCACGCGCGTCTGCCACAGCAAGACGGTGGTTTGCCCCCGTGGGGCGGCGGCCGAGCCGCTGGCGGCGCAATTCGAGCGCGACATTCCCGGCGCCGTGATGATCCCGTCGAATGCCCGGCCGGCCCATCATCGCTTGCGCAAGAAGCTGGCGGAAATCGCCCGCTGGAGCGAAGACTGCGATTTGAATACGGTCGTCGAGGGGGACCGGGATTTGGGGATCATCACCTCGGGCGTGGCGGCGATGCACGCCCGCGAGGCGGCCCCCGCGGCCAGCATGTTGAAACTGGGGCTCACCTGGCCGCTGCCGCTGGAGAAGATCGCCCGCTTCGTCGGCGGCGTCGCCCGCGCGGTGGTCGTCGAAGAGGGCGATCCCTTCCTGGTCGAGCAGCTTCGCGCGGCGGGCATCGCCGTGGAGGGAAAGGCGGAGATGTACCGCTTCGGCGAACTGAACGTGGAGCGGGTGCGCCGCATCCTGGCCGGCCAGACCACGGCGGAAATGCCCCCGCCGGCCGGCAAGCCCCCGGCCCTGTGCAACGGCTGCCCGCACCGCACCGTCTTCGAGGTCCTCCGCAATCTCGGCTGCATCGTCGCCGGCGACATCGGCTGCTATTCGCTGGGCGTGCTGCCGCCGCTGGTGGCCATGGATTTCCTCGTCTGCATGGGCGCCAGCATCGGCATCGGCCTGGGCCTGCGCCACACGCTCCCCGAAAGCGACGCCCGGCGGGTCGTCAGCGTCATCGGCGACAGCACCTTCGTCCATAGCGGCATCACCGGCCTGGTCGAGATGGTCTACAACCCGCCGGCCAGCGGCCACGTCGTCCTCATCCTCGACAACGGCACCACGGCCATGACCGGTTTGCAGGAACATCCCGGCACCGGCCGCACGCTGGATCATCGGCCCACCGGCCGCGTGGACTTCGAGGCCCTGGTCCGCGCCCTGGGAATCGGCAACGTGCGGACGGTCGATCCCACGGCCGATCCGGAGTCGTTCCAGCGGCTCTTGCGGAGCAGCCTGGCCTCGAACGAGTTGACGGTCCTGATCGCCCGCCACCCCTGCGTGTTGGCGGCCGGGAAGATTAGGCAATACCAAAAGGAGTTAGAAGTCAGGAGTTAGGAGTTAGAAGGCGGAAGCCATGGAAGTTGATCGCTGCGTCATTCCAACTCCTGCGCCGACTCAATGCAAATTGCAAAATGTAAAATGTAAAATGCAAAATGAGGGAGAGTGTGGTCGTCGCCACTGTGGTCTTAAGCTTTGCATTTTGCAATTTGCATTTTTCATTTTGCATTGTATGAAGGTTCCTGCAACCCGCATGAGTCTCGCCCCGAGCCCCTGACTTCCGGCAAGCCACTATGAATAATCCTGTCGTAAACGTCGTTTTTGCCGGCCTGGGCGGCCAAGGGGTCCTCAAGGCCTCGGACATCTTGGCCGAGGCCGCCTTCCTGGCCGGACTGGACGTGAAGAAGGCCGAAGTCCACGGCATGAGCCAGCGGGGCGGATCGGTCACCAGCGACGTCCGCTTCGGCCCGCAGGTTCTTAGCCCCATGGTGCCGCCGGGCGAGGCCGACTTCCTCGTCGTGCTGGCCGACGACGAGGTGGAAAGCAATCGCTGCCGGCTGCGCGAGGGCGGCCTTCTCCTCACCGCCGCCATGATCGACGCGGCCACGCTCCCCTCGCGGCGGAGCCTGAACGTGGCCGTCCTTGGCCTGTTGAGCCGGCGTCTGGCCATCGGTCTGCTCCACTGGCAACAGGCCATCCGCCGCAACTTCAAGCCGGAGTTGCACGAGTCGAACCTTGCGGCCTTCGCCCTCGGCCGCGCGGCCTCGCCATCCCCCCCAATCCCTAAATCCCTAAATCCCCAAATCCCCAAATCCCTTCCTCAATACCCCCGCTCGTAGCCCCATTGCGTGTAGGTGTTGTAGTAGCCGAAGTGGCAGATGCACACGGGGCGGTAGGTCGAGCCGCAATAGCCCCACTGGTAGGTCGGCACGCCGAAGCCGTAGCCATACCAGGGACAATTGCCGTTGGCGTAGGCGGGCGCGCGATAGGGGCCCGGCGGCGAGGCGACCGTGATCGGCGCTGGATTGCACGGCGCGTTCGGGGCCGCGGGCGGGGGCCTCTTTAGCCATCCGAACCAATTGCCCTCGATGGCCGCGGCAGGCTGGCTCAGGGTCATGGCGATCAGGAAGAAGGCGACGGCGAACACTCGGCGGTTGGACATGGTGAGGCTCCTCTCTCAATAATTTGATCGTTCGCCGCGGGGTCCAGACTTGCGCCGAAGGGTGCCGAGAATAGCGAATGAACCGGTTATGCGGTCCGGTGGTAACGGTTGCGCAAGCTGGGCAAGGCGATTCCCCTCTCCCTTGGGGAGAGGGTCAGGGTGAGGGGAGGCGGTCGCCGTTTGTGGGAGACGACCACTTCGTGGTTCTGGCCTACTTCCCCAAGTGGTCAAGCCATTCCAAGTATAACGGATCAGCATCCCTCGCCAATTCAGCCTTGCGCGCGTTGAACTCGCTCTCCATGCCAAAAACCTGAAACAACAGTGGCGACAGCCGGTAGAACTGACTTGCCCTGGACTTTTCTTCGCCCAGCATCCGCAGGGCGCGAGCCTTGTACTCCTCGTACGCGGAAGACCCGTAGGCACGACTTTTCGCCAGTGCGGCCAGGAAGAGTACTCGTGGCACCTGGGCGTCCTTCATTTCCGCCACCGTCCAAAGGTAGCTGTCGAACATTTGCCGCTCGCCCCACATTTGCTCCCGAGGCACGTATTCGTTTTGTACAAACGTCATCATGAGCGTCTGCCCAAGGCAGCTCAAATACGAGGCCATTATCGCCGGGGCAGGTCGAACGTAAAAACCTTCAACCGGGACATCCGGCTTGCCCGACAATGGGGAGAAGTAATCCAGCAGTTTCCTCTCGATGGTGAGCACAGTCGAGCCGAGGTGGTCCCGATCGCAAGTGTACGAGAAGGCATTCACAGCCTTCTTGCTGACCGAATCCCAGACCATCAGTGTAATCCTGAGCGTGCCATTCTGCTCGTTGAGCGAGCCAGTAACGGCGACATCGACATCCCCTGCGAACGCACTGATCTGCTCGGGGGGCCATTCCATCCCGGAAACAATTGGTCCGGTCCCCATGACGACGGGAATTACGGCGGTTGGCTTCAGGTCGGTCCAGCAGAAAAGTGACTCCGCAAGGAACAACGGGATGCTCCGGGTAAGTCGGCCCAGGTCGTCTTCTCGTTGCGTGAATGGGACCTTTGCCCCCGAAGGTGACGTGTTGGCCAGGGAGATGAACGCAACGCTCTTACCTCGACGCTCGCTCTGTTGGAACAGCCACTTGGGGTCGTTCAGGCCATAGGTCCAGACTGGTCGATCAATTCGTATTGCTGACGCCTCCAAAGGTTTGTCAGTATTCGCAGGAGGGAGGGGAGGGATTCGCAGTTTCTCGAACTCCGCGGAATAGTGCATCAGGTGCTGCTTCCAAGGAATCAACTCCGGTCGATCCAAGCTGGCTATTCTGTGGAGCAATTTCTCGCCATCAACATGGTTCTTGGTCTCCACGTAGCCCTGGAGGATGTTGAACCCGGTAGCGGGATCATGCTTCTCCGGATCGTAGCGTGGAGCGACCAGTTCCAAGGCCGCCTCGACATAACCGTTTTTGCCCAGGTCGCCAGACACCATCATCAGCACACCCGGTTGATCCGCCGCAGTTGCAAGGATTCTGTCGTAGTATTGCTTCGCCCCCGCCAAGTCCTTCTGTTCCAAGCAATGCCGGGCTAGCCAGAGTTGTGGTCGCCAACTTCCATCGAGGTGTGCTGCCTGCCTCATGGCCTCCAGGTAGCCCGCTTCTCCGTCTCGCTCTCGATGAATCACCGCCCACCACAATAATCCGTTGTCTTGATTCGGATCGAGTTTCAATCCCTCCCATAAGGTCGCCTCCGATCTCTTGGGGTCCCCCCGTTCCGCATAAATCTTGGCCAGGTTGGTCAAGACCGATCCGGTGGCACCATGTTGTTCAATGAATGCGGACAGAGTTGCCTCGGCACCATCGAGATCGCCGGTTTTCATCAACGCAATTGCCCGCACCGTATGGCTTCGCTCTGGGATCGGGTCGATGGCCATCAGCCTTTTCGTTGCTTCCAGAATGTCCTCGGCAAAACCGTCGTTGAGGGCCATGAAAATCGTGCTGTAGAGTGCCTCGGGATTGTTTTCGTGCTGCGTGAGCGAACCGGGCAGAACCTTCTCCCTCCACTGCTGGCGTGAAATCAGCATCTCCCGGCCAAACTTATCGTAAACCGTAATCATCTCTGGCTTGCCGGGTAGTGCATTGTCAGGAACGCTCTTCTTGTACAACGCCGCCTGAATCTTTCCGAATAGCCCCATCGGTGACTCCTCCGTTGTGACGCGGCTCCTTGCGGCGGCTGGAAATCAGTCGCGGGCAAAGCCAGTGGCACGCCGCCCCGCCGCCCCCGCGACGCAGTCGCGGGGCTTTTCCGATCCCCTGGCCCCTGGCCCCCGGTCCCTGGCCCCTACTCAGGCGTACTTGATCAGGCTGATGGTCCTGTACTGGGCAATCCGGGCGGCGCCGCCCAGGGCCACCAGCTCGATCAGAAACGCGCAGCCGGCCACGCGGCCGCCCGCCTCCTCGACCATGTGGCAACAGGCCTGGATCGTGCCGCCGGTTGCCAAGAGGTCGTCGACCATCAAGACGTTCGCCCCGGGCGAGACGGCGTCGGCATGGATTTGCAGCGTGTCGGTGCCGTACTCCAACTCGTAGGTGTGCGAGAGGGTCTTGCCGGGGAGCTTTCCGGGCTTGCGGATGGGGACCAGCCCGGCCCCCAAGGCCACGGCCAGCGGGGCGGCGAAGATGAATCCGCGGGCCTCGGCGGCGGCCACCAGGTCGATCCGCTCCGCGCGGAAGGGCTCGGCCATGGCCTCGACCGCCCGGCGAAAGGCGGCCGCGTCGGCCAACAGCGGCGTGATGTCGCGGAAGAGGATGCCCGGCTTGGGAAAGTCGGGAATGGCGCGGATGTAGTCGGTCAGGGGGGCGGGGGAAGACATAGGGATTAGGGATTAGGGATTGGCGAGGCGCGGAACGTAAATGAATATACGACCGCCGCGACGACAGGGGAAGGGGGAGAGAAAGAAGGGGGAGGGCGGAGGGCGGAGGGGGGAAGGCCGCACCAATCCCTAATCCCTAATCCCTAATCCCTCATCGGCCGGGCCGTTGAGACTGTCGGCCAGCTTGCCGAGGGCCTCGGTCTCGATCTGGCGGACCCGCTCGCGGGTCAGGCCCAGCGACTCGCCGATCTCCTTCAGGGTGCGGGGCTCATGGTCGTCCAGTCCGAACCGCATCCGCAGCACGGTGGCCTCGCGGGAGTCCATGCTCTGGAGCTGCCGCATCACGTGGGTGAGGTTGTCGCTTTCGACCATCTCGCTTTCCGGATTGCGATTGTGCTCGTCCATGACCATTTCGCCCAGCGACCAGCCGGCCTCGGCCTGGTCGGTCTGCGGCGTGAGGTTGTAGATGCGGATGGCCTTCTTGATGATGGGGAGCTTCTTGCGGGGCAGGCCCAGCACGCGGGCGATTTCTTCCGGCGTGGGGGTGCGGCCGAGTTCCTCGCCCAGCCGGGTGCTGGCCCGCCGCCACTTCGACAGCAGCTCGACCATGTAGGCGGGGATGCGGATCGTCTTGGCCGTGTTGATCAGCGCCCGCTTGATCGACTGCTTGATCCAGTAGCTGGCGTAGGTCGAGAAGCGCGTGCCGACGGCGGGGTCGAAGCCTTCGACCGCCCGCAGCAGGCCGAGGTTGCCCTCCTCGATCAGGTCCTGCAGGCCCAGGCCCTTGCCGGTATATCCGCGGGCGATGTTGACCACGAGGCGGAGGTTGGCGCGGACCATGCGGTCGCGGGCCTGGTTGTCGCCGCCGCCGATGGCCACGGCCAATTGGTGCTCGTCGGCGGCCGAGAGCAACGAAGTCTCGTTGATCTCGCGGAGGTAGGTCTCCAAGGGAGACTGCACGGTTGCGGGCTGGCGGCGGCGTGTCTTGGTCATCGGCATCTAAGTTGCCAGCGGGCAGGCAAGGGGGACCGTCGCAATTTTTCGGCCGGGCACCACGCGAAGCGCGGCCGCCAAAAAAATCGGCACCGTCCCCGGGGTCGGGTTCGTGGACAGACAGACTATCGGCCTGCCAAGCGCCGTTTCTGCAAGGAAGCGGGCATACGACGAGCTAGGGGGACTGTAGCCGGGATGCGGACCGTAGCGAAAACATCGCCCTGGCCGAGGATGCCAGCGGGAGGGCCGTCTACGCCCGACAACCGCTACAGGCGATCCAGTTTCACGGGGCCGCGTGCCACTGGCCTCGCCAGTGCCTACTCGCCCGGGTCGGCGGGGCAACCCAGGGAAACCGCGTCGCCAGCGACGCGGCCAACCTATTCGCCCGGGTCGGCGGGGGCGACTTCCTCGGCCGCCGGTGCTTCGGCCGCCGGTGCCTCGGCAGCCGGTGCTTCGGCAGCCGGCTCGGCCGCCGCCGGGGCGCGGGGCTGAATCAGCGGCCCCGAAGCGCCGACGCCGCCCTTGAGCTCGACGTGGGGGCGGGGAGTCGGCGCCGGCTCGCCGGGCTTGACCTCGCCCTCGGCCTGGGCCTCTTCGGCCCATTCCACACGCTTACGCGAGAGGCCGATCTTCCGCTCGTCGGGATCGACCCGCAGCACCTTCACCTCGATCATCTCGCCGACCTTGACCACCTCTTCGGGGTTCTCGACCTTGTGGTCGGCCAACTCGGAGATGTGCAAAAGCCCCTCCAGGCCGTCCTCCAGCCCGACGAACACGCCGAAATTGGTGATCTTAGTGACCGGTCCGGTGACGATCTGGCCGGGTTGATACTTGCCGGGGATGTCGGTGGCCCAGGGGTCGTCGGTCATCTGCTTCAGCCCCAAGGCGATGCGGCGGCGGTCCTGGTCGACCGACAGCACGCGGCAGGACAGCTCCTGCCCCTTGTCGACCATCTCGTTGGGATGGCTGATCTTCCGCGTCCACGACATGTCGCTGACGTGCAGCAGGCCGTCGATCCCCTCCTCGATCTCGATGAAGGCGCCGTAGTTGGTGAGGTTGCGGACGGTTCCCTTCACGACGCTGCCGGGCGGATAGTGGTCGGCCACGCGGTCCCAGGGGTTTTCCTGGGTCTGCTTCATGCCCAGCGAGATCTCGTGCTTCTCCTTGTCGATCTTCAGCACGACCACTTCGATCTCGTCGTCCACTTGGACCAGCTCGCTGGGATGGCTGATCCGCCGGGTCCAGGACATCTCGCTGATGTGGACGAGGCCCTCGATGCCCTCTTCGATCTTGACGAAGGCGCCGTAGCTCATCACGTTGACCACGGCGCCGCGAATCTGCTTGCCGATGGGATACTTGGCCTCGACGTCTTCCCAGGGGCTGGCGCTCTTTTGCTTCAGGCCCAGGGCGATCTTCTCCTTGTCGTAGTCGATGTGGAGGATCTGGACCTCGATTTCCTGGTCGATGGCCACCATCTCGGAGGGGTGGTTGATGCGTCCCCAGCTCATGTCGGTGATGTGCAGCAGGCCGTCGATGCCGCCGAGGTCGACGAAGGCCCCGAACTCGGCGATGTTTTTCACGACGCCCTTGCGGCGCTGGCCCACTTCCAGTTCGGCCAGCAACTGCGCCTTCTTTTCCGCGCGCTCCGATTCGATCAAGGCGCGGCGGCTGACGACGATGTTCCGCCGCGATTCGTCGATCTTCAGCACCAGGCACTGGATGGTCCGCCCGATGTAGTCGCCGATGTCGGCCGGGCGGCGGACGTCCACCTGGCTGGCCGGCAGGAAGACGTTCACGCCGATGTCGACCAGCAGGCCGCCCTTGATCTTGCGGGTAACCACGCCGGTGACCACGTCGCCCTCGTGGACCGTCTCCATCACCTTCAGCCAGGCCTCGATCTTCTCGGCCTTGCGCTTGCTCAGCGTGATCATGCCGCGGGAATCGTCCACCAGGCCGTGGATGTCTTCGACGTCCTCGATGAGGACCTTGATGATCGTGCCCGGCTTGGGCAGCGGCTCGCCCTCTTCCCACTCGCTGCGGAGGATGATCCCTTCGCTCTTATAACCGACATCGACCAGCACGAAGTCGCCTTCGACGCGAAGCACGTGGCCTTGGACGATTTCATTGACGGCCACCTCGCGGGTGCCCCACTCGCCGATTTCCTCGGTAGGGGCGTTATCCAGGGCGGCCGCCAGTTCGCTTTCCCATTCTTCTTCGCTGAGGTCCAGACTTCGTATCAGGTTCCGATTGACCATGGGTGATTGATTCCGTAAACGTACAGGTTAGAGCCACCTCGACCGTCCGACCCCTCTACGCAAGGGGCCTCTGGGGGGACCGTCGAGAATTTCGCATTATAGCAAGGCCGCCGGGAGGGGGCAAGGGCGGCGGGGGAAGGGGGAAGGCGGAAAAAGAAGCGAGCCGCCGGGTTTATCCCGGCGGATTGGCGGCGCAAGCGTCTCGGCAGGGCCACCGCCGGCTTGCCCGTCGCCCGCGGGGAAGCCGCACGCCGTTTTTGCTGCTGTGCGGACCGCCTCTCGTGCCTGCGGTCCCGCGACGCCCGGGCGATTGGGGCAAGCGGCACTGCCACCGCGTCATTTTCTGCCCGGCCGGCCCCCAAAAATGCCCTCAAACGGGCCGAACTGCCACGGAACGGGCCATCAGCGGCCGTGGGCTGAGGCACCACCACCCCGGTTTTCACCCCGCTCGGCGGTCCTGTCTCGTGCCACCGCGCGTTCAGATGCCAGCAGCGTATGTCGTCGTCCAGCCGCTGGGCATAGGAGATCAAAGTCACTATCGATGTGCACGAGACACGAGTAGCCGGGCTGGTCCAAGACGACCACTGCGTCACCGATCTTCCCGCATTGAAAGCAGTCGATCGTGGTCTTTTTGGCCCTGATCTTTTCTAGGTTCCTGCCGGCCTCCGTCTGCGTCCGCACAGCGTCATCCTTCAGTAGGCGATCCCCGTGGCCGGCGTTCTGCAGTCCGAGGAATTTATTGACCGGACAAGTGCCGTCAAATTTAAACGATTTGACGAAGGCGCCGAGGGTGTCAAACAGGACGTTGAAGTCGACTTTCAAAGCCCTCCCCCCGATGACGCAGCCGCACGAGTTGCCCGTCCGGCTCCGGAACAACCTGTCGAACTTCTGCAGCATGATCACCGCAAGACGAGCGATCTCCTTGGCCCCGCTTCGAGAAGTCAGCGCGCCACATTCACGCATGTACCACGTTGTGAAATGGTTGAGGGTCTTGACATCTCGAATGCTGAACGCCTCGTTGGCATGGTCCATCGCGTCTGCCAAATTGCCGAACTGGTCCCTGTAGAAGGCAAGATGGATCAGATAGCAAATCCATCGCCGAATGAACTCCTTTCGGATGTACAAAGACGTAAATAGAGCGCCGTCAGCAACAGTCCGCTGAAATTCGTCGCGATGATCGGCGGTCGAGCCTCCCATTGCGACTAGAACTGCTGACGTTTCAATCAGATACTTCTTCTTCTTCATTGAAGCACGCGAGACCGGCGCCTGGCTCGAGGCCGAGATCAAACAGTGTGGCCATCGCGGCATCGACGTCGTCCGCAACAACTTCGTCGGCTTGGGCCAACTTGCCAAGAATGCCTGCCACGGCTTCGGCCACGCCGGGCTCACGATATTTCTGCCAACCGCCGTTTAGGAATGAATCACGCACCTCACGCAGGACCTCGCAGGCATTCCCTTCGTGTTCCGGGTAAGCGGATTCCTCGGCGTCCGCCAAGACCCCCACCGACCGTCTCAGGCTCTCAAGAGCTTCCTCGGTCCAAACAATGAAGTGGTCGTCGGTGGCACGCGAGGCAAGGTTCCGCACGATCTTGGCGGCGCTACCTGCCTCTCGACGCCGGACGGTCGCCAGGTAATTTGCGGACCCCATTTTCTTCCGGGGCTGGGTCGTGTAAACGTGCGCCTTGATTAAGAGCGCCGATGGGAGACGTTCCTGGTCGAACTTATGGGGGAACTCAAACCACTTTTCTCCGAGATCTGAATCAAGGTCCATGGCAAGGCTAAGCACCAACGTGTCTTGGCGTGCTGCGCCCACCGTTCCAATTCTTGGGCCTTGTGTGCCCTCGGGAACCGATAACGAGAGTTTCATTTCATTTCGCCTTTGCCAACGGCCGCGTTAACAGCCGTGCCAAGCATGCTTCTCCAATTGCGTCCGCAGCCCTCAAGCATTCTTCCGGGAAGCCGCCGAGGTCCGAACTCATAACGCCTTTTCGAGACAGGTTGACGTCAAATACCAGAGAATCTGAGCTCGATATCCGATCGTGAAAGTCCTTTACCCCCGTGTCAAGAAACCTCTCGCTGAGAAACGCCTCCATGTTCGGGACCTGCAGCACCCCTTGGGAGATCTGCGTCTTGTTGGCCGCCGTTAAAATGATCTGGCACTCCAGGGGTCCCCGCCTCCCATTTATCTGCAACAGCGGATCGCCCGGGTCGTCGATGACCTGCTCAAACTCCTCGATCGGAACGAGGAAGCTCCCAAACATCAGCCGCGCCATCTCCGCGTGCGACATGTCCAGCGGGATGTGGACGACAATCCTGATTCCGACCTGCTTGACTTTCTCGGATTCCAAGACATCGAGAACTTTTTGGACCATCGAAATCCATTGCCCCGCCCCCTCCTCCCAGGTGCCCAGCCCCAGGGTCTGGATTTGGACGCGGTTGTTGGAAACTGCGAGGCACGCGCGCTCCGCGGGCCACCTCAAGCCAATAGCGTTTGCGGACACTGCGAGCCCTGTTGGGTGATACGCCTTGCGTAGCTCCTCGGCCGCGCTCGCGGGTCCCGGACCTAGCACTGGTTCGAAATCCGCGGCGAAGAACACGATAGCGCGGCTCGCATATTTCGATAGCATAATGCACTCCGCTGTGGGCCAAGACTCGATTATAGCACACCGGCCGAGTTTCTTGCATACCATGGGGCACGCGCGCCACGGACGGCATTCCCCCACAATGGGCCAAGCTAGAAAATAGCGCTTAAGTCCCTACTGTTTAGCAAGATGCCCGAGGGGAGACTCGAACTCCCACCCCTTGCGGGACAAGATCCTAAGTCTTGCGTGTCTGCCAATTCCACCACCCGGGCGAGCACCCCCGCTCGTTGATTTTAGTCTCATCCGCTGATCACTGCCAGCCGCCTTCACCAACGGCCCTCACCCTGACCCTCTCCCGGAGGGAGAGGGGACGACTTCGACGCCGGCCTCGCCACCACCTTCGGCCGGGCGGCGATTCTCACCTCCGCCGAACCCAGCGCGAAATCCTCGGCCCCCTCGACCGCCACGCAAACGTCGCAGCGCCCGGCGGCGCCGGTGGGAATCTTGATCGCGACATCAAAATGCCCTTCCCGGACCGGCACTTCCACACTGGCCAGGCGATGATCGTTGGCCCGGGCGTAGGTCTCCTGGAATTCGGCCAGCCCCGCGGATGTCTGCGGATAGGCGTCGCGGGCAGGCGGCTGGAAGGTCAGACGATCGCGGGGCAGGACCAACTCGACGGTGCCGCGGCCGTCGACCGGCGAGCTGCCGGAGACCGCAAGCGACCCGCCGGCCGTGGCCGTCGCGGCGACCGCGAGCTTGATCGGCCGGGCCCGCCGCAGCCGCAGCAGGGGATCGCCCAAGAGGTTGAAGAGCAGGACGTGTTCGGCCCGCTCGGCGGCCAAGTGCGCCGGCGTGGGGCTGAAGGGCGCGGCCATGGCATCCAGGGACGCCCGCAGGCGGTCGTCCGGGGCGGGCTTTCGGAGCATGGCCTGCTTGGCGTGGAGGAAGGCCTCGCCCAGCGTCTGGCACTGGCCGCCGAAAGATTCTCGCATCAGGCCGAGCGTCAGGAGGGTGGTGGCGTAGGGCATGGTCACGCGCGAGGCGGCCACGACGGCCACCGGTCCACCGGGGGCGCGGAGCATCTCGGCCGCCAGGCAGGTCCGCCGGGCGTCGATGGCCCCGGCATAGCAGGAGAGAAAGAGGGCGATGGGCGGGCCGTGCCGGGCCCGCAGGCCGGCGGCGTCGGAGGCGAAGAGGATCGGATACGGCCCCCCCGGCGCCTCGATGAAGTCGCCGCCCAGCGGATAGCCGTGTCCGACGTAGACCCAAAACCATGACCCCTCGCTAAGCCGCTCCATCGTGGCGGCATGAAACTGCCGCGGATCGGGACAATAGGGGCTCCGCCAGCTCGCGTAGGTCATCGACACGCGGTACACGGCCGGGATGCACTGGGTCAGCAGGCATTGGGTGGTCGATTCGATGAGCGGGTCGATCAGCGGTCCCAGGCCGCCCACGCCCGCCACCACGTTGAGCTGCCGCCGCCACGGTCCGAAATCGCGCGACCGCTCGTAGGCCAGAATCTTCGCCACGATCTGCCGAAGTTGCTCGGGCGTGGCGGCGGTCAAACGGCCGACGGCCAGTTCGGGCCGCGGTTCCGTGTCGCACTTTTCTCCCAGATCGCCATACGCAGCGTCGGTGGCGATCTCCGGCTCGGAGCCCCAGTCGATATTGACCCGTGCCTTGGCGTAATGGACCGGCACGCAGCGTGACTCGGCCGCGGCGTCGCCGCCGCTTTCGCCGCCAATGGGCGGGGCATCGCCCACCAGGACCACGAACCGCAGCCGGCCGCCCTTGGCAATCTCGCCGATCTGACGGCGAAGCTCCTCGGTCGAAGCAGCATTCGGGATGACGACAATCTTGTGCCCTTCCGCGGTGCGGAATTCCACCCAGGGCCGCAGGGCTTCGCGGAACTCGGCCGCGCAGATCACCAGGGTATCCGGTGCGTTTGCCTGGCGAGCCGCCGGGTTGATCCCGGCGGTTGGCGCGGCCGCTATCGCGTGCGCCGGCAGCGCAAAGAATAGAAACACAGCGGCCGTGAGAAACGGTTTGTTGTTAATGGGGCGTGACCTTCCGTAGCGGGGACCTGCGGCCAGTTTACACGATGGGGGCCCCTTCTCCAACAGGAATTGGCGGAGGATAGCAGTTCCCTTCCCGCCGGGCGCAGCCGGCGGGCGTGGGGGGGCGAGCGCCGACTCTCCCGGCGATTCGCCGCCAACATTCCCTACCCCCGCGGCGGAAACAACCGCCTCAGGTACTTGAGGTCCGCCGTGTAATCGGCGACCAATCCGTGCGGGACGGCCGCCTCGATCTGAATCCAGCCGCTGTAGTGAATTTCGTCCAACGCCTGGCGGACGGCCTTGAAGTCGATGCGACCCTGGCCGAGCATGTAGCCGGCGTCCTTGAAGTGGAACTCGCAAATCCGCTTGCTAAGCGCGCGGATCTCCTTGAGGACGTCGCGGCCCCGGTCGGTCGAACTGCCCACGTCGTAGTAGACCTGGACCGCCGTCGAGCCGACGCGATCCAGCAGCCGCAGGTTGTCCTCGGCGCTGAGGGTGTTTTCCAGGCCGATGACGACTCCCTGCTGCTCCGCCTTGGGGGCGACCTGGCGCAGGGCGCGGACGACGTGATCGATCTCGCCGGTCCGCTGCATGTCGATCTCGCCGCGGCCGAAGAAGGCGGGCATAACGATGCCCAGGCCCAGGGCCTTGCACACTTCGATGCTCTCGCCCAGCCATTGCAGGGCGCGGGGATCGCTCTTCAGCGGCACGTTGCTGAGCTCACCCAGCGCCAGGGAGGCGATGGCCAGACCGCTGCGGGCGGCGGCACGGCGATATTCCTCCTGGGCTTCCGCGTCGCGGAGGTTCCTTTTCTGCGCCGTGCAGAACTCGACCTGCACGCCGTCCAGGCCGATGGTCTTGGCCACGTCGAAGGCCCGCGGGTCGCAGCGTTTCTCCAGCGACCAATCGCAGGCGCCGATTTTGAACCAGCGTGAGGCGGGGGCGGCCAGGAGCGGCCCCCAGGCCGAGCCGGCCGCCGCGAAGGCCGCCGTGGCGACAGACCGCCGCAGCAACTCGCGGCGGCTGAACTTGCCTCGGTCGATGCTCATGGTCTCTGCTTCTCGATGTTCCGTGGCAGGCACGACGTTGCCAGCCAACGCCCTCACCCCCTGCCCCTCTCCCGGAGGGAGAGGGGAGACTCGCCTCAGAAAGACACGAGGACTTGCCAGATGAACATGTTCGCCAGGCCCTCGATGTCCTCCCAAATCCTCTGGACGATCGCTTCGTCGCCGGGGATGGCGGGGATCTCGCGGCGTTTTTCCGCCCAGGGGACGCACACCCCGCGGCGGTCCGCGCCGGGGCGTTGGAGGAACGCCGGCCGCGGGCCCGCCGCTCGGACACTGGCCTGGGGCGGCGGCGTCGCCACGCGCGAATGGCCCGCCGAATAAACGCCGAATTCCCGCGTCGCCTCGGTCATCGCCCGGATGTTCTCCACCTTGGCGTCGTTCTGGATGATTGCCCCGGCATCCATCACGTAGCCGCCGTTGCCGGCCACCCCCTCGATGACCTTCTTGCAATATTGGCGGACCTGCTCGGGCGTGCCGATCCCCAGCAAGTAGTTGGGAATGCCGCCGCTAAGGCAGAACTTCTCTCCCAGCACGCGATGGGTCTGGAAGATGTCGCCCTGGTCCACGTGATAGACGATGCTCGCCGCGGGCAGCTCGGCGAACGACTCGAGGTGGCGGTCCCACTTCCCCTCGGCATAGAAGAGCGTCTGGCAGCCGTCGGCCCAAAGTTCCTCGATGATCGGCTTGACGGTGGCCCAATAGATGTTCTGAAAGACCTCGGGCGAGACGAAGGGGACGCCGCCGCGGTGCATCCAGTAGCCGATGGGCACCAGGCGGTCCGGGTCGGCGGTCGTTCGCCCCACGTGGTACATGTGCGGCATCAGGGCCTCGCAGGCGGCCACTACCTTGTCGCGGCGTTCAAAAAGGTCCTCGACCAGTCCCAAGTAGCCGCGGAGCTTGTCGGCGATGATGTCCAAAGGGGCCTTGAAGATGCCGCAGATGGCGCCGGGGGAGCCCGATTCGGTCCGCAGCCGGGCGGCCTGCGTGCCGAAGGCGTTGAAATACTTGAGCATGGCCATCGCGCCCTTGACCAGGGCGAGGTTGCTCTCCTGCGTGGCCGGCTGGCCCGGACCGCGAATCCGCGTCGAAACCCGCGGCAGCCAGACGTTCAAGAGGAATCCCGTGGGGTCCTCGATCAACTGATCGTATTCGTCGGCGCGCATGAAGGCGTCGCCCTCGGGCGGCTCGCGATACTGGAAGCCGGTGTTGGCCGGGATGTCGATGCCGGGGATGCCGTAGTATTTCAACCCCAGCGCCTGCACCAGGCCCATCCAGCCGTAGACCATGTTGCCGCAGACGGCGTCCCAGTCGAAGTCGGCGGCGCACTTGCGGGCGGCGGCGAAGGCCAGCTCATAGTCGTGGCTGAGCTCCTGGCAGGTGTAGCCCGCATAGACCCCCGTGAACTCGGCCACGAAGGGCCGGATGGGAATCATGTCGGGCATGCCGTTCTGCATGGCCGTCACGTAGCGGTTCAAGCGGTTCTGATAGAGCGCCGCCATGTCCACGGCTTTTCGTGCCCGCCGCTGTTTGGTCGCCATCCGAACGTCTCCTGGGTTGGCCGCGAGGGAAGGGAGCAGCTAACTGAGAGCGTATCGCATCGGGGCGGCCGGCTCAAGGGAGGCGGGAAAGGGTAGGGATTTAGGGATTCAGGGATTTGGGGACCAGAAAAGCCCCGCGACTGCGTCGCGGGGGCGAAAGACCCCCATGTCAATAAAAACCCCTCGCAGACCTTGCGGTTTGCAAGGGGTTTTCTAAACAAGAAGGATTCCGTTGGATTGCAGGACCCTTCGCGGGCTGCGGCCACTGGCGGCCGGTCAGCACCTACTATGACCGGCCACTGTTCCCATAACCACGCGACCAAGCCTTTATTTTTTGTGCCATGAAGATGGCTGGCATCCTGGCGCGTGCAAGTTACGGAGGTCTTCGCACCCCGTTGGCCACCGTGTTTTTTCGCTGGCGGTCGGCTTGTTACAGTTCTTTATCGGTTGGCCCCGCGGCGGATTTCGCTGAAATCCCTTGGAATCCGCCGCTGGGGCCGCGCCACCGCAACAATCGACAAGTTTTCAACCGGGCAAGTGGCTTTTCGCCCAGGCTTTCGCTAAACTGCTTCACGGGACAACCCGCCATGCACCCTGACCATCGACAAGGAGAACCGCCCATGCCAGCCAAAAACCGCCTGCTCGCGGCAACGACCTGGAAGATCCTCTGCCTTGCGGCCCTCTGCGCCGCGGCCGCCGGGCCGGCCCTCTGGGCCGCCGACCCGGCCCCCATCCTGCTCTGGCCCCACGGCGCCCCCGACGCCAAGGGAGATACGCCCGCCGACAAACCCACGCTGACGGTCTGGCTGCCCCCGGCCGAGCGGGCCAACGGCACCGCCGTGGTCATCTGCCCCGGCGGCGGCTACAACATGGTCTGCACCGACCACGAAGGCCGCCAGATCGCCGCCTGGCTCAACTCCCTGGGCATCGCCGGCGTCATGCTCGATTATCGCCATAGCGGCCGCGGCTACCGCCACCCGGCCCCGCTGGCAGATGCCCAGCGGGCCATCCGCACGGTGCGGGCTCGGGCCGACGAGTGGAAAGTGGCCATCGACCACGTCGGCATCATGGGCTTTTCGGCCGGCGGCCACCTGGCCTCGACCGCCGCCACGCACTTCGACCAAGGCAAGCCCGCGGCCGACGACCCGGTCGAGCGCGCCGGTTGCCGACCCGATTTTGCCATCCTCTGCTACGCCGTCGTCGGCATGGGCGAGCCCTTCACCAACCGCCCCACGCAAGACAACCTGCTGGGGGCCAATCCGCCGCCCGAGCTGGTCCGCAGCGTTTCCAACGAGAAGCAGGTCACGCCGCAGACCCCGCCCACCTTCCTCTTCCAGACCGATGAGGACGCCGTGGTGCCGGCGGAAAACAGCGTTTTCTTTTACCTGGCGCTCCGCCGCGCGGGGGTGCCCGCCGAGCTGCACGTCTTCCGCACCGGCGCGCACGGGCTGGGATTGGCCGCCAAGACGCCGGGCACTTCGCTGTGGCCGCAGTGCTGCGAGGCCTGGCTCCGCGGCCGCGGGCTGCTAGACAAGCGGCCGCCCACGATAACTCCCCGGCCCCATTATCAGGACGGCGGCTGGATGAAGCGGCATCAGTCGATGAGCGACCGCGTGAAGAAGGGCAACGTCGATCTCGTCTTCATCGGCGACTCGATCACCGACTTCTGGGAGACCCCCGCTCCGCAGGGCGGCGCCGCCGTCTGGCAAAAGTATTACGCCCGCCGCAACGCCGTCGATCTGGGCATCGCCGGCGACGGCACCGGGCAAGTGCTCTGGCGTTTGCAGAACGGCAACGTCGACGGCATCGCGCCCAAGCTGGCGGTGCTGATGATCGGCACGAACAACGCCGCGCGGAGCACGGCGGAGGAGATCGCCGCGGGCGTCAAGCGGGACATTGCCGAGCTCCGCGCCCGGCTGCCGCGGACCAAGGTGCTCGTGCTGGCCATTTTCCCCCGCGGGGCCGACAACAACGACAACCTCCGCAAGGTAAACGACGCCGCCAACAAGCTCATCGCCAAGCTGGCCGACGAGCGGATGGTCTTTTATCAGGACATCTATGCCCGGTTTCTCGACCGCGACGGCAAGCTGCCCACGGCGATCATGCCGGACCTCTTGCACCCGGACGAGAAGGGCTACGAGATTTGGGCCGACGCGACCGAGCCGACGGTGGCCAAGCTGATGGGCGAGAAGTAGGGGCCGCGTGTCCCCTCTCCCTCCGGGAGAGGGTTAGGGTGAGGGCGAATCAGCGCCGGTCGTCGTCCCGCGATTTCCCCGTTGCTCCGTCATCGCCTCGTTAGCCCGAAGGGCCATCAGAGATCAGCCCAGGGTTGCCGCGCAGCGGCCACCCTGGGAGACGTCGAGGCGTTGGCGTGTCAACCCGAAGGGGTTGCACCGTGCGGCGCTGCGACCTCCCGGCTCCGAAACCCCGTTGGGGTATTCGGAACTCCCGGGGCCCCCGACCCCAGGGTAGCCGCTGCGCGGCAACCCTGGGCTGTATTACCGAAGCCCTTTGGGCTAATCTCCGGCAGTTTGCAGAGCTCTAGCGACAGCCGCTTCCGAGCCGGACGGCCAAGGCCCAGTGACCCGCAAAACCGCGGCTGTGGGGGCTTTTAATTGGCTTGGCCGCGCGTGCAAGCCGGCTACGGACGGACCAATGAAACTCGTTGTCTCTGAGTCGCTTGCGTCAATTCTAGGCGTCATGGAGGTACTCGCCAAGTGGAACGTTCGGCCCCACTTGCGTTGTGGTGCACGCCCGTCTATGCTGATACGGATGGAGACCACGTCGTCGGAAACAGAACCGCACCTGCATGAGGAAAAGCAGTTCCGACGATTGTTTCATCCGAAGGGAGAATGTAATGGCCAAGAGAGCGGCAGCGAGCAAGCCCGCGCAGGCAAACCCACCCCCAAAGCCAAGAAAGGCTCGCCGAACAACGCTGTTTCCGGTGTCGTCCTTTGAAGAGGCGCTTGCGCTCGCAAACGCCATTCAGAAGCATGCCTCCGGACAGAAGGTACGAAGGCTCACGCTATTCGACCAGATGGGCAAATCGCCGGACAGCGGTCCAAGTCGCCAACTCATAGTCAACTCCAATAGATACGGGCTGACAAAAGGCAGCGCGGTGTCGGAGCATCTCGAGTTGACCCCTGACGGACGGCAGGCGACAGGTGTAGACGTTCCTCCCGGAGATAAACTGAAGGCAAGATTTAAGTTGGCGATCGAGAATATTGCGCCCTTCAAGTCCCTCTTCGATTCCCAGAAGGGAAGCCGCCTTCCGGCCCAATCGATCCTCGAGGACCAGGCCAAGGAGCAAGGGATTCCTCAAGAAGACGCGAAAGAATGTGTCGAAATATTCACAGTGAACGCGAAGTTCGTGGGGGTTCTGAGAACGATCTCAGGCGCCGAGCGGATTATTCCTCTCGAACAAGCGCTTGAGGAACTCCCTGCCGGGGCCGGTCCGGTTACAGAGGGCCCGCGAGTCGGTGAGAACGGTGGCGAAGATGCCACACACAAAGTGTCAACCGCGGACCAAAACTGGGATCAAATCTGCTTCTATATTTCGCCAATCGGCGAGGAGGACTCAGAGCATCGCAGTCACGCCGATCTGTTCCTTGGGTCCATAGTCGAGCCCGCCCTCGAAGAGTTCAAGTTGAAGGTTGTCCGGGCCGACAAGATCGGCAAGGCGGGCATGATCACGGCACAGATTCTTGAGTATATCCTCAAGTCAAGGCTCGTGGTCGCCGACCTATCGTACCACAATCCCAACGTCTTTTACGAGTTGTGCCTAAGACACGCGTGTCGGCTTCCCACCGTTCAGATCATTCGAAAGTGCGACAGGATTCCCTTCGATCTCGAACAGTTCCGCACGATCCCGGTTGACACGACTAGCATCTTCACAATGGTCCCTAATCTACAGTCGTACAAGGCCGAGATTGCGACTCAGGTGCGCATGGCGTTGAAAGACCCGGATTCCGTGGATAACCCCATCAGCACGTATTATCCGAATCTTAAGGTGACCTTCTAGAAGAGTAGCAACCTTCGGTACCTGGGACCCGCAGTAGTGGGCTGAACCAGTCGGGTCTAAAGACGTAAATGTCATGAAGCGCTACGCGATCGTTATCGACAAAGGGGCGACCAACTACCGCGCGTACGTCCCCGATCTGCCCGGGTGCGTCGCCACCGGCGCCACCGTCGAGGAGACCGAGCAACTCCTGCGCGAAGCGATTGCCTTGCACCTCCAGGGGATGCAAGAGGATGGCCTGCCCATCCCGGAGCCGTCAAGCGTCGTGGAATATGTGGACCTGGAGGCCGGCGTCTGATAGGACGACGCTCAAACGACCGTCGTAGGCCCCGATACGGCGGACACGAATTGGCAAATCGGCGATACTGTCGCCCCTTGCGGGGCTCACGCGCGCGCTCGGTCTTCTCCCAGGGGCTGACGCCCCTGGCTATTGACTGCCGCCGCTCCGCGGCTTTCTTCCTCCGTGTCCTCCGTGTCTCCGTGGTGAATCTTCGCCGCGGCGCCGACGGAGCGCTACTTCGCCGTCCGGCCCGCATACGACTTGGCCGCGAAGTCCCAGTTCACCTTGGTCCAGAAGGTCTCGATGAACCGCGGACGCTCGTTGCGGTAGTCGATGTAATAGGCGTGCTCCCACACGTCGAGGGTCAACACCGGCTCGCGGCCGTGCTTCAAGGGCGTGTCGGCATTGGGCAAGGGCATGATCTCGAGCTTGCCGTCGGCATCCGTGGCCAGCCAGGTCCAGCCGGAACCGAAAAGCCCGGCGGCCGTCTCGGCGAATTTCTTCTTGAAGGCGTCGAAGCCGCCGAAGCCCTGCTGGATGGCGGCCAACAACTCGCCGGCGGGCTGGCCGCCGCCCTCGGGCGACATCGAGTTCCAGAAGAACGTGTGGTTCCAGGCCTGGGCGGCGTTGTTGAAAAGCCCGCCCGGCGCCGCTTTCACGATGACCTCCCGCAACGGCAGGCCCGCCTCGGGCTTGTTCTCCACCAGGGCGTTGAGCTTCTTGAAATAGGCCGCCTGGTGCTTCTCGTAGTGATACATCATCTGTTCCCGTGAGAGGAACGGATGTAGGGCATCGAGGGCGTAGGGGAGCTTGGGTTGTTCGAAGGCCATGGGGGTGTTTCCTTTCTGCGGGTGAACGGGGGGAGAGTCGGAAGTTGGCGGCTCAGCGCGGGCCGTCGATCCGCGGCCAAGGATCATCCCGGCGCCGACCGCCAGGGAGCCGGACAAGAACTGGCGTCGCTTCATGGCACTGCCCTTTCGGAGTGGAAGTCTTGCACGTGCGCACAGGGAGCATCCAAATATAGACATTCGCTTGTCAAAAAAAAGGGGGGCGCATCTGCGGACTCCATTCCCGCATCTCCACGCCCGCCGGCCGCGTCCGGCGGGAATGCGGTGCCACGATTCCGGGTCTCCGCCGCTTCCAGTTCCCGCCGGGCGCGGCCGGCGGGCGTGGGGATGCGAACATAGGTCACATGGGCAGTGTGGGTATTTTTTCAACACGCTTCTCGCACCGCCAGCGTGGAAAACTTTGCGGATTGGGAAGGCTTTTTGGTCGAAAATACCTACGTCGCGTATCTCTTCTCCATGCGAAAGGCCCCTTCCATGCCTCGCCTACTCGCCGCCACGATCGTGGCCCTGGCCCTGGTTGCCGCGACCACGGGCTGCCGAATGGGCGGCAACCCCTTGGATTACTGTGGACCGGTCTACTGCGGCGGGACCATTCCGCCCTGTGCCCAGGACGTGCGGGCGGGCTCGATCCTTTCGCCGCCGACGGGGCCTGTGATGCAGCCGGTGCCCGTGGAGGCCGAGACGGTCCCCCAGGCCGAAAGCAGCCCCGAGCCGACGCCGGCCCCAAAACCCGAGCCCAAGCCGCCGACGTCGGAGCCATCGGGTTCATGGCAGCCGGCGCCGGCGCCGTCATCGCAGTCGCCGTTTGAGGAGGAGCCGACGCAACCCGAGGCGTTGCAGCCGGCGTCCAGCGATGGTTGGGTGCCGCGGGGCCACGGTTAATTCACACGTTGAAGACATCCAAGCGGGCGCGGATCGTCCGCTGCGGGAAGAGCGGCCCGCGATTGCCGCCCGGACAACCGCGGCACATCTCCCGCCAGGCGACGGGCGTGGCCAGGTTCGAGTGCCAGAAGGGCCAGGTGCGGCACTGGCGGGGCCGCTGCTGGTAGACCTGGCAGGAGCCGCTCTCGCGGTGGAAGAAGACGCAGTCGCCGCCGGGAAGTTCGATGAGGCTCTGGCGGATGCCGACCTTGCGGACGTAGCGGCGTTGGAACTCCTCCGTCTCGAGGCGAACGGCGGCGGCCAGGGCGGCGATCTCGGCCTTATTGACCCAGACATAGCCCGGCGCCCCGGTGCAGCACGACCCGCACTGTTGGCACTGGAACCGCAAGCCTTCGTGATACCAGGGTTGATCGTTCATGATTTACACGACCAGCAGTTCTTCGCCGGGGGTGGTCAGGAGGGTGGCCAGTTCGGGCATGAGGCCGTAGGAGAGGGCCAGCAGTTTGACGGGATGGATGGTGGGCTTGGTGGTGCCCTGCTCCATCTGGATCTTGCAGGCGCTGCACTCGGTGACGCCGGCCTGCAAGGCGGGGTCGCGCAAACGCGAGATCAGGCCCCAGCCCGCCCGCAGGCTGCTGCGGTAGTTCTTGTGCAGCAGTCCGAAGGTGCCGGCCATGCCGGAGCAGCCGCGCTCGATCTGATGCACGCGGAGGCCGGGGATGAGGCTCAGGAGGTTGACGCCGGGCAAGCCGACGCCGAGGGCCTTGAGGTGACAGGGGGCATGATAGCCCAGGACGGCGTTGATCGGCCGCAGGTCGAGCTGGAGGGTGCCCAGGGTGTGCATTTTCCAGAGGAAGGTGCAGGCTTCGCTGCTGTGGGCGGCCAGCAGGCGGGCGTCGTCGTCGTCGAGCAACTGCGGATATTCGTGGACCAGGCAGACGGCGGCCGCCGGCTCGGTGGCCACGACGTGGTAGCCTTGGCGGACGGCCTCGGCGAGGATGGTGACGTTGCGGCGGGCCAGGCGGCGGGCGTGCTCCAACGCCCCGCAGGCCAGCGAGGCCATCCCCGCCGGCTCCTGCTCCGCCGGCACGTAGACCGCCACGCCGTTGTGCTTCATCACCGCCACCAGGGCCTCGCCCAACTGCGGGTCGTGATAATTCGCGTAGGTATCGACGAAATAGAGGACCTTTTGCGGGCTGCGGCGGGCCAGGCGGTTGAGGCGGCGGCGGGCCGCCCGGCGGAGAAAACTCCGCGCCGTGACCCGCGGCAGTTTCCGCCCCTGGGCGATCCCCAGCGTCTTCTCCATCAGCCACCGCGCCTGCCGATTCCGTAGCGCCCAGTTGGCCAGCGGCGCGACCCGGCTGGCCAGCGCGGAGACCAGGTCCAGCCGGGTGACGACCCACTCGGAGAAGCGCAGGCCGTTGGCCGCCACGTAGGCGGCCTTGCCCTCCCGCATCAGCCGCGGGATATCCACTCCGGCCGGGCACTCCAGCCGGCAGGAGTGGCAATGGACGCAGAGGTCGGCGACGTCCTTGAATTCCTCGCTCCCCAGGCGGCCGAGTTCGACGCCGCGGGTGACGAAGCCGCGGATCAGGTTCGCCTTGGCCCGCGGCGAGGCCTCTTCGGCCGGCGCGAAGCGGAAGATCGGACACATCCGCACCTCGGGGGCCTGCGAGCGGCACTCGCCGCAGCGGTTGCAGGCGGCGGTGACATCGTTGACGCGCGCCGGGTCCCAGTTCAGTTGCAGCTCGACCAGGTCGCGCAACTTGGGCGAGTCTTCCTCTGCCGGCTCCGGCGGCTGCGACGGCTGCGGCGGCAAAGGCGCCGCGGGGTTCAAGGCCGGCCGCAGGTAACGTGTCAGCAGATCGGGATCGTCGCCCACGATCTTGCCCGGATTGAGCACGCCCGCGGGATCGAAAATCTGCTTCACGCGGCGGAGGACGTCGTAGAGGGGGCCGACCTGGCGGGCGAGAAAGGGCGTGCGGCTCAGGCCGTAGGCATGTTCGCCGCTGATCGTGCCGCCGACGTCGAACACTTCCTGGTAGAGTTCCTCGGCCACCTGACGCATCCGCTGCACGTCCGCCGGGTCATCGAGGTCCAGGAAGGGCTGGATATGCAGTTGCCCCTGGCCCGCGTGGCACAGCAGCGAGGCCGTGATCTGCTGGCGCTTCAGCACGTTCTGCATGCGGACCAGGAAGGCGGCGAGCATCTCCGGCGGCACGGCCACGTCCTCGACCACCGGCACCGGCCGGCTCCGCCCCTTCACGCGGTACAACAGCGGCTGGCTCTTGTGGGCGAGCCGCCAGAAGAGGTCGGTCTCTTCCTGGTCGAAGGCCTGCCGGGCGCCAAAGGCCAGCCGCCGCTGCTGGCAGATGTCGTCCACCAGCCGGTGCATCTGGTCGCGGACCTCGCGGGGATCGTCGCCCTCGTATTCGACCAGCAGGAAAGCCTCGGTTTCCGCCGGGATCAGCAGATCGAAGCGGATTTCGCCTTCGCGGGCGATGCTCAGGTGGC
The DNA here is from genome assembly GCA_052139835.1 of Thermoguttaceae bacterium. Lineage (GTDB taxonomy): Bacteria > Planctomycetota > Planctomycetia > Pirellulales > Thermoguttaceae > JBKQVT01. Next base: position 44,983 of record JBKQVT010000223.1, read on the forward strand.
GGCGATCCATGAGGTCGCAGGCGGAGGGCCCGGCGGCCAGGATCTCCTGCGCCGCCCGCGACGCCTTCTCCAGGCTCTCGAACAACAGCAGGGCGACGCCGCGATGGCGGGGCAACGGCTGCGTGGCCAGCGTGGCCTCGGTGATCAGGGCCAGGGTGCCCTCCGAGCCCGCCAGCAGCCCGGCCAGGTCGAGATGGTCCGCCGTGAGCACGTCGGCGAGGTTGTATCCGCAGCGGCGCAGCGGCCCCTTGGGCTGGTGCGCGCGAATCACCTCGGCCTGCTCGGTGAGCAAGGCGGCCAGACGGTTGACCAGGTCGCGCTTCCGCGGCAGCGGGTCCTCGCTGGCCCCGCCGACCAGCGGCGCCCGGTCCAGCTCGATCAGTTGGCCGTCGGCCAGCGCCACTTGCAGGCTGCGAATATGGCGGCGGACCGAGCCGTATTTCAACCAGCGGCTGCCGGAGGCGTCCAGGGCGATCATGCTGCCGATGGTGGTCACCGCGCTGTTGGCCGGATCGGGACCGAAGAGGCGGCCCCGCAGCCGTAACTGGGCATTGAGCCGCTCGTGGACCATCCCCGGCTGCACCCGCACCGTGTCCTCCTCGATGCGGACGATGCGGCGGAGGAACTTGGAGAAGTCCAGCACCAACCCGGGACCGAGCGATTCGCCGGCCACGCCGGTGCCGGCGCCGCGGGCATGGACGGGGATGTGCTTCTCGGCCGCGTATTGCAGGCAGGCCGCCACGTCGGCGGCGCAGCGCGGGCAGACGACCGCCGCCGGCTTGATCTCGTAGACGCTGGCGTCGCTGGCGTAGAGCTGCAGGAGGATGTCGTCGGCGCGGACCTCGCCGGTGACCAGGCCGCGCAAGTCGTCCTGGATCCGCTCGCGCTGGGGAAGGAGTTGGTCCACGACCAGACTACCGGTGGTTTCCGTAAATCAGGGTCATCAACTCCGCCCGCGTCGAGGAACCGGTGCGGAACACGCCCTTCATCGCCGAGGTGACGCACAGGCTGCCCGGCTTGCGGATGCCGCGGATGGTCATGCAGGTGTGAATGGCCTCGATCACCACGGCCACACCCTTGGCGTGCAATTCCTCGACCAGCAGGTTGGCGATCTCCTCGGTCATGCGCTCCTGGACCTGGGGGCGGCGGGCCACGCCCTCGACGACGCGGGCCAACTTGCTCAGGCCCACCAGCCGTCCGCCCGGCAGATAGGCGACGTGGGCCTTGCCCATGAACGGCAGCATGTGGTGCTCGCACATGCTGTTGAAGCTGATGTCGCGCACGAGCACGACTTCGTCGCACTTCTCGGTGAAGAACTGCCTTAGGTGGCGGCGGGGGTCCTCGTGCAGGCCGGCGAACAGTTCGGCGTACATCCGCGCCACCCGCGCGGGGGTTTCTTGCAACCCCTCGCGGTCCGGGTCTTCGCCGACAGCCAGGAGGATTTCTCGCACCGCCCGCTGGATCCGTGCGTGGTCCACCCCACGGGCCGTGGCGACGCGGCCGTCTTCGTCGGCCGCGCAGCCGGCGGGCGTTTCCTGGTAATTGTCGGGAGATTCCATGCGCAGGGTCCTCGCTCAGGGCGAAACTCCCATCTTAGACCCCCACGCGCGGCCGGTCAAGCAGCTAAGGATAAAGTGTTGTACACAGGTAGAAATGTCCCCTCTTTCTCACGGATAGAAATGTCCCCTTGGTAATAGGTT
>JBKQVT010000224.1:0-6931 GCA_052139835.1 Thermoguttaceae bacterium
GGGAATCAATAAGTGTCGCCTTTCGCTCCGCGAAAGTTGCGGCTTTCGCGGAGCGAAAGGCAACAAAGTCGCAGGTTATTGTTTCCTGATCCTTACGTCCCAGTTCACCAATACTAGCGGCGTCCCGATTCGACTCCCAAGGGCATAGTTCCATAGGTCATGGTGCATCATGCGGAAGTTTCCAATACGCATTCCGACAAAGAGCCTCACGCTGTCTGACGTACCCGACGAATCGGAACCTTGGCCGGTCATTGGAAGTTTTGCGCTTACGTTTGATCCGGCCGAGGACGACCCTTATCACCTTAAGGAGCAAGATTTGGCCACGTTGTCAGCCAGTAGCGGTTTGGTCCAGCTACGGTCACACCTTTTCTTAGAGCAACGGCGGTGGAATCATTTTGGGCGCGAGCCTGATGCCGCGGCCATGTCGGCGATCAAGAGGATTGTTTCTTTAATTCGGGCAAAGCTGTCAGGCCAGGGCGCGGGAGCAGCGGGGGCCGAGATATGAGGGGGTAAAGGGGTCGCCAAACCCTTGGGTGGGATGTCGGGCGCCAAGACGAGTCGGCCACGATTGCCTCACCCTCTCGCCGTGCTAAGATCGGATTGGGATGAAACGTCACGAGAACTGGCGAATGAACTACCACTTTACCGTCGTGCTGGCCAAGTGTGAGGTAATGAGCCCCGAGTTGACCGAAGCCTTGTACGCCGCCGGCTGCGATGACGGCACGCCCTGGTCCGGCAATGGTGAGGCCTTCGTGACCTTTGATCGCGATGCCGAATCCCTCGAGGCTGCCATCCGCTCGGCAGTCGCCGACGTGCATAAAGCCGGCTGCACCGCAAAACACACCATCGTGGAATCGCCCGAGCCCGTGGGATAAAGGCGCCGAGGGATCACCGTCGGCTTTGATTCTGGGGCGGGATGCCTTGGAGAAAGGCAAGAATCAGGCGGCGGATGGCCGGCGCGACTCCTCACCTTCCACGGGCCGGTGTCCCAAGGACGGCGGCCGGGCCGGCGGCGTGCTGGAAAAGCTCCAGGCCGCCCGCAGCGAGCACTGCCGCGTCGTGGCCCTGCGGCGGCCGCACCCCGCCGAGCCGGACGCCTTCAGCAGCGTGGACGGCCTGCTGCGGGCGGTGCAAAAGGCCGTGCCGGACTATCGCGGCGGGCCGAACTGATTTACAATGGGGTCTTGGGACTGACTGGGTAAAATCCCGTCTCTTTCTCTCACGGAGAATCAGGACATGGCTGACTGGTATTATGCGGATGGCGACATACAGCGCGGTCCCGTATCGCGGGAAAAACTGCTGCAACTGATCACGGCCGGCCAGGTGGGCGCCGCCGACCTGGTGTGGACCGACACCATGGGCGACTGGGCCCCGGCCGGACAAGTGCCGGGGTTGATCCCCGCCGGCGCGGCCGCCGCCCGCCGCGGATACGAGGAAGCGCCGGTGCGGAAGAGCGGTTGGGAAGCCCTTTCGCCGGGCGCCAAGGTCAGCATCATGGTTTGCTCAGGCGGCCTGCTCGTGGTGCTGTTGATCGTCCTGGTGTTTGCGCTGGCGATGCCGCCGGAAAAGGAGCCCACGGTCGTCGAGAAGCCGAAGCCGCCGGTCCACGTGGCCAAACCGGTCACCCCGCCGGTCAAGCCCGGCGAAGCGGTGGCCGTGCCAACCTATGATGACTTCGACGTGAAGTCGCTCACGGCGGCGCAGAAGAAGTTCTACGACGAGGGCTTCCGACAAGTGAGCGACAAGAGCATCGACACCTTCGCACCCGGGGCCAAGGCGGCCGCCTCGGGCAAGGGTTTGACCAAGGCGCAGCTCCTGGGGACCGTGAAGGGGATCATCGAGTATCGTAACTTGGTCATCTACCTCGCCGAGAAACACCACGGACGCCACCATCGCGACACCATCGTGGCCTTCGGTTGTCGAGACGGCGTGAAGGCCTGGCTCAAGGCGCACGCCCTGCCCCTGCCCAACGAGAAGTGATCGCCGCCTCTCAGGCCGCCCGCCTCCGCGGCGGCAAGCTGATGCAGGCCGGGCCCTCGCCGGCGCCGATGGGTGGCTCCTCGGAAGCTTCGACCGTGGGGCCGTAAGCCGAGGCGGCCGCAAAGCGCCGTCTCAGTTCGGTTACGATGAACCGCCGCGTCCACGGCACCAGCAACACCAGGCCCAAGCAGTCGCATACGATGCCGGGCAACACCAGCAACACGCCGGCCAACAGAAGGAGCACGCCGCTGGCAAGACGATCGTCAATGCATTCATCCCGACCCAGCTTGACGGCGATCGCGGCCGCGTAGCGCCAGATTGCTACGGCGATGACGATCAGCCCAAACACACCGGAAGCGGCCGACACGCCCAGAAAGACCTCCCAGGACGCAAACCGTCTTACCACAAGATAGGTAACGACTTCGGCTACCAGCAACAGGGCCACCAAGGCCAACCCTATGGTCCTCAGGGAGTGCCCGCCCTGAGCGGGCTTCATGGTCAAAACATCGCCACGACCAGTCGCCATTTTCCACCTCTCACGCATCGGGTCCAGGCTCGAGCCCCTGCTCTTCTTCCAGCCACTAGATCACCGTCTATCATTATTGTCGAGGATCGCGAAAAGTGCAACGGCCGGGGCGATTATTTTCGAGGATTCACCACCAGTGAGCTACCCCGGTGGGGGGTGGAGCGAGAAAGGGAATGGGAATTCGGAAGGCGGAATGCGGAAAATGTGGCGGTCCCTCTGAATTCCGCCTTCCGAATTCCCAATTGGTCCGGCCCGCAGCCGCGGCAGACCGCGGTCAGAGGATCCTGGTCGGCCCGGCCGCGGTGGTGACGATGATCTTGCCGCTGTTGCAGTCCAAGACGGCGCGGCGGCCGCTGTTTCCGCCGATGTCGCGGGCCACGATGGGGATGCCGACGGCGTCCAGGACGGCGACCACCGCCCGGATGTTCGCCACGCCGATCTGCAGCGGCCCATCCACCCCAAACATGCCGGCGCCGCCGACGATCTTGGCGACCAGCGCCGTGGGCCGCGCGCCGACTTCCCGCAGCGATGCCACCATGGCGGGGATGGCGCTATCGGCAAACTTGCCGGGGCAAGCATCGCGGCCGCTGGAATCGGGCAAGACCACGTGGGCCATCGCGCCGAGTTTCATTCCCACCTGACACAGCGCCACGCCGACGCAGGAGCCGAGAATGGCCGACAGCCGGGTCTCGCCCCGGCCGACCACGATCTGGCCCATGCCGACGACTTGCTGCGCGACGTTTCCGAAACCCGCAGAAGAACTCATCAGCCGTTTCCCGTCACAGTCAGGGCGTTTTCCATGGCCTCGCGCAGGGCGGCGGCAGGAATGAACAACAGGTGCCAATTCAACGACGTCTGCTGGCGGTGGAAGACGGTCCGGCAGAGCAAGACCTCGTCGCACGCCGTGGCCTGGGCGACCAGGGCCTGCTGGAGCACGCTCTGGCCATAATCCTGGAGGAAGAAAGGCGGCGAGGGCAGCAGCTCGCAGCCCACCAGCCGGGCCAGGGCGCCGAGATAGGCGCAGCCGAGGATGTTGCCCGTCTCGGTCAGCGCCGATTTCTCCAGCTCGCTCCAGGGGGCCTGTTGCGGCGGCGGGCAGCGCAACAGGGTGGCGGCCAGTTGGCGGCCGTTTTCCTCGTCGAAGGCCAGCAGCAGGACGCCGCCGAGTTCCCCTTCCAAGTTGAGGACCACCATGGTGAGCAAATCTTCGCCCAGGCTGCTCTCGTCGCAGGCCCGCTCGAGGGAAACCTCGCGGACCTCGTCGAGCGTCAGGGTGATCCGTCCGCCGGTCCAGCGGCACATGGCCGCCGAGGCGTCGTGGGTGGCCGCGGCCAGCAGTTCGCCGAGCACGGCCAGGCGGTCGTTAGCGGGGCAGTCTCGCTTCATGGTGCTTGCTCTTGGGCGTCGGTTTTCCAAAGTCTTATACTTCTTGCGGCGCGGCGCCGCAGCGCTTCGAGGCGATGTCCAGCAGCGCGGCCAGATCGAGGATCAGCGAGACGCGGCCGTCGCCGAGGATGCTGGCCCCGGCGATGCCGGGGACGTTGCGGAAGTTCTCCGCCAGCGACTTGATGACGATGTCTTCCTCGCCCAGCACGCGATCGACCAGCAGGCCCAGTTCGTCGCCGGCGCGGCCGAAGATGACCACCGTGCTCTCCTCGCCGGGGTCGCCGGAGTGGCCGGCCGCGGCGGCGGAGGCGAAGACGTCGCCGAGCCGCACCAGGGAAATCACCCGCTGCCGCACGCGGGCAGTCCACTGCCGGTGGACCGTGGTCAGGTCGCGGCGCTGGAGGCGGACGATCTCGACCACCGCCTCCAGCGGCATGGCGAAGACGTCGCCGGCGATTTCCACCATCAGGCTGGGCAAGATGGCCAGCGTCAGCGGGAGCTTGATCGAGAGCGTCGTGCCGCGGCCGGGCGCGCTCTCCACCTCGACCGTGCCGCTGAGGTCTTCGATCTTCGAGCGGACGATGTCCATGCCCATCCCCCGCCCCGACACCTCGGTCACTTTCTCGGCGGTGCTCAGGCCGGGTTCCCAGATCAGTTGATGGACCTTCGCCGGCGGCATGCGCTCGGCGTCGGCGGCCGTGATCAGGCCGCGCTCGAGGGCCTTGCGGCGGATCCGCTCGGTATCCAATCCGCCGCCGTCGTCCTGGATCTGGACGATGATCGAATTGCCGCAATGGAAGGCGTCCAGCGTGATGGTGCCCTGCGGGGGCTTCCCCGCCGCCACCCGCGCCTCGGGCGACTCGATGCCGTGGTCCGCCGCATTGCGCACCAGGTGGATCAGCGGGTCGCCCAACTCGTCGATCATCCGCTTGTCCAATTCCGTCTTTTCGCCGTTGATCACCAGGCAAATGCTCTTGCCGTTGGCGTGGGTGATGTCGCGGACGACCCGCTTGAAGCGGCCCAGCAGCGGCCCGATCGGCAACATCCGCGCGCTCATCACGCCCTGCTGAATGCCGTCGCTGATGCGATCGAGCTGGTGGATGGTCTCGAAGAAGTCGCCCAGCGACGTCCGCGCCGCGCCCAGCAGTTGCAGGTCGTGGCGGACCGATTCGAGCTCGTGCCGCAGGCGGCGGGCCTGGGCGCAAAGCGCGGCGGCGTCGCCCGAGCCGCCGCTGCGTGCCTCGCGCCCCTCTTCCCCGCCGGCCATCTTCTCCAGCGTGCCGAGCGCCCGGCCGAGGACCTGCAACGACTGCGGGCCGCCCAGGGCGCCGCGGAGACGTTGGCCGATCTGGGCGAAGCGGGCCTTGTTGATCACCAGTTGGCCGGCCAGGTTCATCAACTGGTCCAGCCGCTCGATGTCTACCCGCAAGGTCTCCGTCGGCTTGGCATTGTCGGCGGCGCGGTTCTTCTCGGCCCCTTCCGCGGCGGCGGGCCCGGGTGCGGCCGGCGTCTCCGCCAGGCAATCGGAAACCGGCTCGGATGGCAGCGGCGCGCCGGTCGCCTCTTGCCCAGGCCCGGCCGGCGCGAGCGTCAATCGCTCCAGGACCACCCGCTGGACGCCGGAAATCCGCAGCCGCGCGGCAAATGTCTCCGGGGGTTCCGGCGTGCCGACGCCGAAGCCGATCTGCCCGAGGTCCGCCATCTCGTCGAGTTGCGCCGGAGGCGGCTGGAAGTAGCACACCTCGCCGGCGGCGGCCAGTTTTTCATAGATCAGCCGCCCCTTCAAGCCGGCCAGGGGCAACCCCGGCTGAAAGAAGACCTCGCCCACCAGCACCGCGTCGGAATCGCCGGCGGCGGCGGCGACCAGGGCATGGAGCTGCGGCGAAATGGCCTCCGGCGGCGCCTCGCCCTGCCTCCCGGCGGCCTGCCCCGCCAAGAGCAAGTCCGCGGCGAAGCGGCCCAGCGCGGCCGAGTCGGCCTGACCCTGCTTGAGTCCCTCGACATATTGCCGCAGGCCGTCGCTGCAGGCCAACAGGGCGTCGATCGTCGCGGGGCCGAGGGTGCCGCGGGCGTCCAGCAGTTGCTGCAAGAGGTCCTCCATGAGGTGCGCCAACTTGGCCGCCCGATTGAGTTCCAACGAAGCGGCCGAGCCCTTGATGCGGTGGCAGACGCACATCAGCGTCTCAATGGCCTCGCGGCTGCCGCCTTGCTCCAGCGCCAAGAGGGTCTCGTTGAGCTGGTCGAGCGAGATGCCCATCTCGTCGATGAAGATCGGCAGCAACTGGGGCGGGGGTTGGCCGTCTTCCAGGCCGGCGAAACCGTCGGCGGCCGGCGGCGTCGCGGCCGGCCCTTGCGGCGCGGGCGCGGAGGTTGCGGCAGCGGCGCTGTCCGTCGCGGCGTCCTGGGCGTCCAGCGCCCGTTGGGCGTCGGCCTGCGTGCTCTGCCGGCGCTCGGCCCCGGCCCCTTGCAGCAGGGCCGCGATGCGGTCCAGCACCGGCCCGCACTCCACGGCGCCGGAGTCCGGCTCCTTCAAGGCGGCGATGAGGCATCCCAGCAGGTCCACCGAGTGGAAGACCACCTCGACGACGTCGCCGTCGACGTTCAATTCGTCTTTGCGGGCGGCGTCGAAGACGTTTTCGATCTTGTGCGTGAGGGTGTTGATCTCCCCCAGTCCCAGCATCGCGGAGAGCCCCTTGAGGCTGTGGGCCGAGCGGAACATTTCGTTGAGCAGTTGCCCGTCGCAGCGCCGCGGGCCGGCCGCCGGCTCGGTGGCGCGGACCCACTCGTCCAGTTGCAGGAGGTTCTCGTTGAGCTGGTCGAGCAATTGTCCCGACTCGTCGAGAAAATCGCCCAACAGGTCGTCGAAGCAGTCGTCGCGGAGGATGCCGGGGGCGTCAGCCATGGGAAGCTCGATCTAGTGTAGTGATACATAAATAGCGGAACTTATTGGCGTGTTCGGGGTTTCATCCTTATACGGAGAAAGAAACCCATGAAACACGCTCGACGGATCACGCTGACGGACGACGAACGAAAGACGCT
>JBKQVT010000225.1:0-16788 GCA_052139835.1 Thermoguttaceae bacterium
ACCTTTGTACGGTTCACCCCCATGCACATGGGGACAACCAGTTCCGCCGGTGACTCCTGGCCCGTCCGAGCGGTTCACCCCCATGCACATGGGGACAACCTGGGCAGCAACGCCGCCGGGGTCTTTAGCGCCGGTTCACCCCCATGCACATGGGGACAACTCGAGCACCGCCGTTTCCGCCGTGGCTGTCGCCCGGTTCACCCCCATGCACATGGGGACAACGGCGTTCACGGCCGCCGACGGCGCCCACCAGGCGGTTCACCCCCATGCACATGGGGACAACGTAGTTGGTTTCGGGGTCGGTTGCCGTGCCGGCGGTTCACCCCCATGCACATGGGGACAACGAAGTCCGCGGCCAGTCGGCCGTGCGCCTCTTCGGTTCACCCCCAAGCACATGGGGACAACACGTCCGGCGGCAACGACAAGACGCGCGCCGGCGGTTCACCCCCATGCACATGGGGACAACGCAAATCCTCGCCGGCGATCCCGAGGGGCTGGCCGGTTCACCCCCATGCACATGGGGACAACGAGATCGAGGTGGGCTCACATGGGGAGGGCTACGGTTCACCCCCATGCACATGGGGACAACCAACGCCACAACCTTCCGACGAACAAACTTCAGCGGTTCACCCCCATGCACATGGGGACAACGCCAAGCAGACCCGCTCCACTTCCGTCAGCTCCGGTTCACCCCCATGCACATGGGGACAACCGGAAGGGCCGACCATGACCCTGGAGACCTGCCGGTTCACCCCCATGCACATGGGGACAACGACGTGCTCATGGCGGCAGCCACCGTCGACGTCGGTTCACCCCCATGCACATGGGGACAACCACGTCCCAGACGACCCATCGCATCGTTCCCGCGGTTCACCCCCATGCACATGGGGACAACGGAGTGTGGCTGATCCGGGTCCAGTGGCGCGCAACGGTTCACCCCCATGCACATGGGGACAACTTGCATGCGCAGCCCGCGGGCCAGCGAGATCGCGGTTCACCCCCATGCACATGGGGACAACCTCTGCTGGTCGAACTCGCCGCGGCCCCCGCTCGGTTCACCCCCATGCACATGGGGACAACACCAACATCATGTGGCCTTCGACGGAATGGCCACAAGATGTAGCCCCTCCATCTCCACAATCCTCCGCGACGTATCCCCCCAAGTCCGCACCACAAACCCCTGCTCGCTGGGCGAGTTCCACGCCTGAAGACACCCCCCCTCCTTGCATCCCTTCACCGCCTTCTCCCACAGCTTATCCCGCAGCCGGGCGGTCAAATGGCCAAGGAATATCCCCGCCTTCGGCTCGATCATCCACCGGCTCAGGTCCCCCCGCAGGCTCGCCGGCACGCTTTCCAGGATCAGCACGACCATGCAGCACCTCCCCGATATCAGGCAAGATTCGCTCCAAGAGCCGCGTCCGCTGGAACAGGTCGCGGCAGGCCAGCCGCGAACGCTGCTCCACGTGCTCCGGGCTCTCCGCAACCGCCGCGAAGACCAGCGGCACAATCATCTCCACCTTGTACAAGTCGGCGATGTCGTAGACGAACGACAACGCCTTGCCCGTGTGAATGAAGCCGATCGCCGGCGAATAGCCCGCGGTGAGGATGGCCGCGTGGACCACGCCGTGCATGCAGGCATTGGCGGCCGACAGGGCCCGATTGAGCGGGTCGGCCTTGTTCCAGTCGCCAGGATCGTAGATCCTTCCCTTCCAGGCGACGCCGAACTGTGCCGCCGCCTTGCGATAGGCCTCACGGACGCGATAGCCCTCGCGGCCGCGGATTTGCTCCAGGGCGAAGCCCGGCCCGATCAGCTCGCCGAAGCGCTTTTCGTACATCCGCCGGACGACGGCCCCGCGGGCCGCCGGGTCGCAGTACAACTCCGCCTGCCGCAGCAGGTTGCCGGCGTGATATGTCCCGCCCCGCCCGTGGCAATAGAATCGTATGCCTTCCTCGCCGCACCAGGCCACCAGGCAGTTGCAGTCGGCCAGGTTGTGGATGGCCGCGTGCGTGATGCTGGTGCCCGGTCCGAGCATCAACAGCGCCAAGTCGGCGGCCGGAATGGGCACGGTCTCGTTTTCGGTCACGTAGGCGATCGACTGGTGGTGCTGCTCGATATGACCTTTTTCGAGATAGAGGTAGGTCAATCGGTCCTCGAAGCGGGCGAGTTCCTGCAAATCTTTCATGGCGGCATCCTCCCCAGGCTGAGCAGGCCGAAACCCATCCCCTTGGCCGAGCCTATGCCGTCGCCCAGGGTTTTTCGCGCCTGCGCGGGATCGGTCACCTCCAGCGTGCCCTCGAAGAGCACGGAGAAGAACGCGAGTTGGACGCTCTGGTCGCCGGCGTGTTTCTTCCCGTGTTGAACGCCCTCCGGCACAATACGCGCGGAGCGAACCCGGAAACCGCCGGCCGCCGCCTTCCGGTGAAGCCAGGCCAATTGCAGCTCTTCTCGAAACAGGCCGTGCCGCTTGCCGTCGCGTTTCACCGTCGGGTTGGCGCGGAGGCGAAAGACGAACGTCTGTCGGGCGGCGAAATGGGGTTCGAACTCCTTCGTCGCGGGATCGGCTAATAGGTAGTCGGCGGCCGGCTTGAAGCGACACCAGTCAGGCGGCGCCGCCGATTGCACCAGCACCACCGGTTGGCCGCTGTCGCACGCGGTGTCTACGCGAAACAAGACCCGGCCCGGTCCGCCGTTTTCTTTGTCCGGGAACGCTTGCAGAATCGTGCGGTGCATCTGGTAGGGATCAGCCAATTCGCTGCGGACCTGGCGGGACCGCGGATTCAACGCGAGCTTGCTCAGGAACATGCGGCATCCTCCCGGCCCTCGGCCGCTGCGGGTGTAGGGCAGAACTCCGTCGTCACGTAGCGGATGGTGAACCTGCGTTCGGCGAAGGAAAGCGGCACGTCGTTGCGCACTTCGCCTTCGTTGGGGCCGCACTCCAAGACCAGCCGCAGTTGCGCCGGCCCTCGTTCATGGGGGCTCCTTGGTTGCCAGGGAAATGATTTCAGAACTGAGGGCAAATCGCCCTGGCCCCGGAGCCCGCCGGGGACCTGGACTGGCAGGCCGGGGACGAAGGATTTTCGCCCCAGGTAGAGCGGCCAGACGGGCGCGGCAAGACGCTCGTTTAACTGGGCCAAGAGATCCTTGTGTTCCTCTTGCCCTTGGAGCCCGACCAGGAAGTCGGCGTCGGCAAGATAATACCTTTCGGACACGACGGTGCCCGGTGCTGAGCCATCGGCCTTAGCGACGTCCAAGGCGGTATGATAGTCGCGGGCCATGCTCCCTTCGCGCTCCACGCGGACGGCCATGGTCAGGCTTGCCAGGTCACCGACGGGCGATTCTCGCCCGCGGCCCAGGGCGGCGCATAGCAGCCCGATGATGCCGCTCTTAGAAGGTTCCAGACCGGTGTCGCGGTGGATGAAGCGGCTTGTTGTGCCCCAGGACTGCATGGGGGCGGCCAACCGGAGAAGAAGCACGCTCATGTTGCGGCCTCCTGCGCGAACCGCAGGGAGGCCATGACCCGCTGCACCAATTCGTCCAGCGTGGATACCTGCTGATCCTTGAGATGGACGAGCGTGTTTCCGTTGCGGGCGTTTGTCCCTGCCTCATCGAGAACGAAGGCCGGCCTGCAAACGACGCCAGTCTCGCCATACCCGGTAGAGAGCTTTGCCCAGTACGCATCAACCCGTTTGATCGAAGCCGTTACCGTGCCCTCGTCACACGGTCGTACCGGTTGTACGAAGGCATTGGCGAGCGACCACAGCCCGCCATCGCGAACGACGGCGAACACAAACGACGGCGGGTTTTGCGCCGCCATGCTGTTCTGCTTTCCGGTGGGAATGGCGGCGACCGACGCGCGGATGAATGCCTCAACGGTCTTTCTCGCCAATTCCTCCGCCAATTTCTCTTCCCCGTCGTCGCGCAGATTGTGTTTGAGTTGCTCCAAGTCGATATTAGCGTAGCGGTAGAAGCACGAGGAGTTGAACTCGACGGTTCCAATCATCCCGGCCCCAGGATCCCCGTCGGGCTGAAGGTCATCCACCGCGGTAAAGTAGTCCATATCCATATCCACCTTGTTCGTCGAGATCGCATGCGCGACCTGGCACGCGGCATGCGCGCCCAGATTCCTCTTGCCGAAGGGTTTGCTCGCCTCGATCTCGATCATTCGGCCGAACATGGCAATGTCGGGTGTTTTCACGGACTCCACAAGTATATCCCCCATCTCCGCGATTAACTCCCTCCGGTCGTCTTTCGCTCCGCTTGCCAGCGATTCCCACTTTTCCTTGAGCAACTCAGTCAACTGTGTGATTCCCTTTCGGCTCAAGAAAAGAATCAGCTTCGTGTTGTCCTTCTCCGCCTCCTCGCCCTTCTTCACCTTTGGCCGCTCAATTCCGCCCTCGTTGAAAATCTCCGCAACGATCTTGACCGTCCTCTCGGTCGGTTCCGCCTTTGCGTCAATCCCCTTGGCGATCTCCAGAATTAGTCGTCGGGTGCGAACGGCCCCGTATTCCTGCAATACCTTTCGGAAGGCCGCGTTGCACCGCACGGCCCGTTTGATGCACTGGCTGGAGATACGCGCGCGGCGATAGCCGCCGAACTCGCAGTCCTTCGGGGTGTTGGTGTCGTCACGGTTCAGGCAGGAAGGGGCGAAATTCTGAATCAAGTGCAGTTCAACGAACATAAAAGGTTCCTTTCTCATGGCGTGTGTGAAGATGGGGTGCTTTCGGCGGCCGCTTGTTCCAAAGCCTGGCCACCAGCCCAGAAATCGCGCGACCATCTGCGATGCACCTGGCGATCAGCGTACTCCCAACGCAGCAGATCACTCAGCAGTTGCCGCCAGTCCACGGGAATGTCCTTGGATTTCAGCAGACCAACGGCATGGCGAAGGCGGCCGGGCAGGTCTTCTTCATCGCTATTGAGCAGGGCAACAAAGCGCCGTTCCACACCGTCCCCGGCGGACTGGTCCTTCAATCGACGCAGCGCCGCCCCCATGGTGCCCTTCCCGCCAGCCTCGGGATGCTGCGCGAACAGCGAACTGATCAGACAGAACTTGGCTTCGAAGCTGTCGGGAACTTCCGAGTCGAGTCTCTCCAGCACCCAACCATCGCGTTCGGGGGCATACCCCGGGGGTTTCCCAAGGCCGCGCCGCAGCTTGGCCAGCGCCGCGCGCTCTTCGTTTCGCGGAAGTTGTTCCAGTTGGCCGACAAACCGACCAATGAGTTCAGTCGTCCTGCCCATGCAAAAGCTCCTTGTATTGCTCCGTGATCTTATAAAGATTTGCAGTCACACTGCTCCTAGCGACGGCAACGGCGCGCAGCATCCGGGCCGAATTGTCCAGTTGTTCGGCAATTTCATCAAAGGCATTGACCGCCCGCTCGCACAATTGCTCGCGCACCCAGCACGCCAGCATCTGCTGCCGGTCGATCATGTCCGCCCGGCTGGCCAGATTAACGTAGAAAGCTCGGAACGGAATTTCCAGGCGCGACCAATACAATCGCTCCGGGGCAAGCGATTCGACCATCGCCCGCACGCGGTCCGCGTCCGGCTTGCGGTCGCCCGGCGCGAGGACCTCACTGGCCAGCGCCCAGACGCCTTGACGCAGTACGCCACCCACTTTCTCGGCTTGGTCAAGCGAAATGCGCAAGCACGCGACGAGTTCCGTGTCCTGGAGATAGGCTGACGGCAGTGGTATGCGATCGTGCCGCCAGAGGAGGATCTTTCCGGCCTTGCCCCGTTGTGTGCCGAGCGCAACTGCGTCCACCGTGTGCATTCGCTCCCGCGGAAGAGTCCCTTCGGCTGTTGCTCTCGCCACCCAATTGAGGGCTGCGACGGGCCGCTCCGTGTTGTGGGTCAGTTCCAAGAGCGCCGCCGAATCTCGCCAAAGCGCGCGGCTGGCATTTACGCCGAAGGGAACCCAACCCTCCTTGTCGTCCTTCCGGTACGGCTTGAGAGGGTCGATCTCGCCCTTGTCGATTCCGCGCCCCTGGGCGAAGTGGACCCGGCTCACCAGGGCGACGCTTTCCGACTCGGGACATACAAGGCACAGTCGCCGGCTCTGCCAGGTGTAAAGGTCCAGCCTGCCAAACGCGTGCGACGTATCCATCAACCGCTCCGGCTCATCATTTTCCCACACCGGCAGATCGGCCGCGGACGGCTCATACAACGAAAGGTTACAGAGCAGGGTTTCGAAGACCGTGTCACCGCGCATCAAGAGCAGGATGCCACGAGCCAGAGGCCCGTCGAGCCGATTCCCAGTCTTGAAGCTGCGCCCCCTGATGGCCACGGTAGGGCTCACTCCCAGTCCAAGGGCAAAGCCCTGTCGAGCGACCAGGCCGCGCGCCGCAGTGCCGAAGTCAACCGCCTGGGGAAGGTCGTTGACCGTGTGGTCAAAAAGGGTCGGGTTGTTGTTGCAGCCAAGCTCGTCAAACAGCGCCGCGACCGGCAGAGGATTCACGGTCGTCATTCCCCCCGTCTGATAGAACGGATGGTCCGCGTCGAACAGGTCGAAACGGGCCTTCCAGCGATCAAAGTAGCGGGTCAGCGCCGCGTTGTCCAGGCGCCGGGCGCACCAAAGTTCCTTCCACTCACTCAGGCTGGCGGGCCCGAAGATGCGGTGCAAGATCGCCAGTAGGAGCCTGTGCAATGAAATCGTCACCAGGGGTGAGCCGTCCCGGATCTCACGAATGGCATGGGCTTGCAGGAGCGTATCCAGGAGTCCCAACTCCCTCAGTTTTCCGTCCGCCATCACGCATGGAATGAAGGGCGATTCCGTCAGGTTGAATGTGAACGGCATGCTTCCCACTTCTCCTTACAATCGCACCGGTTGATGACGATTCCCAGTTCCGGATCGAGACGCAGATTATAGCTGCCCGCCGGCGATTCCCCTTTATTGTCCAGTTCCATCACACGGTAATGCCGCAGCAGCGCACTGCGGCGCCAGCCGTGGGGGCAACCTTGGGCCGTGAAATGGCGCACGCAACCCGGGTGCGAGAGCGTGATGGCGTTGCATAGCAGCTTCCGGATTTTCCCCGGATCCGGCTGCTGCTCCAGGTCGATGGACTCCGAGCCACCAGGGTCAAGACACAACCGCCCGGCCACCTGATGCAGGCAGACTAGCTGGACGGTCGGCTCGCTCAGTCGCGTCAATGCCTGGAGCGCGGGATGGATATCGGGGTTGTCCTCCTCCAGTTGCTGGCAGAAATCCTCGAGGATGTCGTCCGCCCAGGCGGGCGGCTTGATTAGGTAATTCCTGGCCACGCGGCGGTTCTTTTCTTCCTCTTCCAGAAGTTCTTGCCTGCTTTGCTCCAAGGCCGCCTTGAAACGGGCATCCATCGTCGCTGGCAGAGGCAACGCCGCGTAGACGTCCTCAATCATCTCCTCAACGTCGTCGGGAACGCGGATTGTTGGTGTCGCGCGAAGCCGCAGATAAGATCGAAGCAGCAGGTAACGCTGGTAGACGCGCTCGCTGTGCTCGAACGTCGGCGTGCCGTCGGCTGTAGTGGACGGCTCGGTGATCCATAGTTGTCGATCGCGGATAGGACGTTCGTTCCGGGCGTGACGATGCAACCGCCCCGCACGTTGCAAGACAAGATCGACCGGCGCCAACTCCGTCACCATGAGATCGAAGTCCAGGTCGAGGCTTTGCTCAATCACCTGGGTGGCCACCAGCACGGCACGGCGCGGACGTTGGCCCTCCGAACTCTTCCCGAATCGCGCAAGAACCCGTCTCTCACGAGAATCCCGCTCGCCAAAGGGATACCGGGCGTGAAAAAGGTCCAACTCCTCGCCCGGGCGAAAGTACCGCTTCAGTAACGTGTAAACCTCCTGGGCGCGGCCCACGGTGTTGCACACCACGGCGGCACATCCGCCATTCTTCAAGGCATCCGCCAACTCCTCGCCGAGGCGTGGGCCCCCGGAGTGCCAACTCACATGGACCGGCGGCCGGGAACTGGCCGGTGCGTGCGTCTGAAGGCACCGACCGCCCGTCACGACGGTGATCCGCGGGTACGCTGCCTCCTCGCCTGCGCAAGCCACGTTGGAACCGGCATAAGCCCTGACCAACGATTCTCGCTTGGCCCGCGGCAGCGTGGCCGAAAGCAGCACGACGGAAGTACCCATCGCCGCAAGCCACTCCAGCAGCCGCTCCAGCAGCGTGCTCATGTAGGCGTCGTAGGCATGCACCTCGTCGACGATCACCGTCTTGTGGGCCAGCCCGAAGAGCCGCACAAAGACGTGCCGCGTCTGCAAGACCGCCAGGAGAATCTGGTCCACCGTCCCCACCCCGAACGGCGCCAACAGCCCTCGCTTGCGGTGCGTGAACCACTCCGCCGCCAGGACATTCCCGTCGTCCGTGCCGCCAGCCGACTCATCACAGATTCCCCGCACGTCTGGAACCGCGCCCCGCTTCAGCAGCAGCTCAAACTCGGCAGATAAGGCCGCGTGGCCGTGCAGCAACTGGATATTGACCGGAACATCCGGATAGCGGTGTGCAAGAAAGCGGCAAACCCGACCGAACATTTGATTGCTGGTCGCTTGGCTGGGCAGAGCAAAGTAGCACCCCCGCTGGCCGTACACCGCGCCGAAATGGTCGGCCAGGTACATCGCGGCCTCCGTCTTGCCTTCCCCCATCGGTGACTCGATGAGAACCAGAGCAGGAGCCGCAATCTCCGCCGCAAGCCTCACCGCTTCGCGTTGTAGGGGCCGAATGGAGTCGCGCGCGAAGGGAAACAGTTCGCCAAACGTCAGCGGCTGGGGCGATGCTCTCCAGCCGGTCCACCCCAACGCGGACAACGCATTTCCCGCCTGCTCGCGGGAATCGACCGCGTATTTCTCAGGATCGACTTCGCCGCCCGCGTACGGAAAATACAATTCCTGCGAGCCGATCCAGTCGGCCACCGAAGTGAGGCCGGCCAGAACCATGAGCACCGCGTGCCCAGCCTCTTGTGGAGGCAGCGTGGGAACCCTCGCGTCGCCGATTTCCATGACCGTTGCCAAGTGGTTGATTATTGCCGACCGTGCATCGCCCCATTCCCGACCACCAAGGGCCGACTTCGCGT
Organism: Thermoguttaceae bacterium; assembly: GCA_052139835.1. GTDB lineage: Bacteria > Planctomycetota > Planctomycetia > Pirellulales > Thermoguttaceae > JBKQVT01. The sequence continues at coordinate 9,055 of JBKQVT010000225.1, forward strand.
CAAGGACTTCGCGGGTAGTGGGAAACACGCCATGGTGGCCGGCCACCGCCGTCGCCAACCGCCGGGAAGAGTCCTGGTCCAAGCCGTGCTGCGCGAAAAGCTCTGGCAAAGCCACGGCACCCACGGTTCCATGGGGAGCCTCCGCGAGGGCGCGGAATGCGAACCCGGCTTCGCTGAGCCTTGTCTTCGCGGCAGGCCACTTCTGCTGGAACCCCGGCGACGCTTTGCCGATGTCGTGTGCCCCTGCCCAAAAGGCAATCCAATGGCAAGCGTCGTCCTCATCCAGACCGATCTGGCCGGCAAGCCACGCACGAAGCGACCCCGAAAGGCTTTCGTCCCATAGGGCGCGGCAAACCATTGCCACGTCAATCAGGTGGCAGACGAGCGGGTGATATTCCGAGGGGCCCGTGCCGTCGGTCCCTCGCTTCGCCCAGAACAGGAGTTCCACGGTGGTCACTGCCATTGCCACACCTCGCGTCCTGACCCGCGACAACCATCTCCCCGCCTGATGCGGGCCACTCGGTCCGGCCCCGCCCTGCCTGTCGGGGTGATGATTAAAACAGGAGTATACAACTGTCAAGATGCGACCGCCAGCCCCCGGGGAAATTAAGGATGAAGGATAAAGGATCAAGGATGAAGGTAGGGCGGAAGGCACGACAAGGATGAGGGATGAAGGATGAAAACCGGAAGCCCTCCCCCGAACGCAAGGGATTGGGGATTAGGGATTAGGAAGCCCGATCCTTTCCGCGTGAATCTGCGTTAATCTGCGGTTCCCATCTTCCCCCCGCGCCCCCGCGGCTCCGCGCGAGTTTTCTTCGCCCGGCCCGCCGCGCCCTCACCCTGACCCTCTCCCGGCGGGAGAGGGGAGCTTTCCGGCCCCGTCTGCGTCAATCTGCGTCCATTTGCGGTTCCCTTTCCCTCTCCTTCCCGCGCCTTGGCGCCTTTGCGCCTTTGCGTGAGAATTTGTCTGTTCTGCGTAAATCTGCGTATTTCTGCGGTTCCCCTCCTTCCCTCTGCGGCTCCGCGGCTCCGCGCGAGACCCTTCTGCCGCCGCTTTCCCTTTCTGCGTCAATCTGCGTCCATATGCGGTTCCCTTTCCCTCTCCTTCCCTGCGTCTTTGCGCCTTTGCGTGAGAATTCGTCTGTTCTGCGTTAATCTGCGTATATCTGCGGTTCCCCTCTTTTCCCCGCGGCTCCGCGCGAGTTTTCTTCGCCCGGCCCGCCGCGCCCTCACCCTGACCCTCTCCCGGCGGGAGAGGGGAGCTTTCCGGTCCCCGTCCGCTAAGGCAGCACGCAGGAAATGAAATACCAACCCGATCTCAGGGCTACCGTGCTCTTAAGGGGTTGGCGCCGTGGCGCGGGTAGACCAATTCCTGCGTGCTGCCTAAGTCCTAGCTCCTAACTCCTAACTTCTAACTCCTTGCGTAAAAAATCGGCGATTTTTTTACGACATAGCGCCCATTTTGCTGCAAATTTTCCAGTAATTACCAACCACCCGCGCACTTTCCCCTTGTTTTCCAGGGCCAAACGCACTTCCGAAACTCGCAAGAAGTCGAAATCATTGGGCCACGCAAAAAACCCCTTGCGCGCCGGTGACCAGGCCAGCCGGGACCAGACAAGACCCACGCCCCGAAAAAATCAAAAAATCGCCGCGGCACGGCCGCCTGGGCTGCGGCCGCAACCTAAGACGTGGCAATGACTTCTGTCGCAGGAGCCGAGACCGGCCGCGGGCAACGAAAACAATCGCCCATTGTTGGTTTCTGGCCAGCGTGTCAAGACGAACTTTTGGCCACTTTCAAACACGTGTTTGACAGAAATTTGGCCACGCTAAGTCGTTGCAAACAAACGATCTGAGAAAACCATTTTACCCAAATTGACATGCACTGGCACAATTCCAAAAATCTACCTTTGGGGGGCGAACTTAAGTCCCTACGCGGAAACGACTTGCGGCAATGTTGGAAAGATGTTGGAGGCCCCCACGACGGGGAGTGTGCAACAGCGACAGCACCCGCAACCGAAGTCCTTATGCCGCAAGGCATTACGCCGACCCGCCTACCCCCCCGCATGGCCATAGAAACCGAGATTCGCTGAAGTGACTTCGACATCAGCCCTGTTCTAACAATAGGGATTAGGGATTGGGGATTGGAAGGAAGGATGAAGGATCAAGGATGAAGGAAAGGAGCAGCCCTCACCCTCGGGCACCGACCGCAGGTTGGTCGCTCCCGGCGGGAGAGGGGACGTGTGTCGCGCCCCCTGGTCCCTGGCCTCTGGTCCCCAATCCCTAAATCCCTAAATCCCTAAATCCCTAAATCCCTTTCCCCCGGAGCGTCGGAAGGACCAGGCTCGAAAAGGCCTCGGGCGAGTCGAAACACGCGCCGCTGACGAGCAAATAGAAGACCGTCCTGCCGCGGCGGGCCACGAAGAGATTGCCCACCGGCTTGCCGCCGGCGATGAGCACGCCCAGCCGCGATTGGTCGCCCCAATGAAAGATGTCGTTGCGCTCGATGAGCCGGAGGTCCTTGCCGCCCGAGAGCGTCCGGGCGGCCGCGTCGAGCCCCCAGCGGCGGCGGAAAAGCCGCTCCGCGTCGGCCGTCGTCGCCGCCACCGTGAGCGTCGAGTTCATCGCCAGGTCGTCGCCCTTCCCTGGGGCGTAGCTGTAATCGAGCTCGAACGAGCGGTCGAAGTACTCATGCCGCCGGAAGGTTTCGCGGCCGGCATCCGGCCTGTAGTCGTCGATCTGGGCGGCCACGGCGTGGATATCGACGATCCGCTGGCGATCGGCCGCCGCGGCCGGCCTTTCCACGGGCGTAAACAGCACCAGGAAACCCAGGGCGACCATGAGCACCAGCACGCTCACGATGCTCGGCACGACCAGCGCCAGCCAGCCGCCGATGGCCCTGGAGCGCTTGCGTCGTGGGGTGGGCTCGCTGCTGAAGTCCTGGCCGGCCGGCATGGCGATGGCCTTCGTGGTGCTGCGGCTGCGGTGGTCAACACTGCTGGCCAAGCCAGCAGTGGCACCCGCTCGCAGTTCGACACTGCTGGACAAGCCGGGCACCATGCGAAGCATGGTCGTGGCACCCGCGGGTTGCTCCCAGCCAGGATAGCAGTTTGGCCGCGGGGATTCAATCGGCGGCGTGCCCGCTACTCCGGCACGACAGTGACCAGCTCCTCGCAGACCGCCTCGACGTGCTCGGCCGTGATGATCCGCCGCTCCTCGGCATAGCCGATCAAGAGCGCCAAGTCGCAGAGCCGATTGATCTGCCGGGCAATGCCATGCGTGAGGCCGTGCAGGGCGGTGAGGCTCTCGGCGTCGAAGATCGGCTGCACGGCGCCGGCCGCCCGCAGGCGATGGCTCACGTAGGCCGCCGTTTCCTCCTCGTTGAAGGGGCGCAGCAGGCACTTCACCGCCAGCCGCTCTTCCAGTTGCGGGATGCGGGAGAGCGTCGAGAGCAAGCCGGGCTGGCCGACCAGCAGCAGCGTCAGGCCCGGCTGGTTGTCGGGCTGGAAATTCAGCAGCAGCCGCAGGGCCTCCAGCGTATGGTTGTTGTCGAGCAGTTGGGCCTCGTCGATCACCAGGACGGCGTGGCGGTCGCGGCGGGCATTGTCGGCCAGCGCCCGTTGGATCCGCAGCACGCTTTCGTGGACGCCCGAGGGCGCGGTGGCCGTGCTGGAGCCGTCCAGTTCGTCGGCCAGGTAGGCCAGCAGCTCGGGAGTGGCCATTTGCGGAAACACGAGGTGGACGAAGGGGGCGAAGTTCTCGCCCAGCACGGCCCGCAGCATGTTGGTCAGCAGCGTCTTGCCGGAGCCGGAGGCCCCGGCCAGGAGGGCGCCGCCGCGGCGGTTTTCCACGGCATAGCGCAATTTCAGCAGGGCGGCCTGGTGCGACTCGCCGGGATAGTAGAACTGCGGATCGGCATTGTTCTCGAAGGGTCTCTGCCGAAGCTGCCAATAGGATTCATACATGGTCCACCTATGAGCGGACGAAGTTTTGGATGACGCCGATTTGGGCCACGCCGGCGGCGGCGAGGCTGCTTTGCACCTCGGCGAGGCGCTGGGCGCCGGCGGTGCGGGGATTATGGACCACGATGGCCGCCTCCAGCCCGCTGCCGCTACCCAGTGCGGGCAGGCCGGCCGCGGCGCGGCCTTCCAGCGGGCCCACGTCCACGAGGACGAAGTCGTAATGTTGCGCCAGCACGTCGAGGCTGGCGGCCAAGGCCGCCTCCTTGCCGGCAAGATCGCCGGCGGTGTTGCGGCCGCGGTCGCCCGACGGCGGCCGGACCGTGGGCAGGACGGCCAAGCGGTCGGCCGTCGACTCGATGATCACGTCCTCCAGCGGCAACCGGCCCGCCAACACCGCTTCCCAGCCGGCCTGCGGGGCCACGGCCAACTGCCGGGCCAACTGCGGATAGGCGAAGGCGGCGTCGGCCAGCAGGACGCGGAAACCGCGCCCGGCCAGGAGCCGCCCGGCGCAAAGCAGCATCGTCGTGGCGCCGTCGCCCGCCTGGATCCCCCCTATCGCCAGGACCTTGCGATCCTTGCCGGCGGCGGCCAGCAGGGCATCGGCCAGTTCCTCCATCTGCCGCACCGCAACGGTGTGCAACTGTTGGCAGATCCGCGGCCAGACGAAATGATCCACTTCGAGCATCGGCCGCCACGCCGGCGTTGTCGCCGGCGTCGCTGTTGTCGTCGCTGTCGCAGTTGTCGCCGCCTGATCCGCCAGAGGTTGCGATTGCGGTTGCGCGAGAGGTTGCGGCAACGGTTCGGCTGCTGGTTCCGTCGGCGGCGCCTTTGCCGCGATGGTCTCCAGCGAATCGCCGGGCTCGTCCCCGCCCTTGGGCCAGAGGCTCAAGGGGAAAGGCGGCATGGACGGCGTCTCGATGGTCGGCGGCAGAATCGCCCTGGCCGAGGGGGGGGCAACTGGGGCTGGCCGCGGCGCGGCGGTTCGAGCCGGCGGCGGCACGATTCCCAGCGTTTCGCGGGCGGACACCGACCGGCCCGGCTCGCGGGCTGCTTCCATCGAGCGGCCCGCGGGTTTCGCCAAGTTGGTAAACAGCCGCTCGATGGCGGCCGTTCGTGCCGGCCCCCGCGATGCTATGGCCGCCTGGAGACCGGCGCTGGGTCGGGCGCCCGGCGGAGGGGCCAGCGTCGCGGCCACGCCGGCCGGCGCCGGGACCGCAGAGTCGGCCGCCGGCATCCGCGCGGCCGCCCCAACCGGGGCCCGGTGCGAATAGGCTTTAATGAAGGCTTGGTCCAGGGCGCTCATTGGTGGTCCTGCGTGGAAGGGAGAGGGACGATCGGGTCGAGCTGCGCTGTGTCCAATGGCGGTGGCGGGGGTGCCGCGGAGGGCTGAGTCGGTGGCAAGTCGCTCGTCGGCGGGGGCGGAGGTGCACCCGGGTCTGGCGGCGGGACCTCGCGGTTGGGGTCAGGCACGACCGGACTGACCGCGGGGGGCGGGCTGTTGCGGTTCTCGCCGCGGTAGGCATTGGCCGGGTCGTTCCGGGCGTCGGCCTGGTACACCGGCCGCCGGTCGCCGGACCCCGAGTTGGTCAGGGCCGTCGGCCGATTCGCCTCCACGGCCTGCGCGGCGCGATCGCCGCCGGCCGGGAATCCCGGAGACACGCCCGACGGCGGCACTTGCGTCGGTAGATTGGGCGCCGCGGCGTTGTTTCCCCCCGCCCGTGATCCGGCGGCCAGCGACCCCTGGGCACCCTCCGCCCAGGTCGGTGCATGGACGTTGCCGCCCAGGCCGGCGGGAATCGCTTCGACCACAGTCGACCCCTGCGGACCGGTCGGCCCGCCGGCCGGCGAATTTTCGCCTGCGGTCTGGCCACCGCCGCCGTTCCAGCCGGGGGCCACGTCGGCCTCCGGCGCCGGGGTGGAATGCCACCGCGCCAAGTCGTTGCCGACCGGCTTCGGCTGTGTCTTTCTCGCCATCGTAAACGGCAGGAGGGCAGCCACCACCAGGAGGATGCCCCCGCCCACGACGAATTTGCTCGCCAGCGACTGGCTGATCATCCGGCCATCCGAAGCGGCGATGTGCTCTTCCACCAGCGTTTCCAGCTCCTCGACGCTCAGATCCGGGAGCTGCGCCAGCAGCCTCCCTGGAGTGCCGGTCGATGACCGGGAACGCGGCATGGTTTGAGTTGTGGCAGCGGGGTCTTGGGGCATATCCACCTCACCGGCCGAAACGAGGGATCCATCGTGGTGTCGCATGCCGGGTTTCCTTCCTGGGGTTCTGCTGGCCATGGGTTCGCGCAGGGAACACCCGTGGCCACGTATTCATGGTTGTTATCGGTTCCGATTACGGCGATCTTGAGCATTAAAGCGATTGTGGCGATTAAGAAGACTGGGAAAGATGCCCACGGCATTCCACACCACCCCCGTCCACGGAGGGGAAACGGCGGACCTTGACACCGGGCAAAATGCCGCTACTATGGCAACATGACCCAGATCCAGCAGGCCCGCGCCGGCATCATCACCCCCGCGATGGAGGCGGTCGCTGGGAGCGAGCAACTCGCGGCCGAACTGGTCCGCCAGGAGGTCGCTCGCGGCCGGATGGTCATTCCGGCCAACAAGGTCCATTTGGCCAAGGGCTTGCAGCCGATCGGCATCGGCATTGCTGCGCGGACGAAGATCAACGCCAACCTGGGCAAGTCGGCCCTTTCCAGCGATCCGGCGTGCGAGTTGGAGAAGCTGCGTTTGGCGGTCCGCTACGGGGCCGACACGGTGATGGACCTGTCCACCGGCGAGCAGATCGGCGCGGTGCGGCAGCGGATGATCGACGCGGCGACGGTCCCGGTCGGCACCGTACCGATCTACGAGGTGGCCCAGCAACTCGACGACATTGCCGACATGCGGCCGCAACATTTTCTCGACGTGGTCGCCCAACAGGCCCGGCAAGGCGTCGATTACATGACCATCCACGCCGCGGTCTTGCGGGAGCACGTGCCGCTGTGCCAAGGACGCATGACGGGCATTGTCAGCCGCGGCGGGGCGCTGGTGGCCAAGTGGATGGCGGTCCACGGCCAGCAGAATCCCTTCTACACCCACTTCGACGACCTCTGCGACATCATGGGCGAGTACGACGTGACCTGGAGCCTGGGCGACGCCCTGCGGCCCGGCTCGCTGGCCGACGCCTGCGACGAGGCCCAGTTCGCCGAGTTGCGGGTGATGGGCGAGTTGGGACGCACGGCGCGCGAGCGCGGCTGCCAGGTGATGATCGAAGGGCCCGGCCACGTGCCCATGGACCAGATCCAGCGCAACATCCAGCTCCAGATGGAGTGGTGCGACGAGGCGCCGTTCTACGTCCTGGGACCGGTGGTGACCGACGTGGCGCCGGGCTACGACCACATCACCAGCGCGATCGGCGCGGCGATGGCGGCCTGGTACGGCGCGGCGATGCTCTGCTACGTCACTCCCAAGGAACACCTGGGCTTGCCGAATTTGGAGGACGTGCGGCAGGGGGTGATCGCCTACAAGATCGCCGCGCACGCGGCGGACGTGGCCCGGCATCGTCCTGGGGCCCGAGGTCGCGACGACGCCCTCAGCGCGGCCCGCTTCCGCTTCGATTGGGCCGAGCAGTTCCGTCTGGCGCTCGATCCGGAGACGGCCCGGCGGATGCACGACGAGTCGCTGCCCGCGGCCGACGACAAGCAGTCGCATTATTGCAGCATGTGCGGTCCGAAGTTCTGCTCGATGAAGACGACCGAGGAAGTGCGGGAGATGCAGCGGCAGC
>JBKQVT010000226.1:0-7833 GCA_052139835.1 Thermoguttaceae bacterium
GAGCACGCTTTCGCACGCACGGCGGGCTTTCCCGCATTTTCCGCGAAGAAAGCAGTGCTAGCACTCAGTACGCTCTCGTTCGTAGGGTCCTCGGGCCGGAGTTGTGTAGATACCAATGCCCAAAGGGAGAGGGGAGAATTTGCGCGGTGACGCGAATGGGTGAAAAAGTCGCGGGCAACTTGTTCGACATTTCCGGCCGCGTCGCCCTGGTGACCGGCGGCCGCAGCGGGCTGGGCCTGGCGATGAGCGAGGGCCTGGTCGCGGCCGGCGCCAAGCTGGCCGTGGTCGACCTGGCAACGGAGTGCGAGGAAATCCGCCGCCGGGTGGCGGCCTGCGGCGGCCAATGGGCCTTCTTCCAGGCCGATCTGGCCGACCGCGCCCAGCGGGGCACGGTGATCCCGCGGGTGGTCGAACACTTCGGCCGCCTGGACATCCTCGTCAACTGCGCCGGCATCCAGCATCGCCAGCCGGCGATGGAGTTCGACCTGGACCGCTGGGACGCAATCCTCAGCCTGATGTTGACCGGCGTGTTCGAGCTCTGCCAGCAGGCGGCGCGGGTGATGGAGCGGCAGGGGGGCGGGAAGATCATCAACATCGCCTCGCTGGCCAGCTTCCAGGGGGCCTGGACCGTGGCCGCCTACACGGCCGCCAAGCACGGCGTCGTCGGGCTCACCAAGGCCCTGTCCAACGAATGGGCGAGCAAGAAGATCCACGTCAACGCCATCGCGCCGGGGTATTTCGACACCGCCATGTGCGCGGCGATCGTGCAGGACCCGGTCCGCGAGCCGCAGATCCGCGGCCGCATCCCGGCCGGTCGCTGGGGCCAGCCTGAGGACCTGGTCGGCCCGCTGCTGTTCCTCGCCAGCGACGCCAGCAACTACGTGGACGGGCACGTGTTGGTGGTCGACGGCGGCTGGCTGGGGAGGTGAGGGAGCGGCGATTTAGGGATTTGGGGATTTGGGGATTTAGGGTTTGGAACGGCGGCACGCTTGCGGTTTCGCAGGGATGCCGTCCAGGGGGACGAGGAACCGAACTTTTCACCGCGTTGAAACGACGGGAGATGAAATCTTGAATCGTCCCTCACTTGACCAGCCGCGATTGCGGGACGGCCGCAAACCGTACCTGATTTACCTCCTGGCCATGGTGGCGGCCGTGGGCGGGTTTCTCTTCGGCTATGATCTGTCGATCATTTCCGGGGCGATGGTGTTCATCAAGCCCGCCTTCGGCCTGAATCCGCATCAAGTGGGCCTGGCCATGGGCAGCGCCCTGTTGGGTTGCATGGCCGGCCCGCTGGTTGGCGGTCCCCTGGGCGATCGTTGGGGCCGGAAGTGGACCCTGATCCTGGCCGGCCTGCTGTTCGCCGCGGGCGCGATCGGCACGGCGATGCCCAGCGGCGTCGTCAGTTTCAGCCTCTTTCGTTTCCTCGGCGGGGTGGGGATCGGCCTGGCCTCCGTGGTCTCGCCGATGTTCATCGCCGAAATGTCGCCGCCGCGCATCCGCGGCGGACTGGTGACGGTCAATCAACTGGCGATCGTGGTGGGCGGGGCCTGTGCGGTGGTCGTCTCCTATTCCTTGTCCTTCCACGGACAGTGGCAATGGATGCTGGCCTCCAACGCCGCCCCGGTGCCGCTGTTCATCGTCGGGCTGCTGCTGGTGCCGGAAAGCCCCCGCTGGCTGGCCCAGAAAAACCGGCTCGGCGAGGCCCTGGACGTGCTGACGCTGATCGACGGCAGTGAGCACGCCGAGACCGAGATGAAAGACATCCTGGCGTCCAACGAGGACCAAGGGAGCTGGCGCGAACTGATACGGCCGGGAATGCGGTTCGCCATGTTGATCGCCTGCGTGCTGGCGGCCCTTCAGCAACTCAGCGGCGCCAGCATTCTCATCGAGTACATGCCCACCGTCTTCCAGGACGCCGGGTTTCCCGACCCCAGCAAGGCCATTCTTGTCAACGTCATCCTCAATATCTGGTACATCGTCTGCACCATCGCGGCCTTGCTGCTGGTCGATCGCCTCGGCCGCAAGCCGCTTCTGCTGATTGGCACCGCCGGCATGGCCGCGGGAATGGCGCTGCTCGGCACGTTGTTTCACCTTCATACGACCGGCGTCTACGCCGTGGTAACGATGTGCCTGGTCATGGGGGCCTACCTGGTAAGCCTGGCGCCGCTGGCCTGGCTCATCATGTCGGAGATCTTCCCCAATCGTTTGCGCGGCAAGGCCATGACCGTGGCGTCGGTGTGCGTCTGGACCGCGTGCTTCCTGGCCACCAACTATTTTCCCCCCATGACCGCCTACTTCAAAGAGGCCTTCGGCTCGCCGGCGATGGTCTTCTGGATCTATGCCGGCGTTTCGCTGTTGGCCTTTTTCTTCGCGCTCTTCGTCGTGCCGGAAACCAAGGGCCGCACCCTCGAAGAACTGGGCGCGTCCTGGACTAAACCGAAATCGTAACCCTTATCCAAGGAACTGCCATGACAACCGCCTCGGGACGCGTGAGTGGAAAAGTGATCGTGGTGACGGCCGGATACGGCGACATCGGGCGGGCCACCTGCCGCCGGCTCTGCGAAGAAGGGGCCACGGTCGTGATGACCGGCCGCAAACCGCTGGCCGAAGGGGCGGCCATCGCGCAGGCCGCCCAGACGGCCCCGGGCACGATCGAGTATCTCGTCTGCGACGCCGGCAGCCGGCCCTCGATCGACGCCATGCTGGCCGAGGTCCGCCGCCGTCATCCGCGGATCGACGTGGTCATCGGCAACGCCGCCATGGTCGAGAACGGCCCCTTCCTGGACATTCGCCCCGACCAGTGGCAGGCGCACCTCGACCTGAACCTCACCGGCAATTTTCATTTGGGCCAGGCGGCGGCGCGGATCATGGTCGGCCAGGAGCCGCTGGCGAAGCCCGGCTGCCAGCGCGGCGTCCGCGGCAAGATCCTCTTCAACGGCTCCTGGGTCCAGGACATGCCCTGGCCCGAAGGCTGCTGCTACGGCGTGGCCAAGGCGGGCCTGGCCCTGATGGCCCGCGACATGGCCCAGGAACTGGCCGTCCACGGCATCCGCGTCAACGTCCTGGCCCCGGGGATCGTCATGGCAGGACTATCGAAAATCTGCTACGAGACCGATCCCAACTTCGGCCCCCGCGCCACCGCTGCCATCCCCCTGCGCGAGTTCGGCACCGCCGAGCAATGCGCCGACGCCTTCCTCTTCCTGGCCAGCGACGAGTCCGATTACATCACCGGCGTCACGCTGCTGGTCGACGGCGGCGCCAGCCTGCCCCGGAGGGATTAACGCCATGCGACTGAGTTATGTCCTGCCCGATCCGGGCTCGTATCGCGACTGGGACGAGTTTGACGGCGACCTGGCCTGCCTGCGAAACGCCGGCTACGACGGCGTCGAGCTGCAGATTGCCGACCCGGCCCAGTTCGACCAGCCGCGGGTGCGGCGCTCGCTGGCCGCGGCCGGCTCTACGATGTGCGCCTTCCAGACCGGCTCGACCTATTACAGCCGGGGCAACTGCCTCTCGACGGTCGACGACGCGGTGCGGCGGCGGACCGTCGCCCTGCTGCGCGGGTTCGTCGATCTGGCGGCCGAGTGGAAGTCGCTGATCGTCTTCGGCTCGCTCCAGGGGCGACTCAGCGACGAGCCCGACCGGGCCGCCGGGGCCGCGCGGATCCGCCAGGCCGTCGAGGAGATCGGGCGCTATGCCACCGAGAAAGGCGTCACGCTGGCCTTCGAGCCGGTGAACCACGGCGAAGTCGGCTTCCACAACACCATCGCCGAAGTGGCCGCGGTGGTCCGAGAGCTCGATCTGCCGGGCCTGCGGATGATGGTCGATACCTTCCACATGAACATCGAAGAGAAGGACATGCTCGCCCCGCTGGCGGGTATTCGCGACATCCTCGCCCACGTCCACCTCTCGGAGACCAACCGCGACGTGCTGGGGGCTGGCCATTGGCCCACGGCCGCCTTTCTGGCGGAACTCGCGCGGATCGACTACCGCGGCTACTGCACCGTGGGTGTCTACAACACCCGCCGCACGCGGCGCCAGAGCATGGAAGAGTGCATGGCGAAACTGAAGCAGCAGCGTTAAAAACACCAACGACACGAAATGGAGGGCTGACATGAAGACGCGGAAACCGATGTTTCTCTGCACCTGGGCACTTGCCTGTTGCTTGGCCGCTGCGAGTGCGGAAGCCGGCATGATCTTCGAGGTCCAGCAGGGCCAGCGGTCCATCATCGCCGAAAGACTCGGCAGCACAGTCAGCGGCTCCAACTGGGTTGCGCCGAACTCAAGCATCGGACCCTATCTTATTCAAGACACAAGCGTCGGGCCCGACCCGTCAAAAGCGGATGATTGGAAGTTGGCGGCCGCGGAGATTCGTGCGGCCAGGCAGGGCACGGGCAAAGTGACGGCCCACTGGCTCCGCAAGGACGGCCTGGAATTGCGTTGGACGGTCAGGCATTCGGTTGGCGAAGACGTGTGGGAGTTCCAGTCGGAAGTCCAGAACACCGGCGCCGCCCCTATCCCGAAGATCAGGGTGCTTGGGCCGCTGGAGATGCACTTGGCGGCCAACCCGGCGGACCTCGCCGTCCATTACGTCGCCCGGCAGGACTACCGCCAGCACACCGCGGCGATACCGGCCCAAGGCCTCGAAATCAGCGGCGGCGGCTGGAACTCTCCGTCCGCGGCCGGCTGGGTCGCCGTCGAGAACAGCAAGGCCCACGAGGTCCTCTTCCTCGGCGTGGAATGGGAGAGCTACTGGGCCGTGCGCCTGGCGCCGCAGCCTGGTGGCGGCGTGATGCTGCAATGCGTGCTCAATACCCAGGATCACGACTTGGCGCCCGGCCAAGGGCTGGCCTCGCCGCGGGTCTTCTTGGGTGTCAGCCGCGGTGACCTCGACGATTCGCTGCGCATGCTGCACGATCACCTCCGCCATATCATGACCCCGCTGCCGGCCAACTTCCCCTGGATCGAGTATGACATTTGGGGCACCGAGGCCAAGGGTGTGGAAGAGGCCCTGCGGGCCGAGATCCCCGTGGCCGCCAAGCTGGGCGTCGAACTCTTCATGCTCGACGCCGGTTGGTACGAGGGTTCGGCCAAGGACGGCTCGGGTGATTGGTTCGCCGGCGTGGGCAACTATGGCCGGGAAGATCGCGTCAAGTTTCCCGCCGGCCTGGCGGACCTCTCGCGGCGGGTGCACGCGGCCGGCATGAAATTCGGCCTCTGGTTCGCCCCGCAAGTGGTCGATTCGAGCCTGGTGGGCACGGTGATTCCGCGGGATTTCGTCGCCCGGCGCGACGGCCGCGACGTGACGCTCAAGATCGGCAACTGGCCGGCGATCACGCAAATCTGCACCGGCAATCCCCGCGTCGTCGAGCACCTCAAGAAAGTCATGGGCGACTGCGTCGAGCGCTACCAACTCGACTGGCTCAAGTGGGACAACTCGGGCCTGCCCGGCCCGGTGTGCAACGACCCGCGCCACGGCCATCAATCCAGCGACGGGGCCCTGGCGGCACTGAAAGGCCAATACGAAATCTGGCAATACCTCCGCCGGCGTTTCCCCAAGCTGATGCTGGAAGAGTGCGGCTACCCCAGCCGGCTGGACTACGGCCTGGCGCGGTTTGCCACTTCGCACTGGCTCTCGGACGACACGTCGCAGTCGTTGCGGGTGCGGCAGGGCCAGATCCACGCCAGCTACGTCTTTCCCCCCGCAGAATACATGGCTTTCATCGTCGCGGAAGAGGGCGTCGCCGCCGAGGCGGCCCGCTGGGATACCGTCGTCCGCAGCCGCATGATCGGAATGTGCGGCGTGGCAACCTTGCTAGGCCATCTCAGCGAGCGGCTCTCGCTCTTTCCGCCCCTGGCGCAGCAGGCCATGGCCCGCAACTTCCAGCTCTACAAACAGTATCGCCATCTCCTCCGCGAGGACGTCTACCACGTGCTGCCGCCGTCGGTCGCTCCGCAGGCATGGGACGCCGTCGAGTTTTGTCGCCGCGACGGCGCGGAGGCCGTGCTCCTGGCCTTCCGCAGCCAGAGCCCCGAGACGGATAAAGTGCTCACGCTGCGCGGCCTGACGCCCGACGCCAGGTATCAAGTGAAGAGCGGCAATAGCGGACGGGTCCGCCTGATGACGGGCAAGGAACTGGCCGCCGGACTGAAGGTCAGCCTGCCCGCGGCGGAGATGTCGGAAATCCTGCAGATCAAGTCCGCAACCCCGGCGGGCCGATAAGACGGGGACTGTCCCGATTTTCGCGCCGGGCGAAAATGGGACTGTCCCCCTGCGGCCGCTATGAAAAAGGACACCAGCATGAATTCCCGCGAGCGCGTGCTCACCGCCCTGGACCATCGCGAGCCGGATCGCGTGCCCATCGACCTGGGCGGCAGCGTCGTCTCGTCGATCGCCATTCCCACTTACGCGGCCCTGCGCGACCACCTGGGACTGCCCAAGCGGCCGATCCGGACCCTGGAGACCGTGCAGCAGGTGGCGGTGGTGGACGACGACGTGCTGGACATTTTCGGCGTGGACGTGATTCCGGTGTTTTCCAATCCGCCGGCCGGCTATGCCCCGGTCTTCGTCGACGAGGGGCCGCGGGGCGAGTCGTTCCGGGACGAGTTCGGGGCCACGCTGCGGCGGCCGCGGGGCGGGTTCTACTACGACTGGCAGGAATTTCCCCTGGCCGAGCCGTCGATCGAGGCGATGGAGAAGATGCCCTGGCCGGACCCCGCCGACCCGGCCCGCTACCGCGGACTGCGCCAGAGCGTGCAAAAACTCCGCGCCGGGACCCAACGGGCGCTGTTCGGCATCGCGCCCTGCGGCCACGACCTCTTCAACCAGTTGCTCCGCGTCCGCGGCATGGAGCAGGGACTGATGGACATGGTCGCCGAGCCGGAGTTCGCCGAGGCCTTTTTCGACCGTTTGACCGAGACGATCATCACCGCCCAGCGGCTCTTCCTCGATGAAGTGGGCGACCTGATCGACATCCACTTCGCGGCCGACGACTTGACCGGCCAGGCGGCGCCGCTGATCTCGCCGGCGCTCTACCGGCGGATGATCAAGCCGCGCTGGGCGCGGATTTTGCAAGCGATCCGCGAGCGGACCAAGGCGAAGATTTTCTACCACGGCTGCGGCGCCGTGTGGCAGTTCCTTCCCGACCTGATCGAGATCGGCGTGGAGATCCTCAACCCGGTGCAGGTCTCCGCCAAGGACATGGACACGGCGTCGCTGAAGAAGGAGTTCGGCGCGAAGCTTTCCTTCTGGGGCGGCGGCTGCGACACGCAGCGGGTGCTGAACCTGGCCGGACCCGATGAGGTCCGCCAGGAGGTCCGCCGCCGCATCCGCGACCTGGCCCCCGGCGGCGGCTTCATCTTCAACCCCGTACACAACATCCAGGCCCACGTCGCCCCGGCCAACGTGGTGGCCTGCTTCGACGAGGCCCTTCGCTACGGGCGATATCCCATCGACAACGCCGGATGAAATCAGCGAGCCGCCGGGTTTATCCCAGCGGATTGGCGGCGCCGCTCAACCGTTTGGCGAGCCGCCGCCACGCAGACCCTACAACACCAAGCCGGCCGCTAAAACCAGTCCAATGATTGCACCGATTAGGCTACCGCGAAGACCGTTCTTTGATAAAGCAAAGCCGATCAGTCCGCCGACTGACGAGTAATGAACGAGATACATAACCCAGTCGACGCGGCGCGGCGGATCGCTTATGAACGGTGATGTCAAGTCTCAATCGCAACGAAGTCGGGAACTGAGGATTTCGAGGGGCGTTCGATAGCCGAGACGTTTTCGGGGGCGGTTGTTCAGAAGATGTTGGACTTTCTCGAACTGCTTTGCCG
>JBKQVT010000227.1:0-6309 GCA_052139835.1 Thermoguttaceae bacterium
TGGGCCGAAAACCAAACAGCCCAAGAAGACCAGCGGCAAACGAATTCATCATGTATCTACCGCCAGAATCCTCGCCATGCGAACATAGGTAAGACCTTTACAGGGGTGGGTGGGTCGAGCGGAGCGAAGTCCCACCATAAACCGCGAAAATCCGATGGTGGGACTTCGCTCCGCTTGTCCCACCCTACCATTTGCCGCCTTCCACAATAAATTCTCAGCATGGCTTCCGAGACACTGGCGATTGCCCTCCAGCACCATCAGGCGGGCCGACTCCCGGCCGCCGAGCAGTGCTACCGGCGGATCCTCGCCGCCGAGCCGAACCACGCCGACGCCTGGCACCTGCTGGGAATCATCGCCTACCAGGTGGGCAAGCACGAACTTGCCGTCGAGTACATCGGACGGGCGATCGGCTCCCGTGGGACCGTGGCCGCGTTCCACAACAACCTGGGCAATGCCTTGCAGGGCCAGGGAAAGCTCGTCGACGCGGTGGCCTGCTACCACCGGGCAGTGCAACTGAAACCGGACTACGTCGAGGCACACAACAACCTGGGTACCGCGTTGAGGGCCCAGGGAATGCTGGATGACGCGGCCGCCTGCTACCGCCGCGCACTGGAACTGAACCCGGACCATGCCGAGGCACACAACAACCTCGGCACCGCGCTGAGCGACCAGGGGAAGCCCGACGACGCGGCGGCCTGCTACCGCCGGGCAGTGCAACTCAAACCGAACTTCGCCGAGGCACACAACAACCTGGGCACTGCTCTCCAAGGCCAGGGGAAGCTCGACGAGGCAGCCGCCTGCTACCGCCGGGCACTCGAACTGAAACCGCAGTATGCCGACGCATACAACAACCTCGGCACCGTGTTGAACGACCAGGGGAAGCTCGACGAAGCGGCCGCCTGCTACCGCCGCGCACTCGAACTGAAACCGGACTCCGCCGAGGCGCACAATAACCTCGGCAATGCCTGCAAATGCCAGGGCAAGCTCGACGAAGCGGTCGCCTGCTACCGCCGCGCACTGGTGTTGAAGCCGGATTATGCGAAGGCACGCAACAACCTGGGCGCCGCCCTCCAGGGCCAGGGGAAGCTGCCAGAAGCGGTTGCCTGCCACTTGCGCGCACTGGAGCTGAAAGCCGACGATGCCGAGGCACTCAACAACCTGGGCGCCGCGCTGAAGGGCCAGGGGAAGCTGGACACGGCGGTCGCCTGCTACCGCCGCGCGCTGGCGCTGAAACCCGACGATGCCGAGACGCACAACAACCTCGGCGCCGCCTTGCAGGGCCAGGGAAAACTGGACGAAGCGGTCGCCTGCTACCGCCGCGCCTTGGAACTGAAACCAGACTCCGCCGAGGCGCACAACAACCTGGGCACTGCCTTCCAGGCCCAGGGGAAGCTGGACGAGACCGTCGCCTGCTGTCGCCGCGCACTGGAGTTGAAACCGGACTCCGCGGAGATACACAGCAACCTCGTCTACGCGCTGAATTTCTGCCCCGGCTACGATGCCCTGGCAATCCGTGAAGAACACCGCCGCTGGAACCAGCGGCACGCCCAGCCGCTGGCGAAGTTCATCAAGCCCCATGCCAACGAGCGCTGCCCCGATCGTCGCCTGCGCATCGGCTACGTCTCGCCCGATTTTCGCGACCACGTGGTTGGACTCAACCTGCTGCCGCTGTTTCGGCAGCACGACCGGCGGCGATTCGAGGTTTTTTGTTACTCCCAGGTGCTTCGTCCCGACGCGGTCACCAACCGCTTCCAGGGCTATGCCGGGGTCTGGCGCAACGCCGTGGGCTGGACCGACGAGGCGCTTGCCCGGCGCATTGGCGAGGACCGCATCGACATCCTGGTGGACTTGACCCTGCACATGGCCCGCAACCGCCTGTTGGTCTTTGCCCGCAAGCCCGCTCCCGTGCAGGTCACGTTTGCCGGCTATCCGGGCACCACCGGCCTGGAGGCCATCGACTACCGCCTCACCGATCTCCACCTCGATCCGCCCGGCTTCAGCGACGGCCGCTACGCCGAGGAGTCGATCCGGCTGCCGGAGACGTTCTGGTGCTACGATCCGCTCAGCGGCGAACCGGCCGTCAACTTTTTGCCCGCCCTGGAGAAGGGCTTTCTCACGTTCGGCTGCCTCAACAACTTCTGCAAGATCAACGCCTTCGTGTTGAAACTCTGGGCCGGAGTCCTCAAGGCCGTCGAGCATTCGCAATTGATGATCCTGGCTGCCGAAGGCGCCCACCGCCAACGCACGCTGGACTTCCTCTCCCAGGAAGGCATCACGCCCGATCGCGTGAACTTCGTCGCCCGCCAACCCCGCCGGCGGTATCTGGAACTTTACCACCGGCTGGACATCGGGCTGGATACCGTCCCCTACAACGGCCATACCACCAGCCTGGACTCCTTTTGGATGGGCGTTCCCGTGATAACGATCGTGGGGGAAACGGTCGTTGGGCGTGCGGGCCTTTCCCAACTCAGGAATCTCGGCCTGAGCGAATTGATCGCCGACACGCCGGAGCAATTCGTGCGGATCGCCGCAGAACTGGCCGGCGATTTGCCTCGTTTGACGCGTCTGCGCGCGACGCTGCGCGAGCGTATCGAGCGGTCGCCGTTGATGGATGCCCCCCGTTTCGCGCGGAACATCGAGGCCGCCTACCGGACGATGTGGCGGCGGTGGTGTGCCGGGTAGGTTCGGTCGGGGAACGGCTCTTGGTGCGGCTCGCCGCGCTCGACCCCGCTCGACCCACCCTACGCGTTTCGCAAACTGCCCGGCTTACCGCCTTTCTGGTCCTATGGGATGGAACCGTTATGCCGATACTGTCGATAACAGGGGAGGTAGGGGTCAAGAATCCTATCAAGGGAAGCGGCGATGGTGTCTCCGCGGCGCAAACGAGGATGTCCGACGGCTTGGCGGCCGAGCGGCCCGATCATTCTGCGGCCCGCTGCGCCGTGGCTGGCCGGCGTGGCGGCCCTCGTCACCGTGTCGCTCCTGACGTGCGGCTGCACCAGCGTCAGCCAGTACGTCCAGAACGGCTTCAAGGTCGGGCCCAACTACAGCCCGCCCCCGGCCCCCGTGGCCAAGGACTGGATCGACGCCGGCGACGTCCGCGTCCGCAGGCAATCGGACGACTTGAGCCGATGGTGGAGCGTCTTCCGCGATCCCACGCTTGACGCGCTCGTTTGTTGCGCCTACCGGCAGAATCTTTCCCTGCGGGCGGCCGGCTTCCGCGTGCTGGAAGCGCGGGCGCAGATGCTCATCGACGTGGGGAACCTCTTCCCGCAAACGCAGGCGATGACGGGGGACTTTACCCGCAACGTGAACAGCCGCGAGACTGCCAACAGCTCGTTCATCGCGAGGCGGTGGTATCCCCAGTGGGACTACGGTTTCAACCTCAGTTGGGAACTCGACTTCTGGGGCCGGTTCCGGCGGGCGGTGGAAGCCGATTCCGCGACCCTGGACGCCTCCGTGTTCGGCTACGACGACGTCTTGGTCACCCTCCTGGGCGACGTGGCGACGAACTACGTGGAATATCGCACCACCGCGCAGCGCATCCGCTACGCCCAGGAAAACGTCGTTCTCCAGCGCAAGACCCTGGAAATCGCCGATGGTGAATTCAAGGCTGGCATCGTCGGGCAGGTCGACGTGGCCCAGGCCCGCAGCACGCTGGAACAGACCGAGGCCGCGATCCACGAACTGGAGATCGCCCAGCGGCAGTACGCCAACGCGCTGTGCGTCCTGCTGGGCGTCCCGCCGGAAGACCTGGAGGCCCGGCTCGGCTGGGGGCCCATTCCGACGGCGCCGCCGGAAGTGGCGCTGGGCATCCCGGCCGACTCGTTGCTGCGCCGCCCGGACGTCCGCCAGGCGGAGCGTCTGGCGGCCGCCCAGTGCGCGCAGATCGGCGTTGCCCAGGCCGAATTCTATCCGCACATTTCCGTCAACGGCGCCATCGGCGTCTCGGCGGCGAAATTCCACGATCTCTTCCGGGAAGGGGCCCTGGCGGGCAACGTCGGGCCGAGTTTCACCTGGAACATTCTCAACTACGGGCGGATCCTCAACAACGTCCGTTTCCAGGACGCCAAGTTCCAGGAGTTGGTGGCCACCTATCAGAACACCGTGCTCAACGCCAATCAAGAGGCGGAGAACGGGTTGGTGCAGTTCCTGCGGGCCCAGCAGCGCGCCAGGTCCCAGGCCGCTGCCGTGGCCGACGCCGGCGAGGCCGTCCGCATCACCCTGGCCCAATACGCGGCCGGCACGACCGACCTCACCCGCGTCACCCTCCTGGAGCAGAACCTCGTGCCCGCCGAAGACACGCTGGCCCAGGCCCAGGGCGAAATCGCGCTGGGCCTGATCCAGGTCTACCGGGCGCTGGGCGGCGGCTGGCAGATCCGCGTGACCGGCTGCCCGCCGGGCGCTGCGCCGCCGGCTGCTCCCGCACCGGGTGCCCTGCCGCCGGGAAATCCAGCGCCGGCCCCGGGCCGCGGCGGACCGGAGCTCGTCCCGACACCCGCGCCCGCCAGGTGAATACAAACCACAAAGTACGAAATCCGAAGACGTGGTCCGCTCTCCGAGCTAGAGAGCGGAGGAACGATGTTGGGACCGGCACTCCATGCCGAGAAGGACACCCCCGCCTGGAGGAGGTCCGCGCTAGAGGTCTCTGTAGGCGTCCTTGCGGTCGCGGACCCTGGTGATCAAAACACTCTTGGTTTCCTCGTCAATTTCAAAAACGATTCGATAATCGCCCTCGCGGACCCGAAACTTGGTGTCTCCAGCAAGTTTTTCAACGCCATTCGGCCGCGGATTTTCTTTGAGGGTGAGAATAGTTCTGTCAATTCTCTCAAGCATGGGGCGATTGCCCTTGAGCCTCCTTAGGTCACGTGCAGCGGCATGAGTGTAATTGATCTTGTACATCCTGGGCGCGTAGGGTCCGAGCCGGGCGGAGCATCCGTCTTACAGCCCAAGTTCGCGTCGCAAATCGTCGTATGAACCAGCAACTCCCTCAGCCTTGGCGGCGTCAGAGGCCGCTACGTCGTCGGCGTCTTCGTCGCGTTGTTCAATTGGGATAGCCTGGACCTGAACTGGACTGGCCGAATCATTTGACTTCTTGAGTGCAAAATCAGGCCGCCGATCTTCGGTGGGCACAAGAAAAAGCACCTGACACTCTGTAAAGACCGCGTCTTTCCAAACTGGTGATTGAGCCAACTCCGTAGAGAACGCCTCCGAACCATTTTCGCGAAATGCATTAGCCATATTAGTTTTCCCCATTTTTCGGTGCAGATGTCAAGCAGGGAATAAACTTCTGTTGCAAAAAAGTGGATGCTTCTTCAAGGCGCTCAATTTGGGTGTTTGTCGTCGAATCGTCCCACTGAAATGGCCTTTGCCATGTGGTTAGCGTTTCCAGAAACAGTTTCCTCGGATCGACGAACAGAGATTCAGCCTTTGCCTCAATGAGCCAATCGACGGTTTCAACAGCCGCCGGCTGTCCGTCCTTTGGTGGAGGTTGAAATTGATATGCCGGCATGGTGAGGCGGATTCCAAAAAGCTGGACCGGTCTGTTAAAAATCCGCAGTCGCCTGTCATCGAACTCCGTTACGTGTCTTATCAAGAACATTCTCGCATCGCCGTCAATCGCGAGCGTTCCATTCATACGAATCGTCGTTGCGAACACCATGACCGGCGAAAAAGTTCTCCTAAACTCGTTCAAAATCAATGCACAGCGGTCCTGAAACCATTGCAGTCGATTGTCCGTATACCCAACCTCGATCGCGACTTCAGTAGCACCTGTCACTACCCGGAGGAAGCCATCGGCACTTACCCCGACCTTTTGCTGAAAAAGCCACTGTGTATCCGCGAGCTCCGTCGTCTGAGGCTCAAAGCCAGGCACCGAATTAGACAATTTTGCCGCAAACTCCAAGCCTTTCGATCGCAGCAAATTGATTGGCGGCTGAAATTTTACGCCAATTAAGTAGCTTAGGGGCTGGAATGTAGCCCCATCTTGAGGGAGATGGGTAGGAATGTGTTCTGCGTTGCTCATGTCACAACTCTACAACACCGGGCCGCAGACACACGCGATGAGGTGGGAAAGCTAGATTGTATCGGCTTAGCCGCGCTGTGTCAACCAATCCATTGTTTTATTCTAGTCGTTGTCGCCCTGATAGTCCATGCCATCCCTCCCAACGAGTGGTCTGTCGGCTGTCTTGGTTCAGCGTGAAATGGAAAGCACAGGCGTCGGGTTAGTGTAGGGTTAAACGGTTCTTTGGGGCGCATTCTGGGGGACCAGTCCCCCAGACCCCCTGGGATTTTTCGCGTTGCTGTTAT